>NZ_CAIJDS010000008.1:0-165461 GCF_903819475.1 Rhodococcus sp. UFZ-B548
AGGTGGCGTCGTTTTGTCAGCATCCGCCGAAGAACATGACCCTGGCGGATGTGGAGAAGGCTCGCGGGATCTTGTTGGGGTTGGCGTCGAAGAACATTGCCGATTGTGATGCGGTGCGGGCGGCGATTCGGCGGATCGAGAAGCAGTACGGCACGCGTGAGGACGGTGTTCCGGTCGGCGAGGATTCGGAGCGTAACGAGTTCTACGCCTCGAAAGGCTTGTACGGGCGTGTGTCTGTGAAGGGTGACTTGGATGCTGTGAACGGGGCGCGTCTGATCACGTTGTTGTCGAGTCTGTCCGCTCCGACGCCGGAGAAGGATGGCGTGAAGGACACGCGTACTCCGGCATTACGGCGGGCGGGCGGGTTTTGCGAACTGTTGCGCCGGTACGAGCGGGCGGGGTTGGGTCCGATCGAGGGCGGCGTGAAACCACACATCACGGTCACCGCGTCCGCGAAAGACATGACGGACCTTAAAGTTCTGAAAGACCTGTTGCCGTCCACCGAGGAGCTGGGATTTGCGTGGACGGATTGGGTGGGCCCGATCAGTATCGATACTGCCCGGATGTTGGCGTGCGACTGCACGGTCACGCGGATTTTGTTGGATGAGAATGGTGTTCCGCTCGAGTACGGTAAGGAAGCGAGAACGGCGACGGTGCCGCAGAGGCGGGCGTTGGCGGTTCGGGATGGTGGGTGCGCGTTTCCGGGGTGTGGGACGCCGTCGGGGTGGTGCGATGCTCATCATATTGTTCACTGGGGTGATGGTGGCCCAACGGATCTCGACAATCTGATCTTGTTGTGTGGTCATCATCATCGGACGATGCACCACACGGAATGGCGGGTGGAGATCGGCCCGGATCGGAAGTCGGTGTTCTATCCGCCGATGTCGATCGATCCGTATCAGCAGCCGATCGGCGGGAACAGCCCACCGACAGCAGCCTGAAGTGAAATAACTCGAGACGCGAGCACCGGGCACAACCATGCCCCGGTGCTCGCTCAATCCAGGATTTAGTCAAGACAACGTGATGTCGGCAATCAGGCCGTGGTGATCGGATCCCTTGATCTCGATCCGTTCCAAGGATGTCGCCACGGCGCCTTTGGTGATTATGTGGTCGATACCGACCACCGCCGGATACCACTTGTCGGTCGGGTACGTCGGGATCAGGCCGGAACCCAATTGATCGGCGGCGCTGGTGTATCCGTTGCTGAGGAGATTCCGGAACTGTTTGTTCGAGTACGACGCATTGAAATCGCCGCTGACTATCACATTGTCCATCCCGGCGACTTCGTCCATGTAAGACCCAAGCTTCTGCTGCTCGGCCACCCACACCGAAGCCGGCGAGATGTACGCAGGTGCCGGATGCACGGCGAACAATGTGACTGGCTGCGCCAAGCCG
Organism: Rhodococcus sp. UFZ-B548; assembly: GCF_903819475.1. Classification (NCBI taxonomy): domain Bacteria; kingdom Bacillati; phylum Actinomycetota; class Actinomycetes; order Mycobacteriales; family Nocardiaceae; genus Rhodococcus; species Rhodococcus sp. UFZ-B548. The sequence continues at coordinate 1,396 of NZ_CAIJDS010000008.1, forward strand.
ACATTCAGCTCTGCGGACAGCGTTTCGGGTGAGAACCCGTCGAGGCTACGTGGATTGGAGAGAGGAAAGCGACTGTAGATTCCGGCCCCGCCACCGCCGTCGGCGTAGGGGATCAGGAACTGGTGGCTCAGAACCTCTTCAAGCCCGGCGGCTTCGAGCGCCTCGGCTTCCTGGTACGTCAACTCCTGGACCGTCACCACGTCGACGTTGCGTTCGCGGACCATCGCCACAAGCGACTCCGGATCCGCTGCACCGACCATCAAGTTGGCCTGCATCAACCGAATCGATGGACCGTTCGCAGACGTCGACTCCCCAGTTCCGCCGATGTACAGCGGGCTCACAGACCATCCGAACAGTGCAAGGACGACAAGGGATGCGGCACATACGATCCACTGAAGCCCGATACCCGAGACGACGGCACCGATCAGCGGAGCAATCATCAACAAGGGTGCCACTGACGCCAGAACGATCACGATGTTGTGATCGACGTCCAGCTGAGTTGCGATCAAGGCAACCAAACCCGTCACGATTCCGGCCACACCAACCACGGCCGAAAGGCGGCGAAGAACCAGTCGACGAGGGGTCACGGTATCGGGTTGCATGACATCCATCGAAGCAGAAAGGCGCCGTAGCTCCGGGGAAGCGCAGGTGGAGTCGGTGCGCCCTATTGTTTGCGCCCTACTGTTGCGGATACGGCAGATGGCTGCTGCTGTTCTGACTGACGGAGATCGAGCGGCCGAGTTGGGGGAAGGCGCGTTGAGAGCACGCCGGTCTGTCACAGACTTTGCACCCCGCGCCGATCGGCACGATGGTCGCGGGGTCGTCCGTCTGGATTCCGTGGGAGTAGACCATGCGATCGGCGTAGCCGATGTCGCAACCGAGTCCGACGGCGAAGTTCCGCTCGGGGGCGAGGTACCCGAGCCCGCCGCTGTGGGTAGTGCGCGCCACCCAGAGGTATGTCCGGCCGTCGGGCATCTTCGCGACCTGGGTGAGGATGCGCCCTGGGCTCGCGAACGCCTCGTGGATGACCCACAGCGGGCAACTGCCGCCGACTCTGGAGAAGTGAAAAGCGGTAGCGGACTGTCTCTTCGAGATGTTTCCGGCGCGATCGGTTCTGACGAAGAAGAAGGGAATGCCGCGCTGGCCGTGCCGTTGGAGTGTGGACAACCGGTGGCAGACGGTCTCGAAGCCGACCTCGAACTTGAGGCTCAGCAGATCGATGTCGTATCGCAAGGCCTCAGCGGATTCCAGGAATTGGGTGTACGGCAGTAGTAGCGCGCCGGCGAAGTAATGCGCGAGTCCGATGCGGGCGAGAGCTGCGGATTCGGCACTCAATGATTCATCCTCGGCGACAAGAGAATCGATCACGTCGGCTTGGGTGAAGAAGGCCAACTGCATCGCGATCTGGAACGCGCGTTGCCCTGCCGACAGACGACGGGCGAGGGTGAGTACCGACTTGTCCGGATCGTAGAAACGCTTGGGGCCGAGCTTGTCTGGTTCGTCGGTACGGATCGTCACGGTGACGCCGTGCTGATCGCGAAGTAGTCGTGCCAGTTGCAAATCCACTGCGCCAACGGACAATCCGTTGTCCACGAACATCTGCTCGGCAGCGTCGTCCAGAACGGCGATGTGATTCTTTCGGTCGTAGAAGAAGTCCCGAACCTCCTCGTAGGGCATGGGTACGAGCGACACATCAGATGCGGCCTCGTCGGACAATTGCGTCGAGAACTGGTCCAACTGCTCGGTTGCGGCGTGCAAACGACGGTGCAACATCACGAGGGTGCGTCCGACCGCGGGCATTCGGGCCACCAATTCGTCTACCTCTGCCAGCGATACCTCCCCGGATTCCGAGGTTTCGGCCAAGGCGTGATGAACGTCAGCCACGAGGCGTGCGTCGGAATCGGAGGCGAAGAATTGCACGTCGAGATCGAAACTCGGCGTTGAGCTTGAGAAGGACGGGGACCGTCAGCGGTCGTTGATCGTTCTCTAGTTGATTGACATAGCTGGGGGAGAGTTCGAGTGCCTTCGCCAGTGCGGACTGTGACAGGTTTCGTTCTTCCCGCAGCCGTCGCAGCCGCGCTCCCGCGTACATCTTCTTCATCGAATCTCCTCGGTGCCGATCGCGTTCACCCTACCGAGGAGCCATTCGCAACATTCGCAACATTGCAGGATCGTTATTGCACAAATAGGCAGTTGCGAGGGCCTATCCCGAGGTGAATGAGCTGCGTAGCGTGCAAATAGATACCGAAGCACGTGAGAAGAGGATCGATGAAGACGCATCTCGTACGCACCCACCGCTCTGCCGAAGAGTTCCCCAAGGAAGACCACCTCGCGTGGAAGATCGCGGAAGTTGCGACGGATTCCGTCGAGGTCACCGACGCCACGTCCGACATGATCGTCAACCGGATCATCGACAACGCGGCAGTTGCCGCAGCTTCCCTGGTGCGCCGCCCCGTAGTGAATGCGCGTGCACAGGCGCAGTCTCATCCGTACACACCCGGTTCCACCGTGTTCGGTATCTCGGGTACCTTCTCGCCTGAATGGGCCGCATGGGCAAACGGCGTAGCGGTTCGTGAACTCGATTTCCACGACACGTTCCTGGCCGCCGAGTACTCGCACCCCGGTGACAACATCCCGCCGATCCTTGCCGTCGCTCAGCACGCCGGGCGTGACGGCAAAGACCTGATTCGTGGTCTGGCGACTGGCTACGAGATCCAGATCGACCTGGTTCGGGCTATCTGCCTGCACGAGCACAAGATCGATCACGTCGCACACCTCGGCCCTTCGGCCGCGGCAGGTATCGGAACCTTGCTCGGCCTGGGCACCGAGACGGTCTACCAGGCAATCGGTCAGGCGCTGCACCTCACGACGGCTACACGGCAGTCCCGCAAGGGCGAGATCTCCAGCTGGAAGGCCTACGCGCCGGCGCTGGCCGGCAAGGTTGCCGTCGAGGCAGTCGATCGTGCGATGCGCGGTGAAGGTGCACCGTCACCGATCTGGGAAGGCGAAGACGGCGTCATCGCCTGGCTGCTCGGTGGCCCGGACAAGGAGTACCACGTTCCGCTTCCCGGTTCGGGTGAGGCGAAGCGCGCCATCCTCGACTCGTACACGAAGGAACACTCCGCGGAGTACCAGAGCCAGGCGCCGATCGACCTCGCACGCCGGATGCGTTCTCGCGTCGGCGATCTCGACCAGATCGCCTCGATCGTCTTGTATACCAGTCACCACACCCACGTCGTCATCGGCACCGGTTCCGGCGATCCGCAGAAGTTCGACCCCACCGCATCGCGTGAAACTCTCGATCACTCGGTGATGTACATCTTTGCCGTTGCGCTGCAGGACGGTACGTGGCACCACGAGCATTCCTACGCGCCAGAGCGTGCACAGCGCCCCGACACGATCGAGCTGTGGAACAAGATCTCCACGCGCGAAGATCCCGAATGGACACGCCGTTACCACTCGACGGATCCGGACGAGAAGGCTTTCGGTGCTCGCGCCGAGATCACCTTGAAGAGCGGCGAGGTCATCGTCGACGAGCTTGCGGTGGCTGATGCGCACCCGCTCGGCGCACGTCCGTTCGCTCGCGATCAGTACGTCGCGAAGTTCCGCACCCTCGCCGAGGGCGTCATCGAGCCGAGCGAACAGGACCGCTTCCTCGACGCGGCACAGCGCACCGCCGAATTGAAGGCAGGCGAACTCGATCAGCTAACCTTCACCGTTTCCGAAGACGTTCTCGCTCGGGCCCCCAAGGTCGCCAAGGGACTCTTCTGATGACGGGCCTCATTGCCGCAGCGACGTCTGCAGCGGACAAGCGGATTGCCTTCCGGGCCGGGCTGACGTCCGGAAAGATTCAACGACTCCCCGGTGCGATCAATCCGTTGACAGCCAAGCTCATTCAGGAAATCGGGTTCGAAGGTGTCTACGTTTCGGGTGGTGCGTATTCCGCCGGATTGGCGCTTCCCGACATCGGGCTGACCACGTTGACCGAGGTCGCCGCCCACAGCAAGCAGATCGCGCGGGTCACCGACCTCCCGACGCTGATCGATGCCGACACCGGTTTCGGTGAACCCATGAGTGCTGCCCGCACGGTCACGGTCTTCGAGGACGACGGTATAGCCGGTCTGCACCTGGAGGATCAGATCAACCCCAAGCGCTGTGGGCACCTCGACGGCAAAGCGATCGTGCCTACCCAAGACATGGTTCGCCGAGTTCGTGCTGCAGTCTCGGCACGTCGTGACCCGAACTTCGTCATCTGCGCGCGCACCGATGCTGCCGGAATCGACGGTATCGACGCAGCGATCGAGCGAGCAAAGGCCTACGCGGATGCCGGCGCTGATTTGATCTTCACAGAGGCTCTTGCCACCGAGGCCGACTTCGAGAAGTTCCGCGCAGCAGTCGACACTCCGTTGCTCGCCAACATGACCGAGTTCGGAAAGTCGAACCTCATTTCGGCGAAGACATTGGAAGAGATCGGTTTCAACGCCGTCATCTACCCCGTGACCACCCTTCGTCTGGCGATGTTCGCTATCGAAAAGGGTCTGCGCGAGATTTTTGCGGAGGGCACGCAAGAAGGACTGCTCGGCGAGATGCAGCAGCGCAGCAGGTTGTACGAGATTCTCGAGTACGAGCGTTACAACGAATTCGACAGTGGCATTTTCAATTTCAGCGTGGAGGGGAGTAGGACATGACCGAACAGATTCCGACGATCTACAAGGGCTTGGCCGGGGTTGTCGTCGACACGACGGCTATCTCCAAGGTAGTGCCCGAGACGAATTCGTTGACGTATCGCGGTTACGCAGTGCAGGACCTCGCCGCGAATTGTAGCTTCGAAGAAGTTGCGCACCTGCTGTGGTACGGCGAACTGCCGACACCCGAGCAGCTCGAATTGCTCTGTCTGCGTGAGCGTGCGGCTCGCCGTGCCGATCGCTCACTGCTCTCGCTCCTGACCAAGATGCCCGACAACTGCCACCCGATGGACGTGGTCCGGACGGCGATCAGCTACCTCGGCGCTGAGGATCCGGCGGAGGACGACAACTCCGAGAAGGCCAATCTAGCCAAGGCACTGCGGATGACGGCTGTGCTGCCGACCATCGTCGCAGCCGATTTCCGCCGCCGGCGCGGTCAGGATCCCATTGCGCCGCAGTCGGACCTGGGTTTCGCCGAAAACTTCTTGAACATGTGCTTCGGTGCTGTTCCCGAGCCGGCGATCGTGAAGGCCTTCGAGGTCTCGCTGATCCTGTATGCGGAGCACTCCTTCAACGCCTCGACGTTTGCCGCTCGTGTTGTGACGTCCACACTTTCGGACATCTACAGCGCAGTGACGGCTGCGATCGGCACGCTCAAGGGCCCGTTGCACGGCGGCGCAAACGAAGCTGTCATGCACGACATGCTCGAGATCGACGACCCCGACCGCGCAGAAGCCTGGATGTCGGAGAAGTTGGCTGCCAAAGAGAAGGTCATGGGATTCGGGCACCGTGTCTACAAGAACGGTGATTCGCGAGTGCCGACCATGAAGCAGGCGCTCGTCGACGTCGCTGCTTGCACCGACGGCGAAAAGTGGGTGCAGATGTACGAGATCCTCGAGAAGACGATGGTCAGTGCCACCGGAATCAAGCCGAATCTCGATTTCCCCACGGGCCCTGCGTATTACCTCATGGGCTTCGACGTCGAGATGTTCACGCCGATCTTCGTGATGAGCCGCATCACCGGATGGACGGCGCACATCATCGAGCAGGGGCAGTCGAATGCACTGATCAGGCCGCTGAGCCAGTACTCCGGTGTGCCGCAGCGGACCGTCGTGGCATAGCGCTTTCAACTATCGTGGCCTGACGACTCTTCCAATACTGCGTCGGCGAGGTTCGGTTCTGGCATCACCGTGTCCTGGCCTCGTCGACGCGTCTCCGTTCGCACTATCTGCAACTTCGCACCAAATATTCGCAAAGATACTCGAGTGCAATGTGTTTCGTTTGTTCCTTGCCGGTAATAGCGTCAGTGTCATGACTGAAACGCACGAAGACATCTCGATCATCCGTCATGGCGACACGCTTGACGTCATGTTCAACCGGCCGGAGAAACACAACGCACTGACTCCTCAGATGTACGACGCCATTGCCGGAGCCTGCCGAAGCGCCGACTCCGACCGCGAGATCCGGTTACTCACTCTCCGAGGTGCTGGGGGAGAGGCGTTCTCGGCGGGTTCCGACATAGGCCATTTTCAGACCTTCTCGAGTTTTCACGACGGGCTCGACTACGAAAGTCGGTTCGTCGGCGTGCTGACCGAACTCGAGAAAGTGCGGGTTCCCACGCTGGCGGTCATCGACGGTGTGTGCGCGGGAGCCGGGCTGTTGTTAGCGGCAGCGTGCGATGTGCGGATCGCGACGCACGGGTCCCGCTTCTGCCTCCCGATCGCGCGCACACTCGGAAACTCGTTGTCGGTCCATTCCGTGGCGTTGCTGGCGGACAGGATCGGCAGTTCGCGTCTGATGTCGTTGGTCGCTCGGGCGGGGGTCATGTCGAGTGACGAGGCTCTGCGGAACGGCTTCCTCAGCGACTGTGCAACAGAGACCGAGTTCGCGAGCCTGACTGCCCAGGTATCGCGGGAACTCCTTGCGGCTGCCCCGATGACCGTGTGGACGATTCGAGAGTCCCTGCGCCGCATCAGAACCCGATCGATCACCGACAACGATGATCTGATGCGCATGATCTACAGCAGTGGCGACTTCAAAGCCGGCGTCGACGGTTTCCTTCGCGGTGAGCGACCGGTCTGGGCCGGGGTGTAATTCTGTGGTCGGAGCAGAGGCTTGCGTTGGAGCGCGCTCTAACCCTTAGCGTTCCCGACCATGACAACAAAGACCTGGATCATCACTGGAGTTTCTCGAGGCTTCGGCCGCGAACTAGCACTGTCAGCACTTCGATCAGGGGACGCGGTGGTCGCGGCAGTTCGTCGCCCTGACGCCGTTGCAGATATTGCGTCGGAGCATCCGGATCGGTTCTTGACTGTGACGTTCGACGTCCGGGATACCGAAGCAGCTCCGGGGGTAGTCGAACACGCGCTCGAGCGTTTCGGTCGCGTCGACGTGCTGGTCAACAATGCCGGTCGTGGGATGGTCGGCGCGGCGGAGTTGGTCGACGATTCGGCCTTGCGGGATCTCATGGAACTGCACCTGATCGGACCCGCCGCGTTGGTGCGCGCCGTCCTCCCTTCGATGCGAGCGCAGGGCAGCGGAACGATCGTGCAGATGAGCAGTCAAGGCGGCCGCATGTCGTTTCCCGGCGTCGGGGCGTATTCGGCGTCCAAATTCGCGATTGAAGGCTGGTCGGAGGCCCTTGCCGGCGAGGTCGGGCAGTTCGGCATCCGGGTCATGATCGTCGAGCCCAGCCGATTCCGAACAGCATTCAACACACCTGGCGTTCTGAGCTTCGCCGAATCATCCTCGGACTACCGTGATTTGCTCGATCCTGTTCTGCGGGACATGGCGGCGGCAGACGGTGTTCAGGAGGGTGATCCAGAGAAGGCAGCAGAGATCATCACCTCGCTGGTGCACAGTGAGAATGTGCCACTTCGCTTGCCGCTCGGAAAGGAAGCCGTGGCGCGGATATCCGCGTCGTATCGGAAGAATCTCGCCGAGGTAGCCGTCTGGGCTGATCTGGCTCGCAGTGCCGACTTCGCGGATGCTGCCGGACCCGTCCGTCCGTTCTAGGCTGAGAAGCATGGCTACCGAAGACTTGATGCGCAAGGCACTCGAGGCACTTGGGGAAGTGGACGGGCCCATGTCGATCGAGGTGATCCATCGACTCGTCGATACAGGGGATGTTCAGGACCCGATGTCGATCGCCGAAGTGTCAGACCTGCTGGATGTTTCGGCACATACCCTGCGCTATTACGAGAAGATCGGCCTGGTCACGGTCGATCGTGACTCGAGCGGACATCGTGTGTACGGCCCGGAATCTATTCGCAGGCTGGTGTTTCTGACCCGCATGCGTATCTCAGGCATGGCGATTCGCGACCTGCAGCACTACGTCGAACTGGTCGTCGCCGGTGAAGGGACAGTTCCGGAGAGGCTCGACATGCTGCTCGAGCACCGGGACACCGTTCGTCGGCAGATCAAGGAGCTCACGTTGTCTTTGGCTGCGACGGAGTACAAGATTGCGACGTACGGCGGGCGGACCGGGGAGCAGGAGTAGCGCGGGCTACTTCTTGTCCTGCGTTCGATCCAACCCGCCTTCCATGGATAGCGCCAACTGCTCGAGTGCCGCGAGAATTTTTCCGCGGTCCCGTCCGAGTTTGGTGAATAATTCACCGTGAGCGGCGAGTTCGCGAGGAAAGACATCATCGACGACAGCGTTTCCCTGGATCGTCATCGTGATCAGTGCAGATCGCCTGTCTTCGGGATTTCTCGTGCGGGAGACAAGGCCTCGCTTCTCCAATCGTGCGAGTGCCTTGCTGACTCCGGCCCGAGACATACCGAGGCGTTCGGCGAGACGAATCGCGGTGACCGGTTCCTCGGCGTATCGAAGCGGCACAAGCAGTTCGACTTCCGACACGGTGAGGTCCGCGGATCGGTACACCGGTTCGACGGCGAGTTCGAGAAGCGCCGTGATCCGCTTGAGTTGCGCGACAACTTCCATGGGCGACGTGTCGAGGTCAGGATTGTTTTCGGCCCAAAGGTTGCACGTACGGGAGCGGAGTGTTGGTTCGTTCACGATTCCTCAGTTTTGTTAACTGGTAAACAAATTTGCTAGATTGCCAGAATAGCTCACCGTCTGGGGTGGGACGAACTGCGGGACTGGGGGAGTGCATGAAGTTCGATGTGGTGATTGTCGGTGGCGGTGCGGCGGGGTTGAGTGCCGCGCTTGTTCTGGCTCGGGCTCGGCGGCGAGTGATGATCGTCGATGCTGGTAACCCGCGCAATGGTGTCTCCGAGCACCTGCACGGGTACCTGACGCGGGACGGGCAGAGTCCGACGCAATTACTTGCGGCCGGACGCAAGGAGGTTCTCGAGTACGGCGGCGAAATGACGACTGGCACCGCAATCGGAATCGAGCAAACGGAGGACGGTGGATTTCTTGTGCAAACCGACGCGACTGCGTCGCTGGAGGCACGGACTGTTCTGGTGGCGACGGGGTTACGTGACGAGCTGCCGAACATCGCTGGGCTGCAGGATCGCTGGGGAGTCGACGTTTTGCATTGTCCCTACTGCCACGGGTACGAGGTTCGTGATACGCCGATCGGTGTACTCGGGGGTGACAACAGGCCGTTCACCATTCATCAGGCGTCGTTGGTGCGCCAATGGTCGGACGATGTTGTCTTCTTTCCGAATCGCATCGAGCTGACCGGCACCGAGCGGGAGCGGCTGACTGTGAGGGGGATTCGCATCGTAGAAGGCAACGTGGCCGGGGTCTCGGTGGCAGACGGTCGATTGGACGGCGTCGAGTTGGCCTCCGGTCAGGTTGTTCCGCGGAGTGTGGTGTTTGTCGGTCCACGGTTTGTTCCACGCGACGCTTTGCTGACTGACCTGGGATGTGAAGCTGACGAAAATGGTTGGGTGGTAACTGATCCTGCGGGAAGTACCAGCATGCCTGGTGTATGGGCCGCTGGGAACGTGTCGGACTCGCCTGCACAGTTGATCACCGCCGCCGCCGCTGGGTCGAAGGCTGCGATTGCCCTGAATCACTATCTGCTCGAGCAGGATATCGTGCGAGCGGTCGCGACCGCGACCGAACTTCAGCCGAGTGTGACCGGAAGCAGCCCTCGCGGGGTCTCCTGAGCGATCTGTTCCAGCGCAGACTCCAACGTCGGAAATTGATACTGGAAGCCGCTGTCCGCGAGCACCCCTGGTAAAACCCAGCGACTCTTCGTCACCAATTCAGCCTCGGTGCGGATGATTCGTGCGCCGAACTCGAGCATCCAGCCCGGCGTCGGAAACCCGTATTGTCGGCCAAGTTTCGCTCGTACCATCCGCATCATGTCGGTGTTGGTTACCGGATACGGGGATGCGATATTGACCGGGCCTGAGATCTCCGGATGCTCGTAGATGTGGATGACCGAGCGAACGACATCGGCGATATGTATCCAACTGAACATTTGTCGTCCGTCGCCCATTCTTCCGCCGAAACCGATTCGGGCCAGGTTCACGAAGGGGTTGATTGCTCCGCCGCCGGCTCCGAGAACGATCGACATTCGTAACGCCACTTTGCGAACGGGGGTTGGGGCTGAGAACAATTCGTGTTCCCACGCCCGCGCGACCGCGACGGAGAATCCCTTACCCAGCTCTCCGTTCTTCTCGTCCATCGGTCGATCCCGCGCGTCTCGATAGATCGTGCCGGTACTGGCATTCGCCCAGAGCGAGGGTGGCTGCGGTGTACGGGCCAATGCGCGACCCAACAGTGCGGTCGTTTCCACGCGGGAGGAGAAGATTTCGTCGGCATTGCCCTTGTTGTATCGGCAGCTCACAGAGCGTCCGGCGAGGTTGACCAGCAGATCCGCGCCGCTGAGTACGTCGGCGACACCTTGCTCGTCGGACCAGGTGGCATCGCTCGTTCCTCCCCGGCCGATCGTTCGTACGTCCACCCCGTTGGGTTCGAGCGCTCGAACGAGCGATTGCCCTATGTAGCCCGACGCACCGGATACAACGACAGTCTTCATGATTTTGTGTTCCCCTCTGGAGAAACGACTTTGGTCATCAGGGCGGCGACGTCACCGACCAGGCCGCGGGCCACTGGTAGCCGCGCGAGGGTGAGCGCTTTGGCGATGATCGGGACCAGGCCGTCGACCAGGGATCGGGTACGAGTTTGCCCCGGAGACGAGTCGGTGACCCAGTGCAGCGTCACGCCCAGATAGCTGAGCCACAAGAGTGTGGGGAGCTGGGTCTCCAAGGACGCCGGCGTCTTCTGCTTCGACGCCGCCAGTGCTTCGCGCATCAATTCGACGGCCATCGATCTCGCATCACTCGACTCGGCCGAGAACGGGCTGGACGGCGATGCGGTGGGCAGGGCGACGTGCAGAAACGCGCTACCGAACCCGTGATAGGGCCCCATGACATCGAGTCCGGTGTGCAGAACGATCGCGAGATTTTCCGCGAGTGAGCCACCTTTGCGTAGGAGTGGGAGCGCACGCTCTCGGTGATCACGTTGGATGACGAGATACAGCTCGTGAACCAGTTCGTCCTTGCTGGCGAAGTAGTAGTAGGCATTCCCGAGGGAGACCTCCGCTTCGGTCGCGATCTTGCGCATGGTCGTCGCTGCGAAGCCTTCGGCGCGGAAGAGCCGCAAAGCTGTTGCCACCAGCTTTTCCCTGGTTTCGATCCCGCGACTGCTCATGGGCTCCCTTCCTTTGAACGTGTTCAAGTTCAGCGTACGCCTTGAAGTTGAACACGTTCAAGAGTCGATCTGTTGCGAGGAATATAATAAGCGCGCATACTAAAATCATGATTGAACTTGCGCTCGGTTCGCCAGGTGGTCGGCGATGAACGCCTGGTTAGGGGTTGTCTCGGCCGAACATGTGCGTCGCGCAGTGGATCTTGGGATCGCGCAGATCGGGCACGGGAAGAGGTCCGGATTGGCGCGGATGAAGGCGGGCGATGTGCTTGTCTACTATTCGCCGGTCGAGTCCATTGGTGATCGAGATCCGTTGCGCGCGTTCACAGCCCTCGGTGTGATCGAAGAGGGTGAGATCTGGCAGGCGGACGAGGGGTGCTTCAAGCCGTTTCGGCGTCGAGTGCGATACGAGCCGTTCACGCCCGTTCCTCTCGGCGACGTACGGAGTCGATTGGCATTGACCTCGACACCGAACTGGGGGTATCAGCTCCGCCGAGGCTTGATTCCGTTGGATGGCAACGACGTCGAGATTCTGCGCTCGACAACGAGCTGACACACTGACGCTGTGGTGAAGAAACTGGAAACCGACTTCGAGGATGCTGGCGACAGTCCGGGTCTGATGTTGTGGCGTGTCACCAACGCGTGGCAGGCCTCGATTCGCGCGGCGCTGCGGCCTTTCGACCTGACTCACGTGCAGTTCGTTCTGCTCGCCGCACTGACGTGGCTGGACGCGGAAACACCGATAACTCAACGCGATCTTGCCGAGTATGCGCGCACTGATCCGATGATGACGTCACAGGTGATACGGACCCTCGAATCCAAGAAATTGGTCGAACGACGTCCACACCCGACGGATGCTCGGGCACGCTCGGTGGTGGTGACCCAGGCGGGTGCGGCCCTGGCAGGCAAGGCAAATCGTGCGGTCGAAGCATCGGATCGGGAATTCTTTGCCGCTCTCGGGGATCGTCAGGCGGCCTTTGTTGCGATGCTCGGCGTGCTTGACTGAAAGTAGCAACCCTCAGTTTTCGAGGGATAACTCTGAAGTGGTCTGCAGCAGTGCATATTTGGCTTCCAGCCCGTCCAGCAGGGATTCCAGCGCGAGTTCGAAACTGGCACCATCGATTTCCGTAGCACGCTCGCGCAACAGATGTGCTCGCGTGAGGTGCGGGTAACGCTCGGCGTAGATCGCCGGATCGTCCACGAATCCGCCGGAGAACGTCGCTGTCGCAGCGCCCATGACCACGTACTTGACGGAAGCGCCGATCAGCGTTGCCGTGCGCTGCGGCCATCCGGCGCGCACCAGCCCGCCGTGGATGGCGTTGGCGCGGTCAAGGGCGATGGGCCTGACGCTCGGACCGTAGGCCAAGTAGGGAACGATATTGGGATGCTTGCCCAGGGCAGCGTGGTAGGACCGCGCCCACGTGCGAAGCGCACCGCGCCAATCGTCAGAGTCGAAGCCGCTCACGTCGACGGACTCCATGATGACGTTCGCGACGTCGTCGAGTAGCTCGTCCTTGTTGGCGTAATGGCTGTACAGCGATGGTGCTTGCACGCCGAGAACGGTGGCGAGTTTGCGCATCGAGAAGTCGGTCAAACCGTGCTCGTCGACCAATTTCAGGGCGGTGTCCCTGATGATCGGCTTGCTCAGTAGTGGAATCCGCGGTCGCGCCATCGCACACCCTTTCGTGTGAAAGTACTGGACAACCTTACACCGTGAGTTTATTATCCAATTAACCTAACAGTGTTCGGGAACGTGGAGGATCAGATGACGCGGGTGTTCGAGAACAAGGCCGATCTCCTGGGGGCGGTCGGTGAAACGCTGGGCTCGAGCGAGTGGGTCGAGGTCACCCGCGAGATGGTCCATCAATTTGCCGACGCGACCGGTGACCATCAGTGGATTCACGTCGACGACGAAAGGGCAAAGCGTGAATCACCTTTCGGCGGTCCGATTGCCCACGGGTATCTGACTCTCTCGCTCCTGCCGCTTCTGTCGAAGTCCGTGTACCGCATCGACGGGGCGAAGATGGTCATCAACTACGGGTCCGACAAGGTTCGATTCCCGAGTCCGGTGCCGGTCGGAGCCAAGGTTCGAAACACTGCAGTGCTCTCCGCGATTGAAGAGTTGCCGAACGGTTCGCTGCAGAGTCAGATCACCAACACCGTCGAGATCGAAGGCGTGGACAAGCCAGCCGTTGTTGCGCAGACCGTCGCACGAATCTTGTTCTGAAATCCTGCCAGAAGAAAGCAGACTCCATATGAATCTCGAATTGACCGGTGAGGAAGTTGCGTTCCGCGAGGAGATGCGAAAGTTCTTCACCACCGAATTCTCGCCCGAACTTCGTGCACGTGCAGCGGGATTCGGAAAGCTGACGCGTGAAGACATCGTTGCGGGCCAACAGATTCTGAACGCACACGGACTGGCGGTTCCGCACTGGCCGGTCGAATGGGGTGGCAAGGACTGGACTCCGGTACAGCGCCACATCTATTCCGAGGAAATGCAGTTGGCGTCGGTACCCAACCCGTTGCCGTTCAACGTGAGCATGGTTGGGCCCGTTATCGCAGCCTTCGGCTCGCAGGAGCAGAAGGAAAAGTTTCTCCCGGCGACGGCTAACGCCGATATCTGGTGGTGCCAAGGTTTTTCGGAACCAGAAGCCGGTTCGGATCTCGCTTCACTCAAGACCGCTGCTGTCCGTGACGGCGCGGATTACATCGTCAACGGTCAGAAGACGTGGACTACTCTCGCGCAGCACGCCGAGTGGATCTTCTGTCTGGTTCGGACAGATGCCAGTGCCCAGAAGCGTCAGGCAGGAATTTCGTTCCTGCTCATCGATTTGGCGACTCCCGGCATCACGATTCGTCCCATCAAACTGATCGACGGCAGCGTCGAGGTCAACGAGGTGTTCTTCGACAACGTCCGTGTTCCTGCGGAAAATCTTGTCGGCGAGGAGAACAAGGGCTGGGACTACGCCAAGTTCCTGCTCGGCAACGAACGCACGGGCGTCACGCGGGTCGGGTTCTCCAAAACTCTTGTCGCCACGGCAAAAGAGAAGGCGCGGGAGGTTCGCGTCGGAACCGGCACCCTCCTCGATGATCCGTTGTTCGCGGCTCGGTTGGCTGAGCTGGAAAACGATTTGCTTGCGCTGGATCTGACTCAACTGCGAGTTGTGGCGAGTTCGGCAGACGGCAAGCCGAACCCGGCGTCCTCGCTGCTCAAGCTCCGCGGCTCCGAATTGCAGCAGGCAGCAACGGAATTGCTGATGGATGTTGCGGGTCCGGACTCGTTGCCGGTGAATACGGTCGAGATCGACTCGCCGGAGTGGGCGCAGCAAGCGGCGCCGCGCTACCTGAACTACCGGAAGGTTTCCATCTACAGCGGATCAAGTGAGGTGCAGCGCTCCATCATTGCCTCCTCGATTCTCGGATTGTGAGCATCTGACATGAATTTCGAACTCGACGACGAGCAGACGATGCTTCGCGACACGACGCGTGAATTGCTCAACCGCAGCTACGACGCGGAGAAGCGCAACGCCACCTCGGCTACTGACGAGGGATGGAATGCCGCGGTGTGGAAGCAGTTCGCGGAGCTTGGGCTGCTCGGCCTGCCGTTCGCGGAGTCTGACGGCGGAATGGGCGCTGGACCGGTCGAGACCATGGTCGTGATGACCGAACTGGGCCGAGCGCTTGCACCCGAGCCGTACTTGGGTGGTGTTCTGATCCCCGGCGGTTTGATCGCGGCTGTCGGTTCGGCAGATCAGCGGGCGCGGCTCCTGCCGGCGCTCAGCGACGGGACCACTCTGTCGGCCTTCGCGCATACGGAACCTGGCACGCGCTGGCCGGTCGCCACTGTCACGACCGCGGCATCGAAGGCGGGATCGGTGTGGACGATCACCGGCGTCAAGAACCCGGTTCTGCAGGGCGACAGCGCGCACGTCGTGATCGTCAGTGCCACACTTCCAGGCGGCGGCACCGGGCTCTTCCTGGTGGATGCGGAAGGTGCGGGTGTCACACGGAGCACGTATGCCACCCACGACGGCCGTCGCGGTGCGCAGTTCACGTTCACCGATGCCGCGGCCGAACCACTTGGTGAGGGCGGCGATGTCACGGCCGCGATCGTCGAAGCGGAGGTCCGGGCGCAGGCAGCTCTGTGTGCCGAGGCCATCGGAATCATGACCGAGGCGCTCCGACTGACGACGGATTATCTGGAGCAGCGCAAGCAGTTCGGTGTTCCGCTCGCGAAGTTCCAGACGCTGACGCATCGTGCGGCCGACATGTACGTCGCTCTCGAACTGGCGAGCAGTATGAGTCTGTACGCGACCATGGCCATTGCCGACGGAGTGATCGATCCGACCGTCGCGTCGCGAGCGAAGCTGGCTGTCGGTCGTGCCGCGCATCAGATCGGTCAGGAAGCAATTCAAATGCACGGTGGTATCGGTATGACAGCCGAGTATCCGGTCGGGCACTACGTCTCGCGGCTGGTGGCCATCGAACACACATTGGGCGCATCGGACGATCACCTCAGGGTGCTGGCCGGCGGCGTCTCGAACTATTCGATGGTTGACGTCACGGAGTAGATCGGTGGGTGAAGATAACGGGAGGTCATGCGCAGGTCGCGTGGCCTCCCTTGTCTGTGCGGGGGCCGGCCCGCGGTATTCGAGGTCGAGTAAAATCCCTGTGATCAGTCCGAGAAGAGAAAGGGATCGAAGTGACCGCGCATACCGAGCAGCTCGAGTTCCAAGCAGAAACACGTCAGCTGCTGGATCTGATGGTTCATTCAATCTATACGAACAAGGACAGCTTCCTTCGTGAGTTGATCTCCAACGCTTCGGACGCGCTGGACAAGCTCCGCCTCGAGTCTTACCAGGACAAAGACCTCAACGTCGACGTCTCCGATCTGCATATCGAGATCGACATCGACAAGGCAGCACGCACCCTGACCATCCGCGACAACGGCATCGGCATGTCGCGTGACGAGGTCGTCGACCTGATCGGCACGCTCGCCAAGTCCGGCACCGCCGAGGTCCGTCGCAAGCTCAAGGAAGCCAAGGATGCAGCGGCATCCGAAGAACTGATCGGTCAGTTCGGCATCGGCTTCTACTCCACGTTCATGGTCGCGGACAAGGTCACGCTGCTGACCCGCCGCGCCGGTGAAGATCACGCGACGCGCTGGGAATCGACCGGCGAAGGCACGTACACGCTCGAGCATGTGAACGAGGCGCCTCAGGGTAGCTCCGTGACCCTGCACCTGATGCCCGAGGATTCCGAGAACGGCCTGCACGACTACACGTCGGAATGGAAGATCAAGGAACTGGTCAAGAAGTACTCCGACTTCATCGCGTGGCCTATCCGCATGGATGTCGCTCGTACGTCGACGCCGGCCGAGGGCGAGGAGCCCGAGGTCACCATCGAGACCGAGACGATCAACTCGATGAAGGCTCTGTGGACTCGTTCCAAGGACGAGGTGTCCGAGGACGAGTACAAGGAGTTCTACAAGCACGTCAGCCACGCCTGGGACGAGCCTCTCGAGGTCATCCCGATGAAGGCCGAAGGTACTTTCGAATACCAAGCGCTGCTGTTCATTCCGTCGACGGCGCCGTTCGATCTCTTCATGCGTGAGCGCAAGGCCGGCATCCACCTCTACGTCAAGCGCGTCTTCATCATGGACGACTGTGAAGAGTTGGTGCCCGATTACCTGCGCTTCGTCAAGGGTGTCGTCGACGCACAAGACCTCTCGCTCAACGTCTCTCGTGAAATTCTGCAGCAGGACCGGCAGATCGCTGCCATCCGTCGTCGTCTGACCAAGAAGGTCCTCTCGACCATCAAGGACATGAAGGCGAACGAGCCGGAGAAGTACTCGACCTTCTGGACCGAGTTCGGACGCGCGCTCAAGGAAGGCCTGATGGCCGATGCCGACAACCGCAAGACGCTGCTCGACATCTCTTCGTTTGCCTCGACCAACAGCGAAGAGGGCGTGACCACTCTCGCCGAGTACGTGGAGCGTATGAAGGACGGCCAGGAACAGATCTACTTCATGACGGGCGAATCTCGTCACCTGATCGAAAGCTCTCCGCACATGGAGGCTTTCAGGGCCAAGGGCCTCGAGGTTCTGGTTCTCACCGACCCGGTGGACGAGATGTGGGTCGACGCTGTCTCGGACTTCGACGGCAAGACCTTCCAGTCGATCGCCAAGGGCGAGGTCGACCTGGACACCGAGGACGAGAAGAAGGCGGCCGAGGCCGAGCGCGAAGAGAAGGAGAAGGAATTCGGCGAGCTGCTGACGTGGCTGACCGAAACCCTGTCCGACGACATCAAGGAAACGCGTCTCTCGACGCGACTGACCACCTCGGCTGCCTGCATCGTCGGCGACGCGTTCAGCATGTCTCCGACGCTCGAGAAGATGTACAAGGCTTCGGGTCAGCCTGTTCCGCACAGCAAGCGCATCCTCGAGCTCAACCCGGAGCACCCGCTTGTCTCGGGTCTTCGGGAGGCGCAGGCCGCCAACGACAATGCGGAGAACCTGACTGAGACGGCTCAGTTGCTCTACGGCATGGCGTTGCTTGCCGAGGGCGGCGAGCTGAGCGACCCGGCGCACTTCACGCGCCTGCTGGCCGATCGTTTGGCCCGCACAGTCTGATCTCGTTCTAGCTCGCTCGAACTCCCGGCACTCACCCTCATTGGTGAGTGCCGGGAGTTTTTTCTTTGATCGTTTTCTAATGAGGACCGTTTCTGTCCGCAATGACTTCTAACGTAGTTCCCACAGGGCAAAGAACCCACGAGCGAAGGAAAAACATCATGAACGCACCAACCACCACCGTCACCGGCGAGCGCGCGGATCTCCTCCAGAGCCTGCGTCAACATCGTGAATTCCTTCTCTTCACGGTCAAGGACCTCACCGACGAGCAGGCTGCTTCGAGGCCGACCGTGAGCGAACTGTGCCTAGGCGGATTGATCAAGCATGTGGGTCAGGCGGAGAAGGGTTGGGTCGACTTCATTCTGGAAGGGCCGGCCGGACTTGGCGGGGACTTCGACCCGACCCAGTGGTCGGAAGAGATGCAACAAGAACGGGCGAACGAATTTGCCATGGTCGAGGGTGAAACCTTGGCAAGCATCGTTTCCGAGTATGAAGGGATCGCGGCCAGGACCGACCAGTTGGTGGCCTCGCTGGACAGCCTCGACATCTCTCATCCACTTCCGAGCGCTCCGTGGTTCGAAGCCGGCGCTCGCTGGTCAGCGCGGCGCGCATTGCTGCACATCATCGCCGAGACGGCCCAGCATGCGGGCCACGCAGACATGCTTCGTGAAGCCATCGACGGATCCAAGACGATGGGTTGATCGACAGCTCGATCAACCGGGATGTTTACACATCACACAAATATGTAACACTAGTGTCTATGAGCACCGAAAAGTCTGCCTTGCAACCGCCGATGCAGTGGGACGCCTGGGGCGATCCGGCCAAGAAGCGTGAACTGTCGGACGCAGTCACATCATTGTTGACCGGATTTCTCGGTGTCTCCGCACCGACTCGCTCGCGCCTCGCCATCGAAGACGTTCACGTGACTCCGACCGCCCTGGCTCAGTCGCACGTCGAGGCGCTGGCTGGGCTGGTCGGGGCCGAGTACGTCAGCACCGAGGATTCGGATCGAATCCTTCGGGCCGGTGGCAAGAGCACCCCGGATCTGCTTCGTCGTCGTAGCGCCGAGCCGCAGGACGCACCGGACGCAGTCGTCACTCCAGGGACAGACGCAGAGGTTGAGCAGGTTCTCCGATACTGCTCTGCCAACCGGATCGCAGTGGTCCCGTTCGGTGGTGGCACCAGCGTCGTCGGCGGGCTCGATCCCATTCGTGACGGGTTCGACGCAGTTCTATCTCTCGATCTGCGCAGGTTCGATCAGCTCGTCGGGTTGGACGAGGAATCGGGTATCGCGACGTTCGGCGGCGGAACTACCGGTCCACGCGCCGAGGAGCTTCTGCGTGAGCACGGCTTCTCGGTGGGGCACTTCCCGCAGAGCTTCCTGTTCGCCACTCTGGGCGGGTTCGCCGCCACCCGTTCTTCGGGGCAGGCGTCGGCTGGATACGGGCGCTTCGAGGACATGGTTCAGGGCCTCACCGTTGTCACCCCGAGTGGCGTGATCGAGACCGGGCGTGCGCCGGCATCCGCTGCAGGCCCCGATCTGGGTGAGCTTTTTGTCGGCTCCGAGGGCACGTTCGGCGTCATCACGCACGTGCGTGTAAGGGTTCACCGCCTGCCCGAAACCACCGTGCGCGAGGGATGGAGCTTCCCCGACTTCGCTACCGGCGCAGCAGCATTGCGTGAGCTGGTTCAGGAAGGATCGGCTCCGACCGTCCTGCGGTTGTCCGACGAGGCCGAGAGTGGCGTGAATCTGGCGACCACCGACAAGATCGGTGAGAACGCCTTCACCGGTGGTTGCCTCGGGATCACCACCTACGAGGGCACGGCTTCGCACACCGCTGAACGGATGGCGGAGGCCCGCGCAATTCTCACCGCTCACGGTGGAACTTCGCTCGGTGAGGAGCCCGGAAACAGTTGGGAGCACGGGCGATTCGATGCACCGTATCTGCGTGACGCTCTCCTCGATGTCGGCGCACTGTGTGAAACCCTCGAGACAGCAACCACCTGGGGTAACGTCGCGAACCTGCGCTCCTCGGTCACCGAAGCACTGACCAAGGCTCTCGTCGAGCAGGGGACTCAGCCGCTCGTCATGTGCCACATTTCTCACACGTACAAGACCGGTGCTTCGCTGTACTTCACAGTAGTCAGCGCGCAGACCGAGGATCCGATCGCTCAGTGGCACAAGGCGAAAACTGCCGCTGGCGATGCGATCATCGCCGCCGGTGGCACGATCACCCATCATCACGCAGTCGGAGCTGACCATCGCCCGTGGATGAAGGACGAGATCGGCGAATTGGGCGCGAATATCCTTCGCGCAGTGAAGAATGCAGTTGACCCTGCCGGCATCCTCAATCCTGGAAAGCTGATTCCGTGACCGAAACCCGCAGTCAGATCGAGAAGGTTACCGTCCTGATCAATCCGATGGCGGGACATGGTCACGCGCCTGCGGCCGGACGCAAAGGTGTTGCGCGACTGCGTGCTCGGGGAGTTGCCGTCACCGAGATTATCGGAACCGACGCCGACGACGCCAAGAAGTTGGCGCGTCGTGCGATCGAGGAGGGCACCGACGCGCTGGTGGTGGTCGGCGGTGACGGTGCCATCAGCATCGGATTGCAGGCTGCCGCGTTGACCGATACTCCTATCGGGCTTATCCCGGCGGGCACCGGGAACGATCACGCCCGTGAGTTCGGCATTCCCACAGGCGATCCCGAGGCAGCCGCCGACGTGATCGCCGACGGCGTCGTGCAGCAGTCCGACCTGGCGAAGATCACGCTTGCCGACGGTTCCGTCGTCTGGTCGGGAACGATCATCGCCAGCGGATTCGATTCGCTGGTCAGTGAACGGGCCAATCGGATGTCGTGGCCAAAGGGACCGATGCGCTACAACTTGGCGATGCTCGCCGAGTTGGCGAAGATGAAGCCGCTGCCGTACCGGATCGAACTCGACGACGAGGTCATCACGGTGGACGCGACGCTCGTGGCTGTCGGCAACGGCCGCTCGTACGGTGGCGGCATGCTCATCACTCCGGGCGCGTCGAAGTCTGATGGGTTGCTGGATCTGACCGTCGTCGGGCACGGTTCGAGGTTGCGTCTGGTGCGCCTGTTTCCGCGGGTGTACAAGGGAACTCACGTCTCCTTGGATGCGGTGCAGACGTATCGGTCGAAGAAGGTGCGGTTGGTCTCCGAGGGCATCATCGCCTACGCGGACGGTGATCGGGTGGGGCCGTTGCCCATCACGATCGAGGCAGTTCCCATGGCGCTCAACATCTTGACGCACACTCGGATCTGAGTTGGTTCTGCCGGTCACGCGGTAGCAGTGGTGTAAGACTTCTCGGATGAACGAATCAAGGAGGTCGGTGCACCACCGCACTGCGTGGACGTCGAAGCGGTGGCAGCTCACCACCGACATCCCCTTGACCGCTGCGGCCTGCCTGTTCTTGGTGGCGTACGCGTACCAAGTCCTGGCGCAACCGACTGGCTTCCCGCATCGCCTGACCGAATGGATCATGTGGGCCGCGTGGGTCGTATTTGCCGTCGACTACGCAGTTCGCCTGTGGTTGGCTCCTGCACGCGGTCGCTGGTTCGTCAGGCATCTCTTGGATTTGGCGATGGTGGTGCTACCCATGCTGCGTCCCTTGCGCCTCCTTCGGTTGGTCACCCTGCTTGCAATAGTCCACCGCTCGAGCGGGCAAAGCTTGCGTGGGCGAGTGGTTGTCTACGCCACCGGGGCCACGGCCTTGCTGATCGGTGTCGCGGCACTGGCCATGCTCGACGCCGAGCGGCACGCTGAGGGCGCCGCCATCACGTCGTACGGGACGGCGTTGTGGTGGGCGATGGAGACGGTTACGACCGTCGGTTACGGAGACATGGCTCCTGTCACTACAACCGGGCGCCTGATCGCCGGAGCGTTGATGATCGGCGGAATTGCATTGCTGGGCATCGTGACTGCCACACTCGCTTCCTGGTTGGTCGAGCGAGTGGCGGAACAGGACGAGGCAGGGCAGGCCGCGACGCGTAAGCAGGTGGCAGATCTGTCCGTGGAGGTCCGAGCATTGGCCACCCGCACGCACCGAGTCGATCTCGCGTCCGTCGATACCGATTCGCTGCGTCGCGAACTGGCGTCGAGGGGAGTCGTGGCGCAGCATGCACCTTCGGACAATTGACCCGCAGTACAGCAAACAATAGAACGATGGTCTGATAATCTTGCGTGATGGTGGCGACCCATGGATTCCAGCGCGCGCGCAGGCCCGAGCAGATCGAAGCACGTCGGTGCGCGATTCTCGACGCAGCTCGCGCGATGCTCGGGTCCAAGCCAGTCGCAGACATCAGTCTGCGTGAGCTCAGTGAGAGCGTCGGCCTCGCGAAGTCGAACGTGCTCCGGTACTTCGACAGTCGCGAGGCCATCTTTCTCGAAGTGCTCGACGAGAACTGGGTAGCGTGGCTGGACGGGTTGTCCGAGTCGTTGACTCCGACCAGTGACGACTCACCGTTTGCCGCTGAAATTCATGTGGCATCCGCGGTTGCGGAATCGCTTGTCTCACAGCGGTTGCTGTGCGAGTTGATGAGTGTCATGGCCGGTGTCCTCGAAAGAAACATCTCCGTCGACTTCGCCCGTGACTTCAAGAAGCGGGCGACGGTCAACTCGGGAAGGTTTGCGTCGCTGATTCATTCGCAACTGCCCCATCTCTCGGAGGGCGACGCCGCTCAATTCGCCAAGGTGACCCTGGTGATCGTTGCCGGCTTGTGGCCGACCGCCGAGCCGACTGAATCCATGGTCGTCGTACTGAACGAGATGCAGGCGCCCCCAGCCTCCGACATGTTCGCATTCGGCCTGCGTGAAGGTCTGATCAACCAGCTCGTCGGGTTGTCGGCGCGAGCGGCAACCCGAACGAGCTGAGAACGATCAGGCGCTGTGCAGCGTCAGAACGGTTATCTCGCTCGGTGCGAACACCCTGAAGGGCGGACCCCAGAATCCGGTTCCCCGGCTGGTGTACAGCTGCGTACGTTCTCCGTGCCTGGTAAGCCCGTGCACCGACGGTTGATCGAGTTTCACCAGAAAGTTGAAGGGCCAGATCTGTCCGCCGTGGGTATGACCGGCGAGCTGCAGATCCACTCCCGCGGAAGCGGACTGAGTAACCTGCTTCGGTTGGTGGGCGAGCATCAGGATCGGCAATTCGGGGTCGGAGCCGGCCAGGGCCATGTCGAAGTTCGCGCCGTGCCCGTCCAGTTTCGATCCCAACGCTGTCGCATCGTCGACTCCGGCGATGACCAGTCTGTCTCCGCCCTTGGTGACGACGAGGTGGCGGTTGTGCAGCGCGTCCCAGCCGATCGAGGTCATGTAGTCGAGCCACTCCTGAGCCTCGTGGAAGTACTCGTGATTGCCGGTCACGTAGACGCGAGCGAGCCCGGCTTCGACCGATGCGAGGGGGGTCGCTTGGCCGAGGCGCTGCTCTACCGTTCCGTCGGCGATGTCACCGACGTGGGCCACGATGTCGGCGTCGAGATCGTTGACTGCCGCGATCACGCGCTCGGACCACTTCTCGCGATTGATCGGCCCGAAGTGAGTGTCGGTGATCGCGACTACCCGAAGTTTGTCCATCCCCGCACCAAGGCGGGGGATGGTGACGTCGACCTGCTTGATCCGTGGCAGTCTCATGGCTTCCCGGTAGCCCCAGATCAGCAGAAGGGCCGAGATGATCAGTGCGGCAACGGCGACAATTCTCGATCGAAGCGGGTCATCCACGCCGCCGACGAGCAGTCCGAGCCTCAGAACTTCGCCGAGCAGGGTCCACACGAACACGACCCAGATGATTCCGAGGAGGGCGTCGCCGATCAGGCGAACTGGATCGCGGTCGGTGTGTCCGTGGCTGAGCACCATACTGGCAGGCAGGGCGATCAAGAGGGTGGCAAACAGAACGGTGCCGAAAACTGCCACCGCCGTCGGCCAGTCCGGCCGGATGAACAAGCTCCACCACGGGTACACGAACAACAGAGCCAAGATCGACGCGACAATCGCGGATATGGCAACGATCCGCAACGGTCTGCGGCGCGGAACTCGAGCGACGTCGGTCACCTGGGGTGTAGTCACCCCGTCCAGAGTAAAGGTCCACTGGTCTATTAACAAGGGGACAGTGGTCCGCTATCGGGATGTCGGTGTTCTCGGATAGGTTTCCGAACGTTGAAACTCGGCCAGTGATCAGGTGGGTGGCGCATGGAGAAGTACGACGTCAAGAAGGCATACAAGGATCTCTACTCGCCTGGGCGCCGCGATTTTGCCCTCGTGACCGTTCCCCGCTTCGGCTACTTCGGCGTCGACGGTCACGGCGACCCCAACACTGCCACCGAGTACTCCGAGGCGCTCGAAGCGCTGTATTCGGTGTCCTACTCGGCAAAATTCGCGAGCAAGAAGGAATTGGATCGCGACTTCGTCGTTGGCCCGCTGGAAGGGTTGTGGCGGGCAGATGACCCCGAGGTGTTCGTGACACGGGACAAGGCGTCGTGGGATTGGACGATGATGATCTCGCAACCGGAGTGGATCACGGCGGCCGAACTGTCTGCGGCGATTGCAGCAGTCCGAGCCAAAGCCGTCCGGGCCAAGAAGAACGTGGCCGCTCTGGACAAGGTCAGGTTCCTCGAATTGGAGGAGGGCCTGTCCGTCCAGATTCTTCACGTCGGCTCGTACGACGACGAAGCTCCCACCCTGGACCGGCTGCACAACACGTTCATCCCGTCGAACGGCCTGAGCTTCAACGGCGATCATCACGAGATCTATCTCAGCGACGCTCGCCGTACACCGCCCGAGAAACTGAAGACGGTTCTGCGTCAGCCTGTTTCGAGGTCGTGACGCGTTCGAGGCGGTGGTTACGGCTCGAGGCCGCGCAACTTCTCGAGGTCACGTCGCTCGCGCTTGGTCGGTCTGCCGGCGCCGCGATCACGTCGCGGAATGGACGCAATCAGTTCGGGCGGTGGTTGGGGCGGCGAATTGTCCTGCAGGCAATCGGCGGCCAGCACCGCGCTGACTCGCTTCGTGATCGGCTTGACCACGACGACAATGCGTTCGATGCCGGATACACGCACCCGCACCTCGTCGCCGGCTTTCACCTGCTGAGCCGCCTTTGCCGACGTTCCATTGACCCGAACGTGTCCCGATCGGCAGGCCGTCGCCGCCTGCGAGCGTGTCTTGAACAGCCGAACCGCCCACGTCCAGCTGTCCACGCGGACACTGATCGCGTCGGAGGGGAGTTGGGCTGGCACGCAGTCCAGCCTACCGACGAGTGCTCACAGACCCTGCGCGCGGATGCCCGAGTAGGCGCGCGGCGCATACCGCAGTCGTAGCGGCAGCAGATGCCAGAACCGATCTGTCAATGTCAGGAAGCGGGCGAACCAGAAGTACATCCGTTCGTCGCGCGGCGTCCATTCCCATTCAAGGGTCTTACGTGCCTTCTCCGGCATCAGTGCCTTGCCGATCCAGTTCGCCACGGCCATCGTGGGGCGAGAGCTAAGACGCCACAGCCACGTCGGAACCTTCGGAGCCGGTGCGATGTCGTGCTCGGCGATGCGCGTCGACCATTTTGTGGTGTGGGTGTTGATCAGGTGGTTGTCGAGCATGTCTTCCCAATACGTGCGGAAGCTGGCGTAATCGTCGAAAGCCGGTCGATCGGTGAGTCCGTAACAGCGCCACCAGGTTACGGCCTCACGGACAAGTTGGTCCTTCTGCTCCTGCGTGAACTTCTTGTACGCGAATCGCTCGTTGAAATCGAGAATCACCTCGAAGAACGTGACGTGTGTCCACCAGAAAGTGTCAGGAGTGAGGGCGTGGTAGCGCCCGCCGGTTTCGTCGATTCCTTTGAGATCGGTGTGGAAGTTGCGAACGAGCGTGCCTGTGCCCTCTTCGGTCCGGTCGTACACGACGCCGTAGATGGGCGGCAGGGAGCGGAACAGGCGGTCGAGCGGGTTGTCGAAGAAATTCGAATGATCCTGCAGCGCTCCACTTACCGCGGGATGCATGTTCTGCAGCGTGCCTGCGCGTCCGAGATACAACAGACCGCGAACGTCGCCGAAGTGTTTCCATGTCAGGGAGCCGGGGCCGATCGGATCGGCTCGTAGTTCTCGAGGCTTCGATCGACGAGTACCGGTGTCCGCATCGCTGCTCATCTGGGTGCCCCTCCGCCTGCCATTATTTGACAACGGTTGTTGTCACATGATGACTTTTGCCGCGCTACGCGAATTTGTCAATCGATTCGACAAGATCTGTCCGAAAAACAACTCCGGCCCCTCACCTGCAACAGGTGAGGGGCCGGAAGAGTGAAGCGGTCGGACTCAGGCGTATTCGTAGAACCCGCGACCGGTCTTCTTGCCGAGACGACCGGCGTCGACCATGCGGCGAAGCAGCGCCGGCGGAGCGTAGTGCGGTTCTGCGAATTCCGCGTACAGGGACTCTGCCGCTGCGAGGGCAATGTCGAGACCGACGGTGTCGAGCAGCGTCAGCGGGCCCATCGGGTAGCCGCAGCCGCCCTTCATGGCCTCGTCGATGTCTTCTGCTGTGGCGTAGCCGGATTCGAGCATCCGGACAGCCTGGCACAGGTACGGGATGAGCAGAGCGTTGACGATGAAGCCGGAACGGTCGCCCGCGCGAACCGTCTTCTTGCGCAAGGTGTTCTTGGCGTAGTCGGTGACGGCGAGAACGGTCTCTTCGGACGTCGTCAGGCTGACCACGATCTCCACGAGCGGCATGACCGGCACGGGGTTGAAGAAGTGAACGCCGACAACCTGGCCGGGGCGCGAGGTGGCCTTGGCGATCTTGATGACGGGGATCGACGACGTGTTGGTCGCCAGAATGCCTGCAGGCTTGACGATCTTGTCGAGCTTGCCGAAGATCTCGTACTTGAGAGCTTCGATCTCGGGAGCAGCTTCGATCACCAGGTCGCGATCGGCGAACTCTTCCATGTCCAGGGTGACGCGAACGCGTGCGATGGCGGCGTCGGCGTCTTCCTGCGTGATCTTGCCCTTGGCTACGCCGCGGTTGATCGACTTGGCGATCCGTTCGCGAGCAGCGGCGGCAAATTCTTCCTTGGTTTCGAGCACCAGTACCGAGCTACCGGCTTTTGCACAAACTTCGGCAATGCCGGCACCCATGGTGCCGCCGCCGATTACGCCTACGAGTTCCACGATTCTCCTCAAGATTCTTCAGACAGGGGTCAAGCCCCCGTGCGCGGTTAAGGAGTCTATGGACTGCCTGACCGCGCACAGGGCCGGAGGCCCTACTTCAGTAGCGCACGCGACATCACGACGCGCTGAATCTGGTTTGTGCCTTCGTAGATCTGCGTGATCTTGGCGTCGCGCATCATGCGCTCGACCGGGAAGTCGGTGGTGTAGCCGGCGCCACCGAACAGCTGCACGGCGTCGGTGGTGACCTCCATGGCAACGTCCGAAGCGAAGCACTTCGCCGCAGCGGAGATGAAACCGAGGTTCTTCTCGCCGCGCTCGGCGCGAGCAGCGGAGGTGTAGACCATCAGACGTGCGGCTTCGACCTTCATTGCCATGTCCGCGAGCATGAACTGAACAGCCTGGAAGTCGCTGATGGACTTGCCGAACTGCTTGCGATCCTTGGTGTATGCCAGAGCCGCGTCGAGTGCGCCCTGAGCCAGGCCGACAGCCTGAGCGCCGATGGTGGGACGCGTGTGGTCGAGGGTCTCGAGTGCCGTCTTGAAGCCGGTGCCCGGTTCGCCGATGATGCGGTCGCCGGGGATGCGGCAGTTCTCGAAGTACAGCTCGGCGGTGGGGGAGCCCTTGATGCCGAGCTTCTTTTCCTTCGGTCCGACGACAAAGCCCTCGTCGTCCTTGTGGACCATGAAGGAGGAGATGCCGTTTGCGCCCTTGTCGGGATCGGTGACAGCCATGACGGTGTACCAGGTGGACTTGCCGCCGTTGGTGATCCAGCACTTGGAGCCGTTGAGGATCCAGTCGTCGCCGTCAGCCTTTGCGCGGGTACGCATCGAAGCGGCGTCGGATCCGGCTTCACGCTCGGACAGTGCGTACGACGCCATTCCGCCGTTCACGAGGTCCGGGAGCACCTTGGACTTGAGCTCTTCGGAACCCTTGAGGATCAGGCCCATGGTGCCGAGCTTGTTCACGGCGGGGATCAGCGAGGAGGAGCCACAGACGCGGGCGACTTCCTCGATGACGATGCAGGTGGCGACGGAGTCGGCGCCCTGGCCGTCGTAAGCCTCGGGAACGTGGATGGCGTTGAAGCCGGACGCGTTGAGAGCGGTGAGCGCTTCCTCGGGGAAACGCGCGTTCTCGTCGACGTCCTTGGCGTACGGCGCGATTTCCTTCTCGGAGAGTCCGCGGATAGCAGCCCGCAGTTCGTCGTGCTCTTCGTTCAGCGCGAAGAGATTGAAATCCGGGTTTCCTGCCATGGGAACGCTCCTTGGTGAAGGTTGCTTGAAGGCGGTCGGTGCGGCTCCGGCGTTACCAACGAGATTCTCGGACAGACCGGTGCCAATGACCCCAGTCAAACACGGCACTGAGTGCCAGGTCAAGGGATGGGAGTGTGAAGTTCCGGTGCACGAGCGGTGTCAGCCGAGTTGTTCGTGGATTTTTCTGCTGATCTCCGCGGCGGAGGTGCCCGGGGGAAAGGCTACTACCAGCACGGACTTCGATTCTGGCGTGCTGGTCTTGGACCCAGGTGCCACGCCGTACGTCCGCCGAACGTCGAGCAATGCCTGGCTCAGCGCATCGGCTGTGGCGTCTTCGTCGCCTTTGATCATGCTTCGCAAGAGGTAGTTGTGGCACGCGGTGACAGCTGCGGCAAAACCGACAACCTCGAGGACCGGTTCGCGGGGAACAGCGCTGCGCAGGTAGTCGACGAAGAGGCGCTCATAGCGGAATCCGGTGACGAGTTCGCGGTCGCGAAGAGCTGGAACATGCTGTACGACGCGGTATCGCCGCATCGACAGGTCACGGTTCCGGCGGAAGAAATCGAAGACCAGTCCCGCTGCCTCGCACACGGACGCCCAGGGGTCGGCGGAATCGGACGCGAGGAACTCGGCCACGTGTTCGAGGAGGGACTCGTGATCGGCGAAGATCACGTCTTCCTTGGAGCGGAACTGCCGGAAGAACGTCCGGCGCGACACACCGGCGGCAGCGGCGATCTGCTCGACGGTGGTGGCTTCGTACCCGTTCTCCGAGAACAACCGGATCGCTTGAGACGCGACGTGTACCCGAAACTGTGCGGGGTCAGTTCCGGGCAGGTCTGCGCGTTCACTCATGGGGACAAGTATTGCGCCTGTTCGCGCCATCACGGTGTGGCGGGCAGCAACCGCATGCCGATGGGTTCCATCTCAACGGTGTGCGGTGGACGTGAATTGGTAGGTTGCCGCCTCGACGATCTCGTCAGGGGTAATAGCGATCTCCTCGTTCAGCCACGCGGTGACCAATTCGGCAAGGCCCCCGACGAAGAGCAGTCCGTTGATCTGACCTTGATGAGATGGCCAAGCTCGGTCGCCGTACATTCGCGAGGCTTCGTCCGCGACCATTTGCGCGAAGCCGTGCAGTACCGCGCGCCGGTGTGCGCGAAGGGGCTCGTATGCAGCGGATTCGATCATTGCCACACGCCCCTTGCGGGGATCGTCGGTGAGGAGGGTGACGAACGACGTGATGGCATCTCGTACGCGCTGCTCGAGCGTTCCGTCGCTCGCTCGTAGTGCGGTCAGGCCGGCGTCGCGAACCTCGTCGGCAATTCCGTCCAGGATTGTTTTCAGCAGTTCGTCTCTGCTGGAAAAACTTTCGTAAAAGTAGCGTTCCGTCAACTTGGCTCGCGCACAGATCGCGGTCATCGTGGCGCCTCGACTGCCTGCGACAGCGAATAGTTCCAGCCCTGCCTCTAGCAAGCTCTCGCGCCGCAATGCTGAGCGCTGGTCGCCGCTGAGGCCGGCATACCGCCGCGGCGTCGGAGAAGTCATAGGTCGATATTGACAGACGCAACCACTGTGACGCAGACTACAGTCCATCTGACAGGATGCACTGTCAGATTGAACGAGAGTAGAGGTCGCAGTGTCCAAGATCCTGGCTCGTCCCCCCGTGAACTCGCAGTTGCACCCGATTTCGGGCCGTTCCGGGCTGCCTCTCGTCGGGCACGCTCTTGCATACATCCGCGATCCACTCGCATTGATGCAAGAGAACTGGGATCGATACGGCGAGGTCTCTTGGTTCTCGATGGTCGGTCGGCAGTGGATCGCTGTTCTCGGACCCGACGCGTGCCAGGAAGTGCTGCAGAACAAAGATCGGGCTTTTGTGAACAGCGACGGCTGGTCGGTGCTTATCGGCCCCTTTTTTCACGGTGGGCTGATGCTTCTCGATTCGGAAGAACATCTACGACACCGTCGAATCATGCAGCAGGCGTTCACTCGGACGCGGATCGAGAAGTCTGTCGACGTTCTCAATCCGGCAATCGACTCGGCGCTCGACACATGGACCCCTACTGACGGATTTCGTGCATACACAGCGCTGAAGACACTCACCCTCGATCTTGCCACCGACATCTTCATGGGCGGTGCGGAAGGAAGTACCGAAAGCGAAATATCTTCGGTGAAAAAGGCTTTCGTGGATTGTGTGCAGGCGGCTACTTCTCTGGTCCGCTACCGCGTGCCGGGGACCAGATGGAAGCGAGGACTCGACGGCCGCCGGGTCCTGGAAGACTTCTTTCGTCGCTACCTGCCGGCGCGTCGAGCTCGCGCAACCGATGATCTGTTCTCCGTGCTCTGTCACATCGAATCCGAGGCAGGACAACGCTTCAGTGACGACGAAGTGATCGACCATATGATCTTCCTCCTGATGGCCGCACACGACACTTCGACGATCACCCTTTCCACGATGATGCAATATCTAGGTCAACATCCGAAGTGGCAGGACAGGTGCCGTGCCGAGTCGCTCGCTCTTGGGACCTCGACGCCCAACTATGCAGATCTCGACGGCCTGAGCAGCCTTGACCTGGTGATGAAGGAATGCCTCCGACTCGTCTCTCCCGTACCGGTCATGGCGCGGCGAGCGGTCCGCGACACTCAAGTACGGGGTCACTTCGTGCCTGCGGGAACGTATGTTTCTGTCGCCCCTCACTTCACGCACCACATGGCGCAGTACTGGCCTGATCCCGAGCGTTTCGATCCCGAACGTTTCGCCGAGAATCGACGCGAAGACAAGGTTCACCGGTACGCGTGGGAACCGTTCGGAGGCGGAGTGCACAAATGCCTGGGAATGCACTTCGCCGGCGCCGAGATCAAGGCAATCATGCACCACCTCCTCATGCGCTTCGACTGGAACGTCGACGCAGATTACGTCGCTCCGCTCGACTTCACGTCCTTGCCGTTCCCTTCGGACGGGCAACCTGTCGATCTGCGCCGGCGTCACAGTTCGGTGCGCTGAGACCCTACGGCCGAATTACTTCGACGCACGCAATTGGAACTTGAGAACCTTGCCGGTCGGGGTGCGAGGAAGGTCGAGTGGAAAGACGATGTCGCGGGGAACCTTGTACCCGGCCAGCAATGCACGGGTGTGCTCGACGATGTCTTCGGCGGAAGCCTGTAATCCCTTGCCCAGCAACACGAATGCCTTCGGGCGCTCGCCCCACTTCTCGTCGGGAACGCCGACGACTGCCACGTCGATCACGGCAGGGTGACTCATGATCGCCTGCTCCACCTCGACGGTGGAGATGTTCTCACCGCCCGAGATGATGATGTCTTTCGCGCGGTCCTTGAGCTGGATGTAACCGTCGGGATGCATGACGCCGAGGTCGCCGGAATGGAACCAACCACCGGCAAATGCTTCGGCGGTCGCGGCCTCGTCACGGTAGTAACCGAGCATCACGTTGTTGCCGCGGAGCACGATCTCACCCATGGTCTGGCCGTCGGCGGGAACGTCGTTCATCTCGGCATCGACAACGCGAGCATTTTCGGCCTGCACCATGCCGACTCCCTGACGGGAGAGAAGTGCGGCGCGCTCGGACTGCGGCTTGTCGTCCCAGGCTTCCTGGTACTCGCAGATCGTGTACGGGCCGTATACCTCGGTGAGACCGTAGACGTGGACGACGGTGACACCGATGTCTTCGAGTTTTCCGATGATCGTCGGTGACGGGGGAGCGCCGGCGGTGGTGATGCGCAGGGCTTCGACCTTGTGAGCCTGGTCTGCGTCGGCGATGGTGGAGCAGACGGTAGGAGCGCCGCACAGATGCGTCACGCCCAGATTGTCGATGGCGTCCCAGATCGCGTCGGCGCGGACCGCGCGCAGGCAGATGTGTGTGCCTGCGGCCTGAGTGACGGCCCACGGCGTGCACCACCCGTTGCAGTGGAACATCGGCAGTGTCCACAGATACTTCGTCGCTCCGTCGAAGCCGTTGTGGAATGTCTCGCCGAGCGAGTTCAGGTATGCCCCGCGGTGGGAGTACATGACGCCCTTGGGTTTTCCGGTGGTGCCAGAGGTGTAGTTGATGGCGATGCACTGCTGCTCGTCGTCGACGCCCCAGTACAGTGGCTGATCGGCGAGAGCTTCACCTTCGGCAATCAGATCGGCGTACTGCCCGGTGACGATTCCGGTGGGGACCTCCGGGTAGGGCACGGTGGAGTCCGGGATCTCGATGATCTCGCGCAGGCTCGTCACGTTCGCCTTGGACGAGGTGACCGAGCCGACGAATTCGGAGTCGACGAACAGGATCGTGGTTCCCGAGTGATCGAGGATGTACTCGAGTTCGGGACCGGCGAGGCGTGAGTTCAGGGCGATCAGGACTCCGCCGGCGAGTGGGACGGCAAAATGCGCGAACAGCATCTCGGGA
Source organism: Rhodococcus sp. UFZ-B548 (assembly GCF_903819475.1). NCBI lineage: Bacteria > Bacillati > Actinomycetota > Actinomycetes > Mycobacteriales > Nocardiaceae > Rhodococcus > Rhodococcus sp. UFZ-B548. The sequence goes on from NZ_CAIJDS010000008.1 coordinate 34,163, forward strand.
ACGTTCGGCGCCAGGTACGCAACGCGGTCACCGGGCTGAATGCGTTGACGCAGGACGCGGGCCAGCGCTGCGACCTCGTCACCGAACTCTCGGTACGTGTAGCTCCGGTCGCCGTGAATGACGGCGGTGCGATCGGGGAACACCGCAGCGCTGCGCTCGAGAAAGCGCAGCGGACTGAGCGGGGTGTTGTTGGCTGCGAGAGCTGTCGAGACAGACACGGTTCCTCCGAAGGCGACGTGACACGGTTGGTGTCACGGTAGTTGTGATCGGCACTACAAATGGCCTGGATGCACGCTATTGCCCAGTCAAAGGTGCCGCTACCCTCTGAATTGGGTATGTGGAGGTGAGAGTGAGCAGGGTACTGAGACCGAGCGACGACGACGCGTTGCGCGCCGAACTGCGTCGACTGCACCCCCGAACCGAGTTGCCGGTTCTGTTCGGCGGATGTGTCGACGACCGGTCGCTGACCATCACCGGCTACGTCGGGACTCGTAGCAACATCCTGCGAAATTTGAAGATCGACGCCGAATGCGGACTCGGTGGTCGTGCGATCGCAGAACAACGACCGGGCGCGGTGCAGGACTACGCGAACTCGTCGCACATCACCCATGACTACGACTACGAAGTAGGCACCGAAGCCATCGAATCCTTGATGGCAGTCCCGATCGTCGTACGCGGGGTTACTCGCGGAGCGATCTACGGAGGACTGCGCGCCAACCTGCCGATCGGCGACGTGATCGCCGAGACGATGATGCGATCGTCGTACGCGTTGGCCCGCGAATTCGAGATTCGCGACGAAGTGGATCGTCGGGTGGCGATGCTCGATACCGCTGCGGTGGAACACGGTTCGAATCGCGATGCCCAGATATCCGAAGGGTTGACCGAGAGCGTCCTGGCGCTCGGCGAGATCGCGGCGAACCTCGAGGACATGGCTCTCAGCGCGCAGGTCCGCGCCGTCGAGGCAAAGTTGCGGGCGTTGGCGTCGCCGAAACCTTCCGCGAACACTCCAGTCGCGAACACCGTTGTCCTGTCGCCCCGCGAGCGGGAGGTGATGGGCTACGTAGCTCTGGGACTGCGCAATGCCGAGATCGCCGAGAGGTTGTCCCTGAGCGTCGAAACGATCAAGACGTACATGCGGAATCTGATGGGAAAACTCGACGTCCGCAGTCGGCACGAAGCAGTTGTGGAAGCGCGGCGGCAGGGCTTGATTCTGTAAGGCTGAATCGGTGGGCCGGTCTCGCCAAGCGGAATTTCAAAGCTACGCCTTCGCCATGGTTGGTATGACGGACCTCACTATCGGCAGAGTTCGACACGAGTGATGAGGGCATCGATGCAGGATTTGTTCGACAACAACGACATGACCGGCCTGGCCGAGGCGATCAGGAGCGGTGACGTCTCCGCCAAGGAAGTTCTCGAGTTCAGCCTGGACAGACTCGACGAGCGCAACCCGGCAGTCAACGCGGTGATCAGTGAGCGTCGCGAGGAGGCACGCAACGAGGTATCAGGCGGCTTGCCGGAAGGTCCACTGCACGGCGTCCCGTTCGTGATCAAAGACCTGGGCATGGACGTCGCAGGATTGCCGAGCACCAACGGATCTCGATTGTTCGCCGATGCTGTGGCAGAAAAAGATTCGACGCTCGTGGAGCGGTACCGTGAGGCTGGTCTGGTTGTCATCGGCAAGACGAACACCCCGGAGTTCGGTAAGAATGCGAGTACCGAACCTGCGCTGTTCGGGCCTACCCGCAACCCTTATGCCCTTGATCGTTCACCCGGCGGATCTTCGGGTGGCACAGCTGTAGCTGTTGCCGTCGGGATCGTGCCCGGCGGCCATGCCAGTGACGGCGGTGGATCGATCCGTATTCCCGCATCGGCCTGTGGCTTGGTAGGCCTCAAGCCCAGCCGTGGACGTACTCCGACGGCACCGGCGCGCACGCTGTTCTCGTCGCCGATGAGTGTTCATCACGCACTCACCCGAAGTGTCCGCGACACTGCACTGCTTCTCGATCTCTCCGCCGGACCGACTGTCGGCGATCCTTACGTGATCCTGGCGCCGAAGCGGCCGTACGTCGAGGAAGTTGGTGCGGATCCCGGACGGTTGCGGATCGGTCTGAGTAACACTCTTCCTGATGGCACCCCGGTGGACCCGGAGTGCTCGGCCGTCACAACCAGTGTTGCCGGCCTGCTCGAAGACCTCGGTCACGATGTCACCGAGAGTGCCCCGAACTTTCCGCTCGATGCGCTCACTGCCGGGCTTTCCGTGTTGATGGGCATTCCGATGACGATCGAGGTCGACGAACGACTCGAGGCCCTGAACCGCGCAATCCGCGACGACGACCTCGAGCCGATGGCTCGGATGATCTACGACCGCGCGAAGTCCGAAAGTGCGACGAACGTCGTCAAGGCATTGCAGGAACTCGAGCGGGCAGCCCAGGTGATCGGTGCGTTCTTTGTCGATCGCGACCTGTTGCTGACGCCGACGATGGCTCGACCGGCAGCTCCGCTCGGTCTGCTCGATACGGCAAATCCCATGTCGATCTGGGAGCATTCGGCCGGGTACAGCGGTTTGACCAGTCCGTTCAACAGTTCAGGTCAGCCCGCGATTTCCTTGCCGATGGGTCATGACACGGCCGGCGTTCCTATCGGCGTGCAGTTGGTGGGTGCGTTCGGGCGTGAAGATTTGCTGATCCGGGTTGCGTCGCAGCTCGAGGTGGCGCGCCCGTGGAGCATTGCCCCGGTGTGGCCGCCCGTCCCGGCGTAGCCCCGGCACCGTCGAAGAGTCGAGAACACCGTACTTTTCACCCGTCGAGGGTGAATGTGGGCCGTCCCGAAACGCATACAGTTCGGAAGGACAGCCCTATCCGGTATCGGTGAAGGAGTCTCTCGATGAGCCAGTTCCAACCAGACAGTCCGGCGACTCCCGCCGTCAATGCAAAACGACTGTGGGCGGGCGGGGCCGCAACTGCGCTCGTCGCGGCCCTGGCCGCGGTCGTCGGACTACTGATCGTGCGGGGAATCCTCGACACTCCGGTCATCACACCGGAGCGGATGCCGGGGAATTCCCAAGCCGGCTCGCTTGCTCTCAGCGCCGCGATCGCAGCGCTGGTCGCTACCGCACTTCTGCATGCGTTGATGGTGTCGACGCCACGTGCGTCGAACTTCTTCGCGTGGATCGGAATCCTCGCAACGATCGCCACCGCGCTGTGGCCGTTCACGATCGCAGCGACCACCGCATCGCGAGTCGCCAGCGCCGCAATCTACTTCGTCGTCGGCATCGCGATCGTCTCGTTGCTCACCGGGGTCGCAGGGTCCGCGCAGACCACTCGCCGTATCGGCGTGTGATGGAGTATCGACCGTGAACGGGGTGGTTCCGCAAGCACAACGGCGCACATTGGCGGAGCTCGACGAAAAGCTCAATTTCTCGGTGGGGGACCGAGATTCGAAGCGATCCGCCTTCTGGGTGATGCTGACGCTGTCTGCCGTGATCGCCGTGGCCGGTGTCGTGGGCGATTCCACGGCAACCGTCATCGGAGCGATGATCGTCGCTCCCTTGTCGACGCCGATTCTCGGGGTCGGGCTGGGCATCACAACTGGCCAAGGCGCTTTGGTCGGGCGGAGCCTGGTCTATGTCGTCGGTGGAATCTGCCTCGTCGTCGTATTGGGTGTCGCGTTCGCTCAGGTATTGCCGAATCCCTCCAACGTGCTGACCAATTCCCAAGTGCTTGGGCGTACTTCGCCGACGTTGATGGACTTGACGGCAGCACTTGCGACCGGTTTGGTCGGGGCCATCGCGATCGCGCGCAAGGATGTCGGCGACGTACTTCCCGGTGTTGCCATCGCAATTTCGCTTGTCCCACCGTTGGCGGTGGTAGGTGTCTGTCTCGGCTCGGGGTCACCGAGTTTGGCGGTGGGCGCGTTTGTACTGTTCACATCGAACGTGGTTGCCATGATCATCACTGCGACAGGCGTGTTCGTCGCAGCTGGGTACGCGCGCGACGCCGGGATCTTGAAGACGTCGCGGCGGCGGGCATACCTCGTGCTTGCCGCTCTGTTGATCGTCGTCGCGATTCCGATGGTCGGTAACTCCCTGTCGTCGTTGTGGGCGAGGCAGATCGGGAGCGCGGCGCAACAGTGGCTCGCAGACACTCCGGGAGCCGAGGTCACCGATGTCACCTGGCAGGGCAGCACCGCCACCATCGATGTGCTCGGCCCGGAAACCCTTCCCCCACTGGATGAACTGGAGGCATCGATCGACGCGCTGATTCCGTGGAACCCGGACGTGCAGATCGTCCACACCGTCGGGACGAGGATCGCGGCGGGGTGAGGTCAGGCGATAACGCGAATCGGCCACTGGCCGTTGACGTCTCCCACGTCCCGGCCCTGGCTGAGTAGGTACTCGGCGAAATCACGCTGGCGCTCGGCGTGCCAATCGGCTTGATCGACCATGAGATCGAGCCCCAGGAGGTCGGGGAACCGCACGGCCAACTCGCGGGCCAACGCCGCCGCCGCTTTGGCATCGGCCTCGGCTTCGTGCGCCGACTCCAATGAAATTCCGTAGTGCTCGCACACAGCCGCAAGCGTTCGCTTGCCCTTGCGGAACGTATCCATCGCCCGATCGATCACGTACGGATCAATCACCAACCCGGGAACGAATGCGGGCTTGCCGATGCGCAGACCCTCGGCATGCATGACCGTCAGATCGTAGGAGGCATTGAACGCCACGACGGCGTGATCGCGCGCCCAGGAATTGTGCAGAGCATCGCGAATCTCTTCGTAGCCCTCGGCGTAGTTCTGGCCGTGCCGCGCCGCGTACTCGGTGCTGATTCCGTGAATAGCCGAAGCGTCGGCGGGGATATCGACGCCGGGATCGAGTAACCACGTGCGTGTTTCGACATTCGAACCGTCGATGACCGCGACGCAGGCACTGACGATGCGAGCATTCGACGGATTCCGCCCCGTGGTTTCGAGGTCGAACGCGCAGATCGGGCGATCGGACCAGCTACTCATCGGGGGCCTTTCGGTGCAGAACGTCATGTCCCAATCACTATGCACCTCCCTACCGACAGAAACGACGAACAGCCACCTCCGCCGGGTGAAGGTGGAGGTGGCTGCTGCGTGACTGTGTGGACCTACAGAGTCTCGCTTCCGACCGTGAAGCGATCCATGACGTCTTCACGTGGAGTCACACCGAAGCCCGGTCCCTGCGGCACGGCGATGTGGCCGTCCTCGATGACAAACGGTTCGGTGATGTCTTCCTTGTAGAAGCGATCGGACGCCGAGATGTCGCCGGGCAGCGTGAACCCGTCCAGCGCCGCGAGGGCCGCGTTGGCGGCGCGGCCGATTCCGGTCTCGAGCATTCCGCCGCACCACACCGCGATACCGTGTGCCGAGGCGAGATCGTGGATGCGCTTGGCTTCCAGATATCCACCGACACGGCTCGGCTTGATGTTGATGACCGAAGCGGCACCGAGCGTGATGGCATCCGCCGCATCCTTGGCCGACTCGACCGACTCGTCGAGGCAGATCGGAGTCGAGAGGGACTGGGCGAGCTTGGCGTGCTGCACCAAATCGTCCTCGGCCAGCGGCTGTTCGATGAGGAGCAAAGCGAATTCGTCCAGGCGACGGAGCAACTGCGCGTCGACGAGGGTGTACGCGGCATTTGCGTCGACCTGCAGAGGAACGTCGTAGCCGAACTCCTTGCGCACCGCAGCCACGGGAGCGATGTCCCAGCCCGGCTTGATCTTCAGCTTGATTCGCACGTACCCCTGCGACAGATAGTTGCCGACGGTCTCGAGCAGCTGAGGGATGCTGTCCTGGATGCCGACGGACACTCCCGAGGGAACTCGCGTGCGAGTGGCACCGAGGTACCGAGCGAAAGACTGTCCGCGAGCGCGCAATTCAGCATCGAGAATTGCCATTTCGATAGCCGACTTGGACATCTGGTGACCCACGATGTGGTGAAGTACGCTGCCGACCGTCTCGGCCGAGAGCGGCTGATCCGACTGCGACTTACGTAGCGTCGGAACGAGATACTCGCGAAGCATCGCCCGCGCACCAGCGGTGTACTCCGAGTTGTAGTACGGATCGCTCAGCGAACCGCACTCGCCCCAGCCGACAGTCTCCACCGGACCGTTGGGGCCGTCGGTGGTGCCGCTCACCTTCAGGACGAGGGTGTTGCGCTCGAGCTGGGTGCTGAATGACGTGGTGAAGGGGGAGACGAGAGGGATGCGCAGTTCGCGCAATTCGACGGACTCAATGTGCATGGACTTGCTCTTCTCCGGTTGTCTCGCAGATTTTCGTGAACGTGTAATAGCCGCTGGGGTCGAAGCCGGTCGATTGCCATTCCTTCGAGGCGATCAGTGGTTCGAGGTACTCGCGAAGCGCGTGTCGCCAGGCAAAGGCAGAGGCGCGGTCGACTGTTCTCAGATGCTCGATGTCTCGGGGTATTCCGACTGCGATATCGATGCAGTCGGGTGGGATCGGGAGCATTCGAGGCGTACCGTCCTCGGTGGGTTCAAGCACCTTGAATGTATCATTCACGGCCACAGCAGAACTCGGAGATCCATCGACGTCGAGATCCCAACTGACGAGCATGCGATCGCTGGCGTCGCCTGCGTTGATGCCGTCTGCCATTGAACCGTAGAAATCCGGGTTGTATTCGGTCGGTGCGGCACCGAGACGCTGAATGTTGAAATAGGCATTTCGTGCGACCAGTGGATCGAAGGTCCACCGGATCGTCCTGACACCGCGCTCGATGCACCAGTCTCGCTGATGATGCTTGAGGGCGCGGCCGATTCCCTTGCCTGCGTGTCCCGGTAGTACTCCGGCGATGTGTGAGTGCAGAACCTCGCCGAGAGGCTCGACGAAGAATCCGACACAACCACCGATCATTTCGCCTTCGGAAAAGGCTCCCACCACGTAGTGACCACCGTGATGAAGCGCAACCAACATCGCCGTGCCGAAATGAGCCGGTCCGGGGCTGGTAGCCCAGATCTCATCGAAAACGGCGGATAGATCGGCTATTTCGCGATTGTCGACCAGCTCTCGAAACTCAACCGCTTTGCTTTTCGACACGAGGGCCCCCTTCAGACGTGATCGAACGAATAAGGCCCGCAACCAACGCCGTCCTCGGGGCGATAGCGGACACGAGCGCATGCTCGGTCTCGGCGTGTGCACCGCCGCCGACGCCACCGAGGCCATCGAGGGTGGGGATACCGATACCGGCAGTGAAGTTTCCGTCCGAGGCTCCGCCTACGGCGAGCCCGACGGGAGGAGTCAGATCATGCTCGAGCGCAACACGTTCCGCCAACGCCAGCAACGGTGCGGACATCGTCGCTTCGAGAGGTGGTCGGTTGACGCCACCCGAGACCGTGACTACGGCTTCGGGGTGGATTGCCTGCAGGGCTCGGATACTTGCATCGATCCGATCCTGCTCGGCAGCGCTGGTTGCGCGCACGTCCACGTCGACAAAGGCTTCTGCCGGAACGGTGTTGGTGGTGGTTCCGGCCGAAATGACAGTCGGGGTGACGGTGGTTGCCTGCGCAGGCGAGGACAAGTCGTTGACCGCGATCACGAGACGAGCCAGTTCTACTGCAGCATTGATGCCCTTTTCCGGCTCCAGCCCGGCGTGCGCGGCGCGACCGGCAACATGGATCCGATACAGCGACACTCCCTTGCGGACAGTCTTCAGTTCGCCGCCGTCTCCGCCGGCCTCGAGAACCAGTACCGCGCCCGCCGCGAGGTCCTCGATCAGTGACCGCGACGTGGGCGAACCGATTTCTTCGTCACCGGTGACCAGAAGTGTGATTCCGTCGAGTGCATCGTCGCCGTGCAACTCTCGGACGATGGCGAGGGCGTGGATTGCCTGAACGACACCAAGTTTCATGTCGAGGCCACCCGGACCTCGTAGTGCGCCCTCGGTGACCGCTGCGGGTAGGCGCGTCAGGGTTCCGATCGGCCACACGGTGTCGTGGTGACCGAGCAGCATCAGCCGCGTCGGTGAGCTGCCGAAACGGGTCACCAGATGGGTTCGGCCTTCCGTCACTATCGACTCCGGTGTCACTCCGAGTCGCTCGTGGACAAGGTCTGACGTCCACTTCGCGCTGCGGGCAACAGCTTCGAGATCGTGCGACGGCGACTCGACTTCGATGAGCGCGATGGCGTCCTCGAGGATCTGAGGAAGTTGGCGCTCGGCCAGATCGCGGAGAATGGTCATCGGTTGTTCACTCGCGGATACGCGCGGCTTCCGACGTGTAGCAATTGTGTACTCCCGGTGTCGGAGAAAGTGATCCGGATCCAACCCGCTGATTGAGGTAGTTGGGTCGCGAATACTCCAGGGTGAACTTCGATCAGGCTGAGAGAGACGGACTCTGCGCTTTCGGCGTTGACCGAAGGGTCGATGTGCTCGGTGCGGCGGGCGGTCAGGGAACTCCCGGTCCTTTCCAGGACGAAATCGGCAGCAGCATCGCGGTACAGACCGCACAGCGCATCGAGTTCCTCAGGTGAGGACGTGGTGCGGGTGGCGGGGTCTCCAGGCGAAAATGCCGGTGTCACGGCGACGCCGCCGATGGAACCGATCACCTCGGCGAGAAGGTCGCCCGAGAGAGCGTCCATCGCACCGCCGTTGGCCATCAGGACTACCGCAATGCCGCAGGACGGGACCACCCGCAAGAAGGACTGCTGTCCGAGGGTTCCACCGTTGTGACCATGCGCCAGCACGCCGTCCCAATTGTGCAGCAGCCACGTGGTTCCCATGATGTCTGCAGACGACACGTCTCCGATCTGGCGGCGCTCCTCGAGCATCGCCAGATGGGTGGACCGCTGAAGCAGAATCGGATCCTCGCGCATCGAATCCTGCGCGAACAGAAGAAGGTCCTCGGCGGTGCTGTTGATGAGACCGGCGGGGCCCATCGAGCGAGGGATGAGGAATTGTGGTGTCTGCGCGAGATTGTCGGCACCGCCGACATGCCCGACCGCAGCGCGGTGCAGTGCCGTCTCCTCGGGCAAGGTCGTGGTCTTGGTCAGGCCGAGCGGCTCGATGATCCGCTCACGCAGAACCGCGTCCCAACTCTTGCCTCGGAGAACCTCGATGATTCGTCCGGCGATGACGAAGCCGGTGTTGCAGTACGACCAATCGGTACCGGGTGCGAAGAGCTGCACCGTCGATGCCAGGGCTGCGACGTATCGCTCGACGCAGTCGTCGCCGCGTCCGCCGTCGATGAAGACGTCACCGTCGATGCCACTGGTGTGAGTCAACAGGTGGCGAGTGGTGACCGTTTCAGTGGCTACCGCGTCGGCAACTGCGAAGCCCGGCAGAATGTTCCGGACAGGCGAGTCGAGGTCCAGTAATCCTTCTTCGACGAGTTGCATGATCAGGGTGGCCGTCCAGACCTTGCTGATCGAACCCATCTGGAACAACGTGTCGGGAGTGGCCGCGACACCGGTGCGGGTACTGACGACACCGGACGTCACCACGGTGCGGTCGAAACCGCTGCGGGTAGTGGTCAGAATTCCGAGCGAAGCACCGGGTACCCCGTACTTCGCGCTCAGGGTGTCGAGTCGGTACTGCCAGTAGTCGGGATCGACCGTGGTCAGTGCCGGCGTAGGCGAGAGATGACGTTCGATCCAGTCGACGAGACGGGTGCTGTAATCCAGACGGTGGGAGGGTCGACCCGTCAGCACAAAGGCATGCGACGCGCCCGGGAAGACCACCAGTTCGGTCGGGGTGCCGGCCAAACGCAGTCCACCGAACCACTGTTCTGCCTGGTTGACCGGGCAGCGGACGTCGCTACCGCCGTGAAGTATCAGCGTCGGTGTCGTCACCTGGGAGACTCGCCCCAGCGGCGAAAGTTCCTGTACCCGAGATGACTGCGGGTCGAATTCGACCGTCTGCAGCAAGATGCCCTCGTCCGAGGGGCCCGCCGTGTTCGCGATGTCGCAGACAAGGCCGCCAGCGACTGCGACGGCAAACCGATCGGTGACGGACGTCAGGGCGCACGTCATGAATCCGCCGTAGCTGTAGCCCGTGAGCACCAGTTGCTTCGGATCGGCCATCCCTTCGGCGACAAGGGTTTCGACTGGTTCGAGCAGGTCGGCGCGATCCGCCTCACCCCAACCGTCACGCACACCGTCGAAGAACTCGTTGCCGTAGCCGTCGCTTCCCCGCGGATTGATCATCAAGACCGTGTATCCGAGCGCGACCAGTTCCGCGTGGTACGCGTGCATCGGGGTGGGTGTACCGGTCCAGGCATTGTGTGGTCCGCCGTGGACGTCCAGAACCAGCGGACCGGCGCCCGTGACGTTCGGGTCGCGCAAGATCCAACCCTGAACACGGGTGCCGTCGCTGATGTCGAACCAACGCTCGGAGGCGACTGGAAACGCGACGGAAGTTGTCAGTTCCGTGTTCAATTCGGTGACGGTTTCGACTGCGCGAGTCTCGAGATCGATGACGGCGACCTCACCGAAGGACGTCGCCGTTGCAAGCGCGACGACGGCCTTCTCGGACGTCAGGGCAAGACCGAAGACCACTGTCTGTTCTCCGGTGAGAAGTGGTGAGACGGAGCCTGATCCGAAATCGACCTTGTGCAGTTCGGTGGAGCCGTGGTTGCGGATGCAGAAGACGATGTCGCCGTCGGCGGTGAAACGCGTTGCGCCACCGGGATAACCGGTCCCGCCAGGCATGACGTTTCGGTCGAGTGCGGATGTCAGACTGCGGTCTTCCACTCGCTGGTCGCGGTGCAGGACAAGAAGTTCGTTGTTGTGAATGATCGGCGTGTGCCAACCGACTGCTACGACGGCGTCGCCGACAGGTGTCCACGTCAGTGGTCCGGCGATGCCGCGTGCGTGCCCCAGCATCCGTGGAGCCGAGGCGAGATCAGTCAGCGATACGGTCCACGCGGAGCTCGCCCGTGTCAGATCGGCATTGCCGTCCATCGCCGCGGTGAAAGCAAGTTCGGTGCCGTCGGGACTGTACGCGGGATGCGAAGCGTCCCAATCGCCGTCCGTCAGTTGCCGAAGCGAGCCGGCGGCCAGATCGAACTCGAACAAGTGCGCCCGAACGCTGCCCCGGACACCGGATCCGTCGACCTTGTAGTTGAGGCGTTTCGCCACCAAGAGGTGTGACGATCCGGCGGCAGTGCGGTCGACCGGGGCGCTGAAGGCGATTCGAGCACCGTCGGGAGAGAACACTGGTGCCCCAGCGCCGAGCGGGAGCTGCGCCGTGGTGGTCATCTGAACGGCGGGCCCGCCGGTGGCGTCGACCTTCCACAGTTGCGGTGTGCCCGAGGAATCCGGCCGAACGAAGACCAACAGCGTGGAAACGGGATGCCATGCCGGCGAGGTGTCGGCAGGTCCCGCGGTGAGCTGTAGTTGCGGGGAAGCCAACCAGATCGAGTGCTCGTTGGTATCCGCGGCCGGATTCGCTTCGGTACGTACGTATGCAATGCGTCCCGACGCCGAGACGGCGATGCTGGTCGGTGTAACCACGGACGCGTAATCCTGGATTCTCGCCGAACGACGTTCTTCGGCACGGGCTACGGCAGCGGGGGAGTCGAGAGTGGTCGGCGTTGTCATTGGAACATCGGCTCCCCGAAGGTCGGGATCGCGGACAACAGCTTTGCCGTGTACGGCTCCTTGGGCGAATCGATCACGTCGAGAACCGGCCCGTGCTCGACGATTTCGCCGCCGAGCATGACTGCGACGTGGTCACAGACATAGCGGATCACCGCCAGGTTGTGGCTGACGAACAGAACCGTCAGACCTAACTGTTTCTGCAGATCCACCAACAGATTCAGAACCGCGCCCTGCACGGACACGTCCAGAGCGGAGGTGATTTCGTCGGCAAGCAGAACTGCCGGTGCGGCTGCCAAAGCCCGCGCGAGGGCAACGCGTTGGCGCTGACCACCAGACAACGACGACGGGTATTCGTGCGCCTTCTCCACCGGCAGTTGGACGGTGGTGAGGAGTCGAGCCACCTCGGCAGCGCGGTCGCCGCGGTTGCGGCGAGCTTTGTCACGACGCTCGGTGGACCGCAGCGCCTCGGCGAGTGACTGGCCGATGGTCATTCGCGGGTCGAGGCACGAGTACGGATCTTGGAAGACCATCTGGATCCGGTGGCGCAGACGAGCCGTCGCGCCGCGGGCGTGAGCGACGTCCACACCGTCGAGAAGGATCTGGCCGGAACTGGGCTCGGCCAAGCCGACAGTTGCTCGCGCCAGTGTCGACTTTCCGGAACCCGATTCACCGACGAGACCGACCACCGATCCGGAGGGGATGTCGAGATTGATGTTCTTGACGGCGTGGAATTTTTTCGAACCGCTACCGAGGTGGACGTTGACGTCACGGAATTCGAGCCTGCTCATCGGATCTCCTCTGCAACAGCCAACAGTTCTTCCAACTCGATGTCGGCGGTGCTCTCCTCGGCGTCGAGGCTCTCCACCTGCCAGGCTTCGTCGACGGTGGCAAGCGGCTTGTCGCGATCGGTGCTCATGGTGGGGACCGCGGCGATCAGCGCGCGGGTGTACGGATGCTTTGCACGACCGGCAATCAGATCGTCGACTGCGATGTCTTCCACGATTTCGCCGGCAAACATGACCAGGACACGGGTGCACATGCCGGTGATGACGGCCATATCGTGTGAGATGAGAAGGATTGCGGCGCCGGTTTCTTCGCGAACCTCGTGGAGCAGCCCGAGAACCTCACGCTGAACGGTCACATCGAGCGCAGTGGTGGGTTCGTCCGCGATGATCAGAGCGGGCTTGCCCATCAGACCCATGGCGATCATCGCGCGCTGACGCATACCGCCGGAGAACTCGTGGGGGTACTGCTTCGCACGCCTGGGCGCGTCGGGGATCTTGACGGCGTTCAGTCGCTCGACTGCCGCCTTCTTCGCGTCGACCTTGCTCATACCTTCGTGGAGCCAACCGATCTCGGCGACCTGGTATCCGACCTTGAGAGACGGATTCATGGACGACATCGGATCCTGGAACACCATCGCCATACGTGTGCCGAGTTGGCGGGCAACCTTGCGCGAAGCCGCGTTGTCCGGCCGCTTCCCGTCCTTCATCAGCACGGTGCCGTCGAACTCGATGAGCCCGGCGTCGACCACGGTGGGGTGGTCGGTCAGCTGCGCGATTGCCATGCAACTCAGTGACTTTCCGGAGCCGGATTCACCGACGATGCCCACGGTTTCGCCGCGATGAACTGTAAAACTGATGTTGTCGACGGGGCGACGCCAGTCGTCACCCGCGGGGACTGCGACGGACATGTTGCGGACGGTGAGAACTGCGTCCTCGTCGCTGGGCGCCGAATCGGCCTGGGCAGTTTTCCGGTTGATCGGCTTCCACTTCGGCAGGCGACTGCTGATCGGGCTGCGAACTCCCGCGCCGCGAGCAATGGCCTCGCCGAGCAGCGTGAAGGTCAAGCCGGCGAGCACGACGGCGATGCCGGGGGCAAGTGCGGTGGCCGGGTTGACGAAGATCTTCGACAGACCTTCGTTGAGCATCCGGCCCCAGTCGAATGCAGGCGGCTGAATGCCCAAGCCGAGGAACGAGAGTCCGGCGAAGACCACCAGGCCGCTGCCGACAGCGATGCTGGCATTGACGATGAGTGGTTCACGGATATTGGGGAGAATGTGGCGGAACAGCAGCCCGGGCTTGGTGACCCCGAGGATGCGTGCTGCGTCGATGAAGTCGCGTCCGTTGACCGACGAAGCCAGTGCGTACGTCAACCTCGCGAACGGCGAGGCCAGGGCGAGACCGATGGCGATCACCGCGCTGCCCGCACCCTGTCCGAGAACGACCAACAGGAAGATGGCGAGGAGCAGTCCGGGGAATGCGATGGCGAAGTTGAGGAATGCCACGACCATTCGTCCGACCGAGCGGGGTGCGAGCGTCGGGAGCGTACCGAGTATCAGGCCAATTGTGACACCGAGTGCGACGGCTCCGAGAGCCATGAGCACCGACAGTCTCGCGGCGGTCATCGTGCGGGCGAAGACGTCACGCCCGCCGGCGTCGGTGCCGAAGATGTGCTCGGAACTCGGTCCCTGAGAGAGTGCCTTCGGGTTGGCTGCGACAGCGGCGTCACCCCAGATCATCGGTCCGAAGATGACGAGGGCGATCAGAGCGGTCAGGAAGGTGAGGGCCAGGATTCCCAATGGGGTGCGGAACGTTCCGACGATCCAGTGTCGTCGCGGGGGCGTCTTGGGGGCCGCAGTGGGGGCCGTAGGTGAGGTGCTCAACTCAGTTCTCCCGAATTGTGGATCGTGGGTCGATGAGAGCGAGCACCACGTCGACGATGAAATTGATGAGAAGGACGATGGCGCCGTAGATCACGACCAGTGTCTGGGCGAGCGGGTAGTCCTTCTCGGTGATGGACTTGACCAGCGCCATGCCCATACCGGGCCAGGCGAAGATGCTCTCGATGAGCACGGTGCCGGCAATCAGACCACCCAGGAGGAGTCCGGCGAGCGTCAGCGTCGACGTCATGAGGTTGGGCATTGCATGACGGAAGTAGATTCGTGCCACGGGCATTCGCTTGGCGCGCGCCGTACGGATGTAGTCCATGTCCAACACGCCGAGTGCCTCTGCACGGACGATGCGCGACATCGAGGCGATGGCACCGATCGACATGGCCGCGACCGGGAGGATGTAGCTTTCCGGTCCACCTCGGCCGGCGACGGGCAGAACAGGGAACGTGACGGCAAAGAGGTAGACCAGCGCCGTACCGAACATGAACTCGGGGATCACGGCGATAGTGCCTGACGTTGCGGTGTAACCGATCTCGACTCCGCGTCGTCGACCGTTGCGGGTCAGTGCAGCGAAGATGAGGCCGATCGGAATGCCCAGTAGCAGCACCGTGACGACTGTGAGTACAGCCAGTTCGAGTGTTGCAGGGAGGCGGGACGCGATCACCTCGAAGACCGGAGTCCTCAAGGTGATCGAGTCACCGGGATTCCCGCTCAGCAACCCGCCGACGAATCGGAAGTACTGCTGCCACAAGGGAAGGTCGTAACCGAGCTGAGACCTCGTTGTCTCGACCAGTTCGACCGGTGCGTTCATTCCCAGAGCCAACCGAACCGGGTCGCCCGGAATCAGTTGGAGCATCAGGAACGCCGCAGTCACCAGCGCCCAGAGTGAAATCACGAAGGTGCCGAAACGACGCAGAAGATATGCGGGCCAGCTGTCGGACTCGAGCCACTTTGCTCGAGCCTGAGGCGCCGCTTCTGGTTTCGCGGCTTCAATAGTTTGACTCATGGGCTGTCTTTCCGGAGGGCGGGAACAGATGCAGGGCGGGAAGAGATGCTGAGCGGGAAAACGACTTACTGGTAGAGACGCAACGCAGAACCGGTGAGCGTCTTACCGAATGAGAGTCCGGCCTTGTTGAAGTACACGTTCATGACGGAATCCGCGAAGGGCACGGCCGCGATCGTCTTGGTGAGCTCCGACTCGGCGTCGGCCCAAGCGTCACAAGCGTCGCTACCGGTCAGACCGGACGCCTTGGTGGCTGCTGCTTCGTAGGCGGGGTTGCTGACCGATCCGAAATTCTTGCCTGCTGCGGGAACCGGCCCGGCAAAGTACGCGGTGAACGTGCTGGGCAGCGAGGAGTTGATCTGGACCCAGGCGATGTCCCAGGCAGAGTTGTCCTTGCCGCTCAGAATGACGTCGATGATCTTGTTCGAGTCACCCCCGGTCACCTCGACGTTTGCGCCGAGTTCGGACCACGCCGACTGAGCAAGTTCTGCCGCCGCGTTGCGCGGATCGTCGGTGCCGTCGTACACGAGGCGGAGATTGAGCGGCTTGCCATCCTTGCTTCGCTTGCCGTCAGCGCCGGCAGTCCAACCAGCGCCGTCCAGTGTTGCCTTTGCAGCTGTGAGGTCGAAGTCCGGAATGTTGCCTGCCACAGAGTCGTAGACACAGGCGCGCGGTTCGACGGCGACGAGACTGGTTGCCCGGACCCCGTTTCCGGCGGTGATGACCTGAGTGAGGTCGTCGAGATTGACCGCTTGGATCAGCGCCTTGCGCACTGCCGGATCACTGGTGGGGTTGCTGGCGATCTGGTTGAAGTACATCTGGCCTGCGGGTACCGGCCGGCCAACCGAGTCCAGATTGGCTGCCGCGACGCGGTCCTTGTCCGGCCCGGCGATCGGAGCTGCATTGAGTTCACCCGAGAGAAGCTGATTTGCGGCGGTGCTCACGTTCGGTGCCATGGCGGCGATGACCGTCTTGGGGACGCCGGGGGTATCGGAAGCGGTGCCGTCGGGGCCCCAGTTGTAGCCATCACGTCGCTGGAACGTGTAGTGGTCGTTGGCGGCGACTTCGGTGACTTCGAACATGCCGGTGCCGAGCGACTTCTTGTTCGATGCTGTCGGATCTTTCAGCCCGGCCTCGCACAGGATTGGCAGTCGACCGACGTTGAGAAGCAGGAACGGGCTCGGCGCCGCAGTGGTCACCGTGACGGTGCGCGCTGCCGGATCGGCGGTTGCTGTGGCACCGGTCGGAACGGAGGACCCGCGCAACTGTGAACCGTTGTCCGGATTGGCCACGAAGTTGATGTTGTCCGCGACGGTCTGGGAAGTCAGCGTCGATCCGTCGGTACAGGTCACCCCGTCACGGATGGTGAAGGACGCCGAGGTCGGGGTCTCTTCCCACTTCTCCGCCAACCACGGTCCGACTTCGCTGGTATCGGGATCTTGGTAGATCAGGTAGTCGTAGGCCAAACGAGACAACTCGGCGGTTGCCTGAGAGGCCGACATGATCGGGTTGAGTGCGCCCGGATCGGCCTGCAGGGCGAAACGGAAGGTCCCGTCCGTGGCCGGTTCACCGCCACTGGCGCCCGAGGACGTGCCTCCCGAGCCACAAGCAGACAACACAAGCGTGAGCCCTGCGGCTGCCGCAAGTGTTGGATAGGAGCGGTGTTTCATGGTGCCTCCGGGATGGAGCTGGGGCCCGAGCGAAAAACGTGAGGGCGCGATTGAGTGTTGACTGCTAAATCTTGGCGCATGACGTGACGCGCATCTCTGTCGATCCTCACGAAAATCGGGTCGATTTTCGTCCGCTCCCACGAAAACCGCCTGGATCGGTGAATACCTGTCCGTATACCGACAGCGACCGGCGAAACACGACGATTTCCCCGGTCGCTACCGGCGGTCTACTGGTACAGGCGCAGGGCCGAACCGATGAAATTGCGGCCGAATGCAAGACCCGCATTGTTGAAGTAGAGAGTCGTGATCTTGTCGGCAAAAGGTACCGCCGAGTTTGCTTTGATGATCTCGGACTCGGCGTCTGCCCAAGCGGCACAAGCGTCCTCGCCCGTCAGCCCGGAAGCCTTGGTGACGGCTTCGTCGTAGGCCGGGTTGGAGATCGACGCAAAATTCATTCCCGCCGCGGGCACAGGACCGGAGAGGAAGGGGACCAGCATGCTGGGCAGCGCGACGTTGATCGGCTCCCACACAACATCCCACGCCGTGTTGTCCTTGCCGCTGAGTGCTACATCGAGAATCTTGTTCGAGTCGCCGCTGGTGAGTTCAATGGTGGCGCCCAGGTCGTTCCACGCGTTGACCGCGACGTCGGCGGCAGCATCGGTCGCGTCACCGAACGTCTCGTACACCATCCGAATTCGGAGCGGTGTGCCGTCCTTGCTGCGCTTACCGTCCGCGCCGACCTTCCAGCCCGCAGACTCGAGAGTTGCTGCGGCTGCACTGGTGTCGAATTCCGGCAGGTTTCCGGCGACAGAGTCGTAGATGCAGGCCCGCGGTTCGATGGACACCATCGTGGTCGATCTGGTTCCGCGACCGGCCGTGAAGATCTCGGCGAGGTCGTCGAGATTGAGAGCCTGGACCAGAGCCTTGCGGACGGCAGGATCGCTCGTCGGATTGCCGGGACTGTGGTTGAAGAACATCTCGCCCGCCGGAGCAGGCTGCTTGACGGTATCCAGGTTCGCGGCGTTCATGCGATCCTGGTCGGGGCCCGAAACTGCTGCGGCATTCAGATCGCCGGACAACACCTGGTTGGCCGCAGTGCTGTTGTTCGTGATGATGGACGCGACGACATTCTTGGGTACTCCGGCCGTATCCGAGGTGGTGCCGTCCGGTCCCCAGTTGTAGCCGTCGCGCCGAACGTAGGAGTAGTGATCGTTCGCGACTGCCTCTGTCATCTGGAACATGCCCGACCCGAAGGTCGTCTTGTTTGCCGCCGTCGGATCCTTCAACCCGGCCTCGCACATGATCGGTATTCGCGCCAGGTTGAGAAGCAGGAACGGAGAGGGCTCCGGAGTCGTGACCGTCACTGTCCGTGTCGCAGGGTCGGCGGTGGCGCTCGCAGTTGCCGGTGCGTACACCCCGCGGAGAGCAGATTTGTTTGCTGCGTTGGTGATGAAATTGACGTTGTCGGCGACAGTCTGGGCAGTAAGAGCGGATCCGTCGGTACAGGTGACACCGTCGCGAATGGTGAAGGACGCGGAAGTGGTTGTCTCTTCCCATTTCTCGGCGAGCCATGGTTTGGTGACTCCGGTATCGGGATCCGGGTGGAGCAGATAGTCGTAGCTCAGACGCGCCAGCTGGTGCGCCGGCGATGCGGCCGTCATCAGCGGATTCAGAGCGCCGGGGTCGGCCACGAGAGCCAATTTGAAGGTGCCGTCCGTGACGGGTTCACTCCCACCCGAACCCGAACCCGACGAGCCACCCGATGAGCACGCGGTCAGGGCAAGAACGGTGCCAGTTGCCGCAGCCAGCAGTGCGTAGGACCGTTGTTTCATGGTGCCTCCGGAAGATGTAGTCCGGCCCGAGTGACGCGAGGTCTGTCGGGTCAGGAGCAATAAACGATTGCTTGAATCCTCACCCAACAAAAGGAGGAGAACATCGTCCGGATTTACGAATGTTTCGTGAGACTTGGTAGATCGCTACAACGCTGTCGGATAGAAGAGACGAAGCTGGAGCATCAGGCTGAATCGAGTTTCCGGATCATCAAGATCGATTCCGGCAATCCCGGCAAGCTTCTTGAGGCGGTATCGAAACGTGTTGACGTGGATGTGAACCAACGACGCAGCCGCCGGAATGTCGCCGAACGTGTCGAGCCAGGCTCGAAGGGTGTCCACGAGGTTGATGTCGTGAGTGCGGTCGTACTCACGCAGTACCGCGAGCGGACCCGACGCGGTCTCGTTCTCGTCCGCCAGGGCGTCGGAGAGGCGCAGAAGTAGGGAATTGATCTGCACGTCGTCGGCGCGCGCGACGGTCCGGCCCGAGGAATTCCACGTCGACCTCAGAACGCGAAGCGCTCGGTCGGCTTCGTCGCGTGACTTCTCCAGCGTCATCACGTCGGCCACTGTCGCACCGATTCCGATGACCACCGACTTTTCCGAACGGGAACGGTCTGCAAACTCCGACGCGATCCGACGCACGTAGTCGTCGTCGGTCTGGTGCCGGGTGTGTGGGATGACGGCGTAGACGGTGCCGCCGATCGCTGCCGCCACCGACAACGGAAATACTTGGTCGAGATAGGTATTGAGTGTCAGGGCCAGTTGATCGACGTCGGCTTCGGCCTCCAACGATGCGCCGGCGCCGCTACGGAAGCCGGCCGCAAGTACGTTTGCTTTCGAGCGGCCGTAGCCCAGTCGCTCGGCCGCTTCCTTGGCCGAAGTGCCGCCGCTCAGTAGCGTGATCACCTCGCCCAACCTCAGCCGTCGTGCGGAATCGGCGGCCAGCTTGGCGCGAAGCAAACTCATCGCGGCTACGCCCGCCGCCTCGACGAGCGTTTTGACCTGCAATTCGTTCGGCTCCTCGTCCAAGATCACCCAGATCGAACCGAGGATCTGGGATGCCGCATGTATTCGCATGCCGACCCGGGGCCTGATGCCCGGCCCGATACCCGGTAGAAATACCGGCAGGGTAGAGCCGTAGATCTTGTTGAAGTACCCCATTGACCTGAGCCGGTCGGAATAGTGCTGCGGCACTTGATGTCCGAGGACGCTCTGCTTACGTGCCTCGTCACCGAAGGCTTGATCCGCCGAAAACGCGAGGATCCGGCTCGACTGATTCTCGATGGTGACCGGGCCGTTCAATACCTGAGCGATCGAGTTGGCAAGATCGAACAGGTCGGCGTCGGCGGCGGACGTGCGGTCCCCGTTGTTGCCGGATTCGAGGATCTCGTTGATCAGCGACGCACTTTGCAGCCAGCTTGCATCCTTGACCATTCCCAGAAGTGCGATATCGGCTTCGGCGACCGCCCGTGCGACGCTTTCGTCGACGGCCAATGGCTCCCTGACGATCAGCGCGACGGCTCCGGCCGAACCGTATTCTTTTACTGCAGTGGCAATGTCGGCCGACTCGGCCAGTCCTGCGCCGAGCACGACGGCGCCCGCGCTGCCTTGCGTAACTCCGGACCCTTCGTGCAGGGTCACTCGGCTGACAGTGCGGGCGTCGTCGACGGTGTCGCCTCCGCTGAGGAACGTCATTCCCAGTCTGTCGACGATGTCGACGATCGAAACTCCCGTTGGTGTGGTCACCACCACACCTTAGGGGGAGCAGGATCGATCAGTCGGCTGGTTGCCCAGCTCAGTTGGCCGGCTGCTCGGCTACAGCTTTCTCGACGAACCGGCGGGTCTGATCGAACGCCGCGGGCACCTGGACGGAATTGGTCATGTCACTGATCTCGGACCACCGTTCGGCGACGACCTCAGGGGAGAGTGCGCCTTCGGGGATGTACACGCCCTGCGACTCTTCCATGCGAGCGATCGCGAAGACGCCGGCGCCAGCGCTGAGGATGGTCTTGGTCGGTGCGTCATCGGAGACCATGAACAGTGCGCCGGGTGAAATCGATTCGGGTGCAAGCAGAGCGAGAGTCTTCTCGTCGAGGAGGTCTTCGGTCATGCGGGTCGCGGCGGTCGGGGCCAGCGAGTTGACGCGGATGCCCTTGCGTTCGCCCTCGATGGCGAGAACGTTCATCAGGCCGACGACGCCGGACTTCGCGGCGCCGTAGTTTGCCTGGCCGAAGTTGCCGTAAATTCCCGATGCCGACGTAGTCATGAGGATGCGTCCGTAGTTCTGTTCGACCATGTGCGGCCAGACTGCCTTGGAACAGATGACGGAACCCATCAGATGCACGTCGATGACTTTGCGGAAGTCGTCGAGCTCGGCCTTGATGAACGACTTGTCGCGCAAGATTCCGGCGTTGTTGATCAGGATGTCCACGCGGCCCCACTTGTCCACGGCCGTCGCGACCATGGCGGCGACGGCGTCGACGTCGGTGATGTCGCAGTGGTCCGCGATGGCCTCGCCACCCAGCTCGACGATTTCCGCCACTACTTTGGCTGCTGCGGTATCAGCGCCGCCACTGCCGTTGACCGAGCCACCCATGTCGTTGACGACGACGCGTGCGCCGCGTGCGGCGAGGGCCAATGCATGCGAACGGCCGAGTCCGCCGCCTGCGCCTGTGATGATCACTACCTTGCCGGAAAAATCCAACGACATTGGAAAACCTCTCTGATCTGGGATACTACTCAGTATTACTATGCGATAGCGTGGAAACAGTCAAGGGCCGGCAGGCAGTGCGAATGGGAGTGGAAGTCGAATGAGTAGTGATCTTCCGGACGTGCGATCCGCGATCATCACCAGCGCCGCCGACGCCTTTGCCGAAGACGGTTACGCGGCCACGACCATGGATTTGCTGGCCGATCGAATCGGGGCCACCAAAGGTCTTGTCTACTACCACTTTCGTTCGAAGTTCGACATCTACCTGGCAATCTACGAGCGCGGGATGAGCCTGCTCCGCGCGGAGGTCGAGTCTCGGATCGACGGGGCAGACAGCGGCCTCGCGCGTCTCGAAGCGATGTCGCACGCCCACCTGGTCAATCTCATGACACATCTCGGGTACCACCACACGATCCACCAAGGTGTCCGGGGCCAGATGAACTCCGCGCTCAAGCCGAGGCAACAGCAAGTCCTCGTGGAACTGAATTCGCTGCGACTCGGCTACGAGAATCTGTTCGTCGACGTGATGACCGAAGGTGTCGCGGATGGTTCCATTCGTGCGAGCTCGCCGCGAATGGCGGCAAAAATACTCCTCAGCAGTCTCAACGGCATCGACCTCTGGTACCGAAGGCGTGAAGGGCAGACTTTGGCGGAGACGGAGTCGTTGGCGGACCAGATCGTCGAACTCTTGATCGGCGGATTGCGCGCTGCGAACTGACTGAAAGCTGCATTCGTCGAGCGGGTTTCCTCCGACCGGTTCGTGCTGTCCTGCGGCTTGTCGTTCGGTTTGTCCCGCTCTGACAGTCGGGGTAGCATGTTGGCGTCGTGCGCGGACTTGCGTAGGAATTCAGGGAAGAGGAGGTGTGGCTGTAATGCGTGGCCAACCTCCGAGTACCAACTGAAGCTGTAGCCGCCCGGGTTGTTCCGGTATTTTGCTGCAGCTTCATCGTGTGTTCATCGGCTTCGGCTTTGCTGTGAAGCAAGCGTCGTCGTTCACTCTTCCCTCGAAAGCTGTTCAGCATGCGCGAATTTCGTCGTTCACGGTCGGTACTGCCACGTCGTTCCGCGGGTCTCGGTGACTCACATCCCGGGCACTCGCGTGCCGCACGCACCGTCGTCAAGGCTGCCCCGCCCGAGGCGGTGGCGCCCGTCGAATCGACCGTCGTCAACAGTGGCGTGTACCGCGACGGCGAGCGGATAGCGTCGCCGTCCACGCTGGCGGAAGCACTGTCATGCCTTCCGGATTCGCAGTCGATGGCGTGGATCGGCATGTACCGGCCCGACGACGCCCAGTTGTATGCCGCTGCACAACATTTCGACCTCCACGAACTGGCGGTCGAGGATGCGATTGTCGCGCACCAGCGCCCCAAGCTCGAGCGCTACGGCAAGACACTGTTCGTGGTCCTGCGTGCTGCGCGGTACCGCGACGAGACCGAGCGGGTCGAATTCGGCGAGTTGCACATCTTCTGTGGTCCGAACTTCATTCTGACCGTCCGTCACAGTGAATCGCCGGATCTCTCGGCGGTGCGGACTCGCATGGAGAACGATCCTGACCTGTTGCGGTTGGGTACCGAGGCCGTTCTCTACGCCATTCTCGACGCAGTCGTCGACGGGTACGCCCCGGTGGTGGCCGGCCTGCAGAACGACATCGACGAGATCGAAACCGAAGTGTTCAGTGGCGATCCCGGAGTTTCGCGTCGCATCTACGAACTGACCCGTGAGGTGATCGAATTCCAGCGGGCGACGCGTCCGCTGCTGGGAATGCTGCGTGGGTTGTCGGCGGGGTTCGACAAGTACCACACGGACGAGGAACTCCAGCGTTACCTCCGCGACGTCACCGACCATGCGACGACTGTGGTGGAGCGGGCCGACGGCTTTCGTCAGTTGCTCGGAAACATCCTCACGGTGAACGCAACTCTGGTGTCGCAGAACCAGAACGAGGAGATGCGCAATCTGACGCAGGCGAGCTACGCGCAGAACGAGGAGATCAAGAAGGTCTCGGCGTGGGCGGCAATTCTCTTCGCGCCGACGCTTATCGGAACCGTGTACGGAATGAACTTCGACGACATGCCGGAACTGCACTGGCACTTGGGCTATCCGTTTGCTCTCTCGATGATGTTCTTGACGTGTGGAAGTCTCTACACGATCTTCAAACGTCGGGGCTGGTTGTAGAAAGCGCCGGCTGTAGAAAGCGCCGGCTGTAGAAAACACCTGTGCGCCTTGCCAACCGAGATCGGTTGACAAGGCGCACAGGTGTTTTCGGGAGGGCGCTCGAATCAGAGCGTTGCGACGCAGACCGTGAACTTACGTTCCGGGTGCTCGAATCCCGAGTCTGCCCCCGAACCGCATTCGTCGATCGACGTGGAGTTCTGGAGGATTTCGACGACCTCGACTACATTGGTGCCGCTGGTATCCGAGCATTCGATGCGGGCGGGCTCGTCCATTCCGCTGCCGAGGTCCATGCATCCGCCGACTACCCAGTCGACGTCGAGACAGACAGCGCCCTGCTCGTCACCCGCGAGGGTCTCGTAGTAGTACGAGTCGACATCGGAGGCACACTGATCAGAGGTGGGAACCTTGGCGACCACCTTGTAGTTGGAATCCTTGCTACCGCAGTCCGCGTTGTCGATTTCCGCGGCCGTCGTGGTACCGCCGAGCTTGACGCAATCACCGATCGACACGTCGATGTCGACGTCGCCGCCGTCGTCCGAACCCTCCTGGCCGGTGATCTTCGAGGTGGTCGGGGCTGCGGAGGTAGTGGTCGAATCGGCAACCGAGGAAGATGATTCCGCAATGGCTTTCGGCTCGATGTCGGAACCGCAACCGACGGTGAAGGCGGCGATTGCAGAAGTTGCGATCACCGCAGTGCAAAGTCGCCGGACGATTCCGGACATAAGGACCCCTTTGTTGATTCTTGGATAATTCTGTTGGTTCGTAGATTGTTCGGGACCTATTCCAATACATCGGTAGTCGAATTGCCAACCGGACTGTCAGTATGGGTAGGTGGAGCTACCCCTGATGCCGCCGCTTGCCCCGATGCTCGCGAAGGCTGCGGCCACTGTGCCGCCTCAGCCCGAGTCCGGTGACCCGACGTGGTCGTACGAGCCGAAATGGGACGGATTTCGAGCAATCATCTTTCGCGACGGTGACGAAGTGGTGCTCGGGTCGCGAGGAGGAAAGGACTTGGCGCGGTACTTTCCCGAGGCGGTGGAAGCCGTCAAGTCTGAATTGCCCGAAAAATGTGTGGTGGACGGAGAACTGGTGGTTCCCCGTGAGATCGACGGTGTGACGCGCCTGAGTTGGGAAGCGCTCTCCGAGCGGATTCACCCCGCCGCGAGCCGCGTCGCATTGTTGTCGGAACAGACGCCCGCGCAATTTGTCGGGTTCGATTTACTGGCGCTCGGGGATCGCGACGTCTCGATCGAGGACTTCGGTGTGCGACGTGCGTTGCTCCTCGATTGTGTCGGTGGCGGGCCGAGTTGCCACGTCACGGCAGCGACGGCCGACAGCGCCGAAGCAATGGCCTGGTTCGAAACCTTCGAAGGCGCGGGTCTCGACGGGGTTGTCGCCAAGAAGCTGGCGGGACCGTACCTGCCGAACAAGCGCGAGATGATCAAGGTGAAACACGCCAGGACCGCGGATGTCGTACTGCTGGGCTACCGTCCGCACAAGAGCCAGCCGGGTATCGGGTCGATGCTTCTGGGTCTGTTCGACGGTTCCGAATTGAAGATGATCGGTGGCGCTTCGGCTTTCACCGCGGCGCGGCGGATCGAGTTGTTGGCCGAACTCGAACCTTTGCGCCTCGGGGACGACGTTGTGGCCGAGGGAGAGGCCAGCCGGTGGAGATCGGCCGCAGACCGCTCCTGGATTCCGCTTCGTCCTGAGCGGGTGCTGGAAGTGGCGTACGACCAGATGGAAGGGGAACGCTTTCGGCACGCCGCGCGGTTCCTGCGCTGGCGTCCGGACAGGGTGCCCGACGAATGCACTTTCGATCAGTTGGAGGTTCCGGTGCGATACGACTTCGCGGATGTTCTTGCAGGTGGTAAGTGATGGCGAGTCCCGCAGAGGAACTGGACGTCGACGGGATCGCGGTCCGGTTGTCGAGCCCGGACAAGATCTACTATCCGCAGTTGGGTGAGGACGGCGGAACCAAACGGCATCTTGTCGAGTACTACCGAACGGTGGCGCTGCAGGGTGCAGCGTTGCGGGCGCTCCAAGATCGGCCAACGCATCTTCAGCGATTCCCCGACGGCATCGAGGGCGAAGAGGTTTACCAGAAGCGGCTGCCGGCAAAGCGGCCCGAGCACGTCGAATCCTGCGAGGTCACGTTCCCGTCGGGTCGCAAGGCTGACGTCCTTCGAGTGCGTAGTGCTGCGAACATCGTGTGGGCTGCCAATCTCGGGACTGTCACGTTTCATCCCTGGGCCGTGCGTTGCCCGGACACCGACCACCCGGACGAACTCCGCATCGATCTCGATCCGCAACCGGGGACCGGGTTCGACGAGGCCGTTGCCATCGCGGACGAGGTCCTTCGCCCTCTGCTCGCCGAGTTGGGATTGGAAGGATTTCCCAAGACGTCCGGTGGCCGAGGCCTTCACGTCTACATCCCGCTCGAGGCGCGCTGGGATTTTGTCGAGGTCCGCCACGCGGGTATCGCCCTCGCCCGTGAAGTCGAACGGCGTAGTGCCGATCGCGCCACAACCGCGTGGTGGAAGGAAGAGCGGGGTGAACGGATCTTCATCGACTTCAATCAGAATGCCCGTGACCGGACGATCGCGGCGGCGTATTCGGCTCGTAAGACGCCGATCGCAACTGTGTCCACGCCGGTGACCTGGGACGAACTGCGGGACGTGCACCCAGACGACTGCACCATCGCCACGGTTCCCGGCTTGCTCGCCGATCGTGGTGATCCGATGGAAGCGATGCACGACAAGGCCTTTGCCCTCGACGTTCTGTTGGAGATGTGGGAGAAGGATCTGGCGGCGGGACTTGGCGATCTGCCGTACCCGCCGAACTATCCCAAAATGCCCGGTGAACCCAAACGAGTTCAACCGAGCAAGGACCGCGATCGGAAGAACAAAGACGGGTAGCGTCAGAGGCGGACATATCGGGTAATTCGATTAGACGTCGAATGTACGGTCACGTCGAATGCACTGTGGGGGTTGGATATGGATCGCCGGAAAATGCGAGCAGCAGGCTTAGCGGCGGGTGGCGTGATTCTTGCCGCCTTCGGATTGTCACTCGGTAGCGGAACAGCGTCGGCCGCGACGTTGGATTGTTCGGCGCGCGGCCAAGATCAGACGATCGTCGACGGGTCATCCGCATGCCGAGCGGTGGCAGATCCCTCCAGTTACGCGATTTCACACGTGGAGGGCGATGGCGTCGGCGTCGCCGATTCGCGAGACGGCGGCCGGTCGGCGGGCGTCGGACTCTTCGGCGGCGTTGCTGCAGCGGAGTCGCGCGGTGGGCTGCTTGCCGCCGTTGCGTACGGCCCGGGTTCGCTCGCACTCGGTCGCACAGACTCCTCACCCTTTGCCGTGGTGCTCAGCGGACCTGGCGGCAGAGCGGCGGTGGGTGACGCGGACGTCGGGGCGATCTGCTCGGGTGGTCCCACCCTTGTTTTCAACCTTGCCACAGGTCAGGGATGTGTCAGCGACGGCACTTCGACGTGGGTCACCCCGTGAGTGCACCCCGGTCCTGAGCCTCTTGCGTGACAGTGGTCACAATGGTGTCAAGCTCCTGCCACCGATCCGGTGACCGGACAACTTGAATCAGCGGGGATCGGAGGACGCGATGGCTCCCAATGCACGACGGGGTTCGCTCGCCCGGGTGGAGGTGCCTTCGCGCACCGAGCTGTATGTGGACCGGCGATTCCTTCCCTTGGCCGACCGCTTCTTCGCGATGTATCGCCAACCGCAACAAGGCGGCGGCGCGCTGGTCGTGTATCTGGGCGGCGAGAAAGTTCTCGACATCTGGGCCGGCAATGCCGACCGCGACAGGCGCTGGGACCACGACACGGTGTCGCTTTCCTTCTCGACCGGCAAGGGCGTGGCCAGCACCGTCGTTCATCGACTCGCCGAACGCGGGCTGATCGACTACGACTCTCCGGTTGCTCAGTACTGGCCCGAATTCGCAGCGGCCGGCAAGGACAAGATCACCGTCCGGGAACTGATGTCACATCGCGCGGGCCTTCACCGCGTTCGCGGCCTGATGCCGCATCCCCTCGACCTGATGGACTACGACGAGGTCGTTGCCGCCCTGGCTGCCGAGAAGCCGGATCCGCGTCGGCTTCGAGGCCCCGGCTATCACGCTGTGACCTACGGCTGGTTGGTAGCCGAACTTGTGGCCAGGGTGTCCGGTCAGCCGTTCATCGACGTCGTACAAGCGGAGATAGCGAAGCCCCTCGGAGTCGACGAATTCTGGTACCGCGTACCCGAAACCGAGCGTCCACGGATCGCGAAGCTGTTCCCACATATCAACCCTGCCGGCTTGAACTGGGCCTTCGCGTCGACCGTGCTCTCACACGTCGGTCCGACTCGCGGACTCGCGGAGGCCGCGATGCCGGACGGTTTCGACGTCATGGTGCGCAACCCGGCTGTCCACGACGCCGTCATGCCGGGCTGGAACGGAGTGTTCAGCGCGCGTGCTCTCGCGAAGATGTACGGCGCCATCGCGAACGGCGGCGTGATCGACGGGAAACGGTTCCTGAAGGAATCGACCATCGACCAGATGTCGACCATCCAGACTCGCGATCGGGATTACGTGCTGGCGGTGCGGCCCAACTGGACTCTCGGTTACCACCCGCCGATCATTGCCGCGCGGCGGCAGCCGCGGAATGCGATAGGCCACTACGGAGTCGGCGGTTCAGGCGCGTATGCGGACCTCTCCAGCGGACTCTCGCTCGGTTTCACCACCAACAGGTTGGGTAGTGCTGTGACAGCTCTCGGTGATCTTCGCCTTGCGAGGCTCGGCGCCGAGGCGCAGGAGTTGGTTCGTCGAATCTGACACGAAGGGAATGCCATGAGCAGCAACGTGTACCGGGTGACCGAGATCGTCGGCTCGTCCACCGAGAGCAGTGACGCGGCAATTCGCACCGCCATCGCCCGGGCGAACGAGACGGTGCGCAACCTCGAATGGTTCGAGGTGGTGGAAACTCGCGGCCACATCGAGAACGGCGCCGTGGCGCATTTCCAGGTCACGTTGAAGGTCGGCTTCCGGCTCGACGGCGACGAATCCTGAACCGTTCTTCATGAGTGTTGATCTCACGGCAGCCGTCGGGTTCATGGCGGGACATGCCAGGACTCTCGATCGGCATCGGCTGAATTTGATTCTCGGACAGGGTGACCGGGCCGCGGCTTGTGCGGCCGTGGACGGTTATCGCAACCCGGACGGTGGGTACGGCTGGGGACTCGAACCGGATCTTCGCTCGGCAACCAGCCAACCTGGCGGAGCGCTGCATGCCTTCGAAGCCTTTGCCGACATCGGAACGCCGACGCCCAGATCGGTCGAACTGTGCGACTGGTTGCAGACCAATTCGCTGGCAGGCGGCGGTTTGCCCTTCGCCTTCCCGATTGCCGACCCAGCCGGGTGTGCGCCCTTCTGGGTGAGCGCGGACCCGTCGGCGCCGTCGTTGCAGATCACCAGCATCGTGTGTGCTGCAGCGGCTCGCGTTGCCGAATTCGACGAGGCCGTCGCCGAACATCCGTGGTTCGCCTCTGCCGTTCGATATTGCCTCGACGCGATCGACGGGGCGGATGCTCTGCATGCCCTCGAGCTGGCCTTTGCCTTGCAGTTTCTCGACGCGGTTCACCGGAACAGTCCCGAAGCGTCGTCGTTGGTGAGCACTCTTGGTTCGCGTATCCCGGCTGACGGCTTGGTTCACGTGGACGGGGGAGCCGAAGGCGAATTCATGCGGCCCCTCGATTTCTCACCGCTTCCTGGTGGTCCGACCCGCGCGTTGTTCGATGCAGCGGTGATCGACTCCGAACTGTCCGCGCTCGCTGCACGGCAACACGACGACGGCGGTTGGGCGGTGGATTTCGACAGCTATTCGCCCGCCGCGGCGTTGGAATGGCGAGGTCACGCCACCGTGCAGGCGGTATGGCAGCTGAAGCGCAATGGGGTGATCTGAAAACGATTCTCGCGCCAAATTGGAACACGTTATAGTCTGGGAATCAGTTCGTGCTTCGTGTTTCAGGGATAGGGGAATGTCATGGCGTATGTGATCACGCAGCCGTGCTGCAACGACGCCTCGTGTGTTGACGTGTGTCCGGTCAATTGCATTCACCCGACACCGGACGAAGCTCCGTTCGCGACCACCGAAATGCTCTACATCGATCCCGACACCTGCATCGATTGTGGTGCGTGTGTGGACGAGTGCCCGGTCGAGGCGATCTTCCCGGACAACGAACTCGACGAGGACGACGCGCCGTACCTGCAGATGAACGCGTCGTACTTCGAGAAGCATCCGATGGGCCCGGATTGGCCCGAGCCGATCACGATGGCCAAGATCGATCCCGAACTGGGAACGCTGAAAGTGGCGATCATCGGCTCCGGCCCCGCAGCCTGCTATGCGGCGATGGAACTGACCGGCAAGCCTCGCGTCGAGGTCGACATGTTCGATCGGCTTCCCACTCCCTACGGATTGGTGCGCGCCGGCGTGGCTCCGGATCATCCCGGAACCAAAGGCGTCACCGACCAGTTCCGCGCCGTGGTCGCGAAAAAGACCGTGCGCTGCCACTTCAACGTCGAGGTGGGTACCCACATCTCGCATTCGGAACTCTTGGACCATCACCACGCAGTGATCTACGCGGTCGGCGCTGCCGGGGATCGCAAGCTCGAGATCCCGGGCGAGGAACTGCCGGGAAGTCACGCTGCCACCGAGTTCGTCGCCTGGTACAACGGCCACCCGGGATATGCCGATCGGACTTTCGATCTGTCCGGCGAGCGAGCGGTGATCGTCGGAAACGGCAACGTCGCACTCGACGTCGCTCGCATCCTGGTGACCGACCCGGACCAGCTCGCGAAGACGGACCTCGCCGAGCATGCATTGGAAGCGCTGCGTAACAGCAAGATTCGTGAGGTCGTCATTCTCGGGCGGCGCGGGCCGGCGCAGGCCGCGTACACCAATCCCGAACTGTTGGCCCTCGGACAGATGGCGAACGGGGACGTAGTCGTCGACCCGATCGAAGCCGAACTCGACGAGGCCAGTCAGGCGTTCGTGGACAGCGATGCCGCGGAGCCGTCCGTGCTGCTCAAGGTCAAGCAGGCGCAGGAATTTGCTTCCCGTACCGCAGATCCTTCCCGCAAGCGGATCGTTCTCCGGTTCCTCACCTCGCCCGTCGAGATCCTCGGCGACGGTGCAGTCGCACTGGTGCGGATCGTGAAAAACGAGTTGGTGGCAACGCCGACCGGTCAGCTCTCCGCCCGGCCTACCGAAACCGAGGAGACGATCGACACCTCCCTGGTGCTTCGGTCGGTCGGATACCGCGGTACACCGATGGCCGACTTGCCCTTCGACGACGCTCGCGGCGTGATCCCCAACGAGAACGGTCGCGTGATCGACACCGAGACCGGCACGCCGATCCCGGGTGTCTACGTCGCGGGTTGGATCAAGCGCGGACCGACGGGCGTGATCGGCACCAACAAGTACTGCTCCGCCGAGACGGTGTCGATGATCTTCGACGACTTCGCTGGTGGGCGCCTCGCCACGCCGACCGAGGACGCTGACAAGTTGCAGGTTCTGCTGGCAGATCGGTCGCCGGATCAGGTGGACTACCAAGGTTGGCAGCGGATCGACAAGGCAGAACGAGCATCCGGTGCCGCCGCCGGTAGACCGCGAACCAAACTCATCTCCATCGAATCGATGTTGGCGGCTGCTCGCAGCGAGGGATAGCAACGTTTGGGCGAACATCCGAATTGCTCGATTGCCGCATTTGTGTGTTAATGACTATGGAAATGTGCGGTTTGCTCTCTTTGGCGTGCTCGGGTGTGTAGGTGTGCGCCCGGCGGGCGCGTCCGGATGGTGCATCGGCATCGGTACCAGGCGGGTATCGATGCCGGCCGCGCAAAATCCACGTGAGTACGTGGTCATTCGAGCGAAGGTAGTGACATGGGCAGCAAACAGGGTCGTCGGACGTCACGGGTTGCCGTGGCAATCGTCGGAGCGGTGGCTGCCGGCCTGGCTCTCGCCGGACCTTCCGCGGCCGTTCCTCTCTTCCCCGGTGGACCGGACATTCCGTTGCCCGTCATTCCCGGCGTTCCGTACCTCGATCCGGCGATTCCGGTTCCGGGCATCCCGGGTACACCGATTCAGGCTCCCATCGGCGCTCCCAACTTCTCCGCGCCGTCGCTCAACCCGTCGGCGGGTGAGACAGTCGGCATCGCGCAGCCGATCATCATTCGTTTCAACGAGGCAGTCGGCGACCGTGCCACGGCCGAGCGCGCGATTCGCGTGACCACCGATTCTCCGGTCGATGGCAGCTTCTACTGGATCAACGACAGCCAGGTCCGTTGGAAGCCGGCACAGTTCTGGCCGGCGAACATCTCCGTGACCGTCGACGCCGGTGATTCGCACTCCACGTTCAACATCGGTGACGCACTCGTCACCGTCGCGGACGACAACACCAAGCAGGTCACCGTCACCCGCAACGGTGAGGTCGTGCGCACCATGCCGACGTCGTTCGGCAAGCCAGGTCACGAAACACCGAACGGCACGTACATCGTCGGGGAGCAGCTGCGCGACATGTACATGGATTCGTCCACGTACGGCGTTCCGATCGATTCTCCCGAGGGTTACCGCACCTACGTCGAGTACGCGACACGAATTTCCTACAGTGGCATCTTCGTCCATGCCGCTCCGTGGTCGGTAGCGCAACAAGGTTTCACCAACGTCAGCCACGGCTGCCTCAATGTCAGGACCGAGGACGCCAAGTGGTTCTTCGAGAACGCAGGCAAGGGTGACCCGGTGATCGTGCAGAACACCGCAGGTGGAGTCCTCAGCGGCGCCGACGGATTGGGTGACTGGAACCGCTAGACATCGACGAGGAAGGCCCTGCGCGAGAAGTATTCGCGCAGGGCCTTTTTCGTGTCGCGTTCAGCTCGAGTGTCTTGTACGTTCACCATTCATTCGTTGCGGGCGGTCAGACTGCCTCAGTGAGATCGAGTCCGGAAAGAACGCTGCCCACATCAGGCAAGCCAGGTCTGTGGGGCAGACCATGGCGTGATTACGCGCTCTTTGCGCTCTTGGTAGGTCCCAATCTCGCGTTGCTGATCTTGTTCACCTATCGCCCGCTGGTGGACAACATCCGACTTTCGTTCTTCGACTGGAACATTGCGGACCCGAAGGCGACGTTCATCGGGCTGAGCAACTACCGCGAGTGGTTCGGACGAAGCGACACCTGGCAGATCGTCACCAACACGGTGGTATTCACATTGGTCACAGTGGTGGGTTCAATGGTCATCGGTCTGGCGTTGGCCATGCTGCTCGATCGCAAGCTCGTCGGGCGAAACCTGGTCCGGTCGGCGATCTTCGCGCCGTTCGTGATCTCCGGTGCAGCGATCGGTGTCGCGTTTCAGTTCGTCTTCGACCCCAACTTCGGTCTGATCCAGGATCTCCTGCACCGTGTCGGACTCCAATCGCCCGACTTCTATCAGGATCCCCACTGGGCGCTGTTCATGGTGACGGTGACATACATGTGGAAGAACCTCGGCTACACGTTTGTCATCTATCTCGCTGCGCTGCAAGGAGTTCGGCAAGAGTTGAACGAAGCCGCCGAAATCGACGGTGCCAAGCCGTGGACCAAGTTCCGCCGGGTTCTCCTACCTCAGTTGCGCCCGACGACGTTCTTCCTCTCCATCACCGTCATGCTCAACTCGCTCCAGGTCTTCGACATCATCAACGTCATGACCCGTGGTGGCCCGCTGGGTACAGGGACGACAACGATGGTCTACCAGGTATACAACGAGACATTCCGAAACTTCCGGGCGGGCTACGGTGCGACGGTTGCCACCATCATGTTCCTGATCCTGCTGATCATCACCGTCTACCAGGTTCGTGCCATGGATCGGGGAGAAGAAAAATGACAGCGGTAGAGGAAAAGAAAAGCGCTGCTCCGACTTCCGTCGTCCGACCCGGGCCGGATCGCAAGAACGTGGACCGGCGTGAGGTCGGTGTGAAGATCCTCGGCTACGCGGCAATGGTGATCGCCTTGGTCATCATCGTCCTGCCGCTCTACTGGATCGTGATGACCTCGTTCAAGGAGCGTCCGGAGATCTACACGCAGCCTGCAACGTGGTGGCCGTCATCGCTGCATCCCGAAAACTATTCCGAAGCAACGACATCGGTTCCGTTCTGGATGTTCTTGCGGAACTCGATAGTGATCACGACGATTCTGTCGGCGGCGAAGTTCGTTCTGGGGACTCTCAGCGCCTATGGGCTTGTGTTCCTGCGCTTCCCGGGGAAGAACTTCGTCTTTCTCGGAATCATCGCCGCATTGATGGTTCCGAACCAGATCACCGTGATCTCGAACTACGCGCTCGTGGCAGAGTGGGGCTGGCGTAACACGTTCCAGGGCATCATAGTTCCGCTCGCGGGTGTAGCCTTCGGTACGTTCCTCATGCGCAACCATTTTCTCTCGATACCTTCGGAGATCATCGAGGCAGCGCGGATGGACGGCGCCGGCCACTGGCGGCTTCTCTGGCGCGTGGTGCTCCCCGTTTCCGGGCCCACGATGGTGGCGTTCGGCATCATCACGGTGGTCAACGAATGGAACGAGTACCTGTGGCCGTTCCTCATGTCCGACGATTCCTCGGTGGCGCCGCTGCCGATCGGATTGACCCAACTGCAGAACAACGACGGACTCACCAACTGGGGTCCCGTCATGGCAGGAACGGTACTGACGATGCTACCGATCCTGGTGATTTTCCTTCTGCTGCAACGACACATGATCAAAGGCCTCACCTCCGGTGCGGTCAAGGGCTGACAGCTTTTCCCGTCACATTTCTTTCTCGAGGAGCAGTAATGGCAAACATGAACAGGCGCGGATTTCTGAGCCTCGGCGGTGCAATCGCCGCCGGCGCAGCACTGACCGCGTGCGCGGGATCCGGTGGTTCCAGCGCTGATGCTGCGGGAACATCCGGTGCGTCGGGTGATTCCAACACCATCACCTTCTGGTCGAACCACCCGGGTAAGTCCACCGACGTGGAGAAGGAATTGATCAACCGCTTCCAGACCAAGTACCCGGACTTGAAGGTCAACTTGGTGGACGGCGGCAAGAACTACGAAGAGGTGGCGCAGAAGTTCAACGCTGCCCTCTCCGGCGGAGATGTTCCCGATGTGGTTGTGCTGTCGGATGTCTGGTGGTTCAACTACGCACTTGCCGGGGCAATCGAGCCGCTCGACGGACTCTTCTCCGAGGTGGGCGTCGACTCGGCCGACTACGTCGACTCGTTGCTCGCCGACTACCTGTTCCAGGGCAAGCACTACGCACTTCCCTATGCGCGGTCGACGCCGTTGTTCTACTACAACAAGGCGGTCTGGTCGCAGGCCGGACTTCCCGATCGCGGGCCTGCAACGTGGCAGGAGTTCGACGAGTGGGGACCTGAGCTGCAGAAGGTCGTGGGCAACGGCAAGTTGGCACACGGGTGGGGCAACGCGAAGGATTACCTCGGCTGGACCTACGAAGGCCCCATCTGGACCTTCGGCGGATCGTACTCCGACCAGTGGAATTTGCAGCTCGACAACGAGAAGACCATTGCCGCAGGGCAGTTCCTCTCCAGCATGATTCACGACAAGAAGTACGCCGCGGTCTCCACTGACATCGCAAACGAATTCGGTACGGGCATCCTGGCGTCGACCATCGCGTCGACGGGTGACCTGTCCGGCATCAAGAAGACTGCCAACTTCGACTTCGGCACCGCGTTCCTCCCGGCAGTGGACGGAACTCCCGGTTGCCCCACCGGCGGCGCCGGGCTCGCCATCCCGTCCAAGATCTCCGATCAGCGTAAGAAGAACGCGCTCAAGTTCATCGACTTCATCACCAATGGTGAGAACACGGCGTACTTCTCGCAGAACGTCGGCTACATGCCGGTCCGCAAGTCGGCAACGTCGGAGCCGAGCATGAAGGCATTCCTCGACGCGAATCCGAACTCCCGTACCGCTGTGGATCAGCTTTCGCGTACGCGCTCGCAGGACTACGCACGCGTGTTCGTCCCGGGTGGCGATCAGATCATCGGCACCGGACTCGAGCAGATCGCTCTCCAGAAAGCCGACGTCGCATCGACATTCGCCGGCGTTGCCACCCAGTTGCAGCAGATCATCGACCGGCAGATCACCCCAAAGCTGCCGAAGTAGTAGGAGAGAACACTCATGGCCAACGTGCAATTCGCGGGAGTCACGCACCGCTACGAAGGAACCGATCGACCGGCAGTCGACCGTCTCGACCTCGACATCGCCGACGGTGAGTTCCTGGTACTCGTAGGGCCTTCCGGTTGCGGTAAGTCCACCAGCCTGCGAATGCTCGCCGGTCTCGAATCCGCGTCGGACGGCCGGATCGAGATCGGCGGCACGGACGTCACGCATCTCGCGCCGCGAGCACGTGACGTCGCCATGGTGTTTCAGAGTTACGCGCTGTACCCGAACATGACCGTCGAGCAGAACATGGGTTTTGCGCTCCAGAACGCGGGAGTGGGAAAGTCCGAACGGCGCGAGCGGGTACTCGAGGCAGCACGGATGCTTGAACTCGAACCGCTGCTCGGACGTAAACCGGCCAAGCTGTCCGGTGGGCAACGTCAGCGAGTTGCCATGGGTAGGGCCATCGTTCGCCATCCCAAGGTGTTCTGCATGGATGAGCCGCTCAGCAATCTGGACGCCAAACTACGCGTGAGCACGCGGTCGCAGATCGCTGCCTTACAGCGTCGACTCGGCACCACGACGGTCTACGTCACCCACGATCAGGTCGAGGCGATGACGATGGGGGACCGGGTGGCGGTGATGCTGGACGGTCGTTTG
The DNA here is from genome assembly GCF_903819475.1 of Rhodococcus sp. UFZ-B548. NCBI lineage: Bacteria > Bacillati > Actinomycetota > Actinomycetes > Mycobacteriales > Nocardiaceae > Rhodococcus > Rhodococcus sp. UFZ-B548. Next base: position 70,630 of record NZ_CAIJDS010000008.1, read on the forward strand.
CAGCAGGTGGCGAAGCCGCGGGAACTTTACGACAACCCCGTCAACACCTTTGTGGCCGCCTTCATCGGATCGCCCGGCATGAACCTGATCGAAGCGCCGGTCGAGGGTACCGTCGCAGTGCTCGGTGACCTGCGGATTCCGCTGCCCACCGGGGCGTCCGAGCGGGAGCGGGTCGTCGTGGGAGTGCGTCCCGAGTCGTGGGATCTGGTGGGAGCGTGGCGAAAGGGCTCGCTGGCCGTGGATGCCGACCTGCTTGAAGAGCTGGGCGCCGAATCGTTCGTCTATGCAAAGGGTGCCCCGGATTCGCAGTGGCAGAGCCGATCCGGCCGAATCGTCATTCGCGTCGATCGGAAGATGTCGGTGGCACCGGGGGAGTCGCTTCATCTGCTGCCCAAGGCCGGCGAGGTGTACTTCTTTTCCGCGGAGACCGGGGTACGTCTGTAGCGATACTGTGTGCGGCATGACCGTCGCACGTTCGCTCTTGCTGTTCGTACTCGCCGCGCTGCTCGAGATCGGGGGTGCGTGGTTGGTGTGGCAGGGAATTCGCGAGCACAAGGGCTGGATCTGGGTAGGGCTCGGCGTCATCTCGCTCGGTCTCTACGGTCTGGTCGCGACCATGCAACCCGATGCGAACTTCGGGCGCATCCTCGCCGCGTACGGCGGGATCTTCGTAGCGGGTTCACTGCTGTGGGCGGTGGTGATGGACGGATTCCGCCCGGATCGTTTCGACATCGCCGGTGCGCTGATCTGTCTGGTCGGCGTCGGGGTGATCATGTACGCCCGGTAGGGCCTTCGGCCCCGTGCGCGCTCAGGGAGTCCAGGGGGTCCTTAAGCGCGCACAGGGGCTTGCCCTTGCTACCAGATCTTCACACGCTTCTCCGGCTCCAAATACAGTGCGTCACCTGGCTTGACGTCGAACTCCTCGTGGAACGTGTCGAGGTTGCGGACGACGCCGTTGCACCGGAACTCCGGCGGCGAGTGCGGGTCGACGGCCAGACGGCGAAGCGCTTCGGCCTCACGGGCCTTCGTGCGCCATACCTGCGCCCACCCGAAGAACACGCGCTGCAGACCGGTGAGTCCGTCGATGACCGGAGGTTCGGTACCTTCGGTCGCGATCTTGTACGCCGCGATCGCGATCGACAGCCCGCCGAGATCGCCGATGTTCTCGCCGATCGTGAATTCACCGTTGACGTGGTGGCCCGGCAGTTCCTTGGGCTCGAACTCGTTGTACTGCTCGATGAGAGCCTTTGTGCGCTTGCCGAATTCGCTACGATCCTCGTCGGTCCACCAGTCGACCATGTTGCCGTCGCCGTCGTACTTGGCGCCCTGATCGTCGAAGCCGTGCCCGATCTCGTGGCCGATGACGGCACCGATGCCGCCGTAGTTGGCGGCGTCGTCGGCTGCGGCGTCGAAGAACGGCGGCTGGAGAATGGCTGCGGGGAACACGATTTCGTTCATGCCCGGGTTGTAGTAGGCGTTGACGGTCTGCGGCGTCATGAACCACTCGTCACGGTCCACGGGGCCACCCAGCTTGGCCAGGTCACGGTCGTACTCGGCGGCGTATCCACGACGGTAGTTGCCCACCAGGTCGGTAGCCGAGATATCGAGACCGGCGTAGTCACGCCACTTGTCGGGGTAACCGATCTTCGGGGTGAACTTCTCGAGCTTGGCCAACGCGGCCTCACGAGTCTGCGGGCTCATCCACTCGAGGTCGGAGATGTTGCGGCGGTACGCCTCCTGCAGGTTGGCGACCAGTTCCAGCATGCGGGTCTTCGCCTCAGCGGGGAAGTGACGGTCGACGTAGAGCTTGCCGACGGCCTCGCCGAGCAGATCCTGAACCAGGCTGACCCCGCGCTTCCAGCGCTCACGGTTCTCTTCGGTACCCGAGAGCGTGGTGCCGTAGAAAGCGAAGGTCTCGTCGACCAGCGCGGAATGCAGGTAGGGGGAGCGAGCGTGCAGCACCTTCCACGCTGCCCATGCCTTCCAGTCGTCGAGTGACTCCGACGCCCAGAGTGCGGTGAAGGTGTGCAGGAATTCGGGTTGGCGGACCACGATCTCGGCGAACTTCTCCGAATCGGCGCCGAGACCGGACAACCATGCCGCCCAGTCCAAACCGGGGTTCTGCTCGGTCAGTTCCTCGAAGCCCACGAGGTTGTAACTCAGATCTGCGTCACGACGCTTGACGACGTCCCAATGCCCGGCCGCGATCTTCTTCTCGAGTTCGAACACACGCTGTGCGTCGTAGCCGACGCCGGCGAGGGTGAACATCTTGTCGATGTGCGCGACGTACTTCTCGCGGATCTCCGCGTAGTTGTCCTCGCGGTAGTACGACTCGTCGGGCAGGCTGATTCCCGACTGGCTGAAGTGGATCAGGTACCGCTCGGAATTCTTGGCATCGGTGTCGACGTAATGCGAGATGGCACCGCCGACGCCGACGCGCTGGTGGCGTCCGATCACGGTGGCCAACGACGACCGGTCCGGCGCATCGGCGACGGCGTCCAGTTCGTCGTCGATGGGGCTGAGGCCCGCGGCCTCCACGGCGTCGGCGTCCATGAAGCTCGAGTACAGGTCGCCGATGCGCTGTGCATCGGTACCGGCGGCAGAGTTGGACTCCGCGGCTTCGGTGATGATGGTCTGTACGTCTTCTTCGGCCTTGTCGTAGAGCGTCCGGAAGGCCCCGTCGACTGCGCGGTCTGCCGGAATCTCGTATTCGGCGAGCCATTTTCCGTTGACGTGGACGAACAGATCGTCCTGCGCCCGTGTGTCGCCGTCGAGGTGGGTGAGGTCGATGCCTGAGCGATGAGCCGTGGTCATTTCTCCATCCTTACACGATCATGACGAACTGCTCGGTGTGTGCGTGATCGCTCCACGCCCCAGTTCATCTCTTGTGCTGGGCAACGTCGGTACCGCATGGCACGATCGAATACGTGACCAGCAGACCTGCCGCAGATCCGCACCTGCAGGACCTCGCGCGACTACGACGCGTGCGTGACCGTATCGACCGGGAGTACGCGCGGCCTCTGGACGTGGAGGCGCTCGCGCGGGGAGTGAACATGTCTGCGGGGCATCTCAGTCGCCAATTCCGTCAGGCGTACGGCGAACCGCCGTACGCATACCTGATGACCAGGCGAATCGAGCGCGCAATGGCGTTACTGCGCCGCGGAGATCTCAGTGTCACGGACGTCTGCTTCGAAGTCGGCTGCAGCTCTCTCGGCACTTTCAGCAGTAAGTTCACCGAATTGGTAGGGGTCCCGCCCAGCGTCTATCGGCGCGAGGCCGAGCAGTCGACGGCCGGAATGCCGTCCTGCGTGTCCAAACAAGTCACCAGACCGATCAGGAATCGAGAAGCGCAGAACCCACAACCGCAATTAACGTGATCGCCATGGACATCACCATTCACTCGAGTTTCCTTCCGCAGGACGACCCTGACGCCGCCCTGAACTTCTACCGCGACACCCTCGGCTTCGAGGTGCGCAACGACGTCGGATACGACGGGATGCGATGGATCACGGTGGGGCCGCCCGGCCAGCCCGGCACCTCCATCGTGTTGCACCCGCCGGCCGTCGATCCCGGAATCACCGACGACGAGCGCCGCACCATCATCGAGATGATGGCCAAGGGCACGTACGGCGGACTTCTTCTGGCCACCAAAGATCTGGACGATACGTTCGAGCGGCTTCAGGCCGGCGACCTCGACGTCGTCCAGGAACCGACCGAGCAGCCGTACGGCGTTCGCGATTGCGCCGTCCGCGACCCAGCGGGAAACCTGATCCGTATTCAAGAACTGCGCTGAGCCCGTCAACTGCGCTGAGCCCGTCAACTGCGCTGAGACCGTCGGCGATCGACTGACAGATGGAGACACGATGACTGCCCTGCACACTGCAGACAGCCACGATTTGATCCGCGTGCAAGGCGCGCGGGTGAACAATCTCGAAGACATCAGCGTCGAGATCCCGAAGCGGAGGCTGACGGTATTCACCGGCGTCTCCGGTTCGGGAAAGAGCTCGCTGGTGTTCAGTACGATCGCCGCGGAATCGCAGCGGATGATCAACGAGACCTACAGCGCTTTCGTTCAAGGATTCATGCCGACGCTCGCGCGGCCGGACGTCGATGTTCTCGACGGCCTGACCACCGCGATCATCGTCGATCAACAGCGGATGGGCGTCGACCCGCGCTCGACAGTCGGAACCGCCACCGACGCCAACGCGATGCTCCGCATCTTGTTCAGCCGTCTCGGAAAGCCTCACATCGGTTCGCCTCAGGCGTTTTCGTTCAACGTGGCCTCGATCTCCGGAGCAGGCGCGGTCACGATGGAACGCGGCGGACGTCAGACGAAAGAGCGTCGTAGCTTCAAGATCACCGGCGGCATGTGTCCGCGATGTGAGGGACGAGGGGCGGTCAACGATTTCGATCTGACCGCGTTGTACGACGACACCAAGTCGCTCGACGAGAGTGCGATCACGGTCCCCGGCTACAGCATGGAGGGTTGGTACGGCCGGATCTACCGCGGCTGCGGTTTCTTCGATCCCGACAAGCCGATCAAGAAGTACACCAAGAAGGAACTGAACGATCTGCTCTACAAAGAGCCGACCAAGATCAAGGTCGAAGGCATCAACCTGACGTACACGGGTCTGATTCCGCAGATTCAGAAGTCGTTCCTCGCCAAGGACGTCGACGCGATGCAGCCCCACATCCGGGCGTTCGTCGAGCGGGCGATCACGTTCACCACCTGCCCCGAATGTGACGGGACGCGTTTGAGCGAGGGTGCGCGGTCGTCGAAGATCAAGGGCGTCAACATCGCCGACGCCTGCTCGATGCAGATCAGTGATCTCGCGGAATGGGTCAGCGGTCTGAAGGAACCATCGGTCGCGCCTTTGCTCACGACGCTCGGCGAAACGCTCGACTCCTTCGTGGAGATCGGACTCGGCTACCTCAGTCTCGACCGTCCGTCGGGAACGCTGTCCGGTGGTGAAGCTCAACGCACCAAGATGATTCGGCACCTGGGTTCCTCGCTCACCGACATCACGTATGTATTCGACGAGCCCACTACCGGCCTGCATCCGCACGACATCGCGAGGATGAACGATCTTCTGCTGCGCCTGCGGGACAAGGGCAACACCGTGCTCGTTGTCGAGCACAAGCCGGAGACGATCGTGATCGCCGATCACATCGTCGACCTCGGGCCAGGCGCGGGTAGCGCCGGTGGAAACGTCTGCTTCGAGGGCACAGTCGATGGCTTGCGAGCCAGCGATACGGTCACCGGGCGTCACTTCGACGACCGGGCCGCCCTCAAGGAGACCGTGCGGGAGTCCACCGGAGCAATCGAGATTCGTGGAGCGAACTCACACAACCTCCAAGATGTAGATGTCGACGTACCGCTCGGTGTACTGGTCGTGGTGACTGGTGTGGCCGGATCGGGTAAGAGTTCGCTGATCCACGGCTCGCTCGCGAAACGCGAGGACGTGGTGTCGGTCGATCAGAGTGCGATCCGCGGCTCGCGTCGGAGCAACCCGGCAACGTATACCGGGCTGCTCGACCCGATCCGCAAGGCATTCGCGAAGGCCAACGGCGTGAAGCCGGCGCTCTTCAGTGCCAACTCCGAAGGCGCCTGCCCGACGTGCAACGGCAACGGCGTCATCTATAGCGACCTGGCGATGATGGCCGGCGTTGCCACTCTCTGCGAGGAGTGCGAGGGCAAGCGCTTCCAGGCGGAAGTTCTCGAATACAAATTCGGTGGCAAGGACATCAACGAGGTTCTCACGATGTCGGTGGCCGAGGCCGAGGAGTTCTTCGGCGACGGTGAGGCGAAGACGCTCGCTGCGCACAAGATCCTCGTCCGACTGGTCGACGTGGGGCTGGGGTACCTCACGATCGGCCAGCCGTTGACGACGCTGTCGGGCGGTGAGCGTCAGCGCATCAAGCTGGCGACGCACCTCGGCGAGAAGGGTGGCGTGTACGTCCTCGACGAGCCGACCACCGGACTGCACCTGGCCGACGTCGAGCAGTTGCTCGGCCTGCTCGATCGACTCGTCGATTCCGGTAAGTCCGTCATCGTCATCGAGCACCACCAGGCCGTGATGGCGCACGCCGACTGGATCATCGACCTCGGCCCTGGAGCCGGTCACGACGGCGGTCGGATCGTCTTCGAAGGCACTCCCGAGGAGCTCGTCGCCGACGGCTCCACCCTCACCGGAAAGCACCTCGCGGCATACGTCGGCGGCTGAGTCGGCTCCTACCTCAGGCGTCGATACCCAGGTTGATGACGGCGAGGTAGGAACCGTCCGACTGCTTCTCGACGGTCATGAGGCCGGTGTCGTCGTAGATACCGTCACTGGCGTTGTTCGTGTTGTTCTCACGACCGGTGTGCTCGCTGTACGGGGACTGCGAGTACACCTCGTCGAGAAGGGTCTCGTCGAAGAAGGTCTGCGACGTGAGGACCGTCTTCTTGTCGATGTGAACCTTGACGTGGATGTGGGTGGTGCGGCCCATGTACCAGCCGGGGAAGATCGTTGTGAACTGTGCGATGCCGTTTGCATCGGTGGTCTGGGCACCGCGCAGGTAGGTGCCGTCGTCGGTGGTGGTGGCTTCGGTGTCGCCGACGCTGTACGAACCGTCGGAGGTCTCTCCGGAACCGCCCATGCCGCCGCCCATTCCTCCGGGGGCGCCTGACGGAGGTTCGCCCATTCCACCTCCGGGTGCACCTGACGGAGGTTCACCCATCCCGCCGGCCGGGGGAGTTCCGCCACCGCCGCCGCCGTTGGCGCTCAGCGAACCGGATTCGAAGCCGGAGTACACGCCGCCGGCGTCGCAGTGCCAGATCTCGACGACGGCGTTGGAGACCGCGCCGATGCTGCCGTCGACGTTGCACTGGCTGTTGTCCTGCACGCGCATTGCCACCTGCAGTGTGGTGCCCGGACGGTCTTCGCGGATGTCGCCGCGAATGGAGTCGACGTCGAACCAGTAGGGGCCCTGTGTCTCTTCCTTGCTCATGACGCACTGCGGTGCTTTGGCCAGAAGTGCGGTGACGGCATCGCCGGACGTGGCCGCTGCGGAAGCGCCGGAAGTGGTTGTCGTCGATGCAGCCGCGGCCGAAGTCGTCGTGGCGGTGCCACTGTTACCGGAACAGGCTGCGATGAGCCCGCCGAGACTGATGGTTCCGCCGAGAGCGAGGGCCCGTCGACGGCTCACGCGTAGCCTGCTCGCTTCGATGTCTTTGTTCACGCCGCTGTACCTCCATTGTGTGGGCTGTTGTCTCAATGGTGGACGGGCGACCTGGTGCGGAACTGGTTATCCGCTGTGAACTTGCTGGGAGAGCATCTGGATGCTCGAGGTGGCCCGTACGTAGACCTGCCCGCCGGCGTCGACGACGCGAGTTTCGATCAGTGCGAGCCTGCGCCCGGCGCGAATCACGGAGGCTTCGGCGCGCAAGACCGGCCCACCGATGTCGGGTGAGCGCAGGAAGTCGATCTTGTGGTCGAGGACGCGATAGTCCTGATCGGCGCTGGTCAGGGTCTGTGCTGCCAGTCCCGTAATGGCGTCGACTGCCGAGATGAGGACACCACCCTGCACGGCGCCCAGCGGATTGGCCATCCAGGCCACGGGTGCGAACTCACCGACGACGGAACCTGGCGTCACGTCGACGACAGCAAGATCGAGTAGCCCGGCGAGCGGTCCGCGTTCGAGTTTGCCGCCTCGGATACCTTCGACGACGTCGGACCCCGACAACCCACTCAGGTTGCTCGTTTTCTCCGGCGTCGGGACCGGTAGCGGCTCACCGTCCACGTAGTCGTCGATTCCGACGACGGGTGGACGCGAGACCACCATTGCGCGGCCGGCCATCACGGCCAGCAGGGTGCCGTTCTCGTCGCGAAGTTGACCGGACGCGAGCCCGACGCCGTCGTCGAGATGCACGAGCGTGCCGGTGGCGCCGACGTCTGCGAGAGCGGGAATGTCGGCGCCCGCGCTGACCGTGACCTGCGCGAGCACGGATTGATGGCCCGAGGTCAGTCCCGAGTACACCGCGCCGCCCATGGCACCGTCGATCATGACGCCGATGGAACCGAGCACCGTCTTGCCACGGTGATCGTGGAAGCGCGGGCCGACTGCCTGCGCGAAGGCCAAGTCGCCCGGCACGACCGATACGGCGCGCACACCCATCAAGGTGTTGAGGGGGTCAAGTTGCGTGACGGGTGCGGCGGAGTTGTCGATGCTCATCCGTCGAGTATCTCCAGCGCGCCCAGTCCTGCCGAGACCGGGTCTCAACCACCGATACGTGAATGCATCTCCCAGACGAGGACTTCCGCCCCGGCGTCGGAGGTCAGTTGCTGCCCACCCGAATCGCTCAACCGGACGGCATCACCCTCGTACAGTGTGCCGACGCCCTCCATCTCGGCAGTGCCCTGCGCAACGAAGACATGCAGGAACGGTGCGCTGGGAAGATTCACGGAGGTGCCGGGCAGAATCCGCGCGACGTGCATGGCGGCGTTCTTGTTGTTGATGCGAATCGCCGAATGATCCTTGTAGCGCTCCATTCCGGAGGCCACCGGGATCAGACCGCCGCGCAGCAGTTCGTCGTCGATCTCGAGTTGTTCGTAGCCGGGAGTCAGTCCACCTTCGTCCGGTACCGCCCACATCTGGATGAAATGCACGGGGTCGGAATGCTGTTCGCCGCCAATACGCCACGAATCGTTCTTCTCACTGTGCATGATTCCGGTGCCGGCGCTCATGCGCTGGGCGAGGCCTGGATAGATGACGCCGGTGTGGCCGATGGAATCCTGGTGCACGAGCGAACCGCGAAGCACCCAGGTCACGATTTCCATGTCCTTGTGCGGATGGGTATCGAAACCGGTTCCCGCCAGTACGGTGTCGTCGTTGTTGACGAGCAGCAATCCGTGATGAGTGTTGTCCGGATCGTAATGCTGTCCGAACGAGAACGAATGTTTCGAATCCAGCCAGGAGACGCGGGATTTCAAGCGATCACCGGAGCGGTGCACATCGATGTGCGGTGTCGTCCGTGGGGCCTGTGCTCGACCAGATGCCATGGCTCCTCCTTCTGTGCCACCGGGATCCATCACTACCGGATCCACCACTACCGGCATCCACCCTACGACGAACCTGCTGTGTAGTCCGAACATTGGGCGTACTCGGTGGTGTCGTCAGTTCGTCGACGCGTGCATCTCCCACACGAGTATCTCCGCATCGTCGATTCCCTCGACTCGTTGACCGCCAGTGTCCTTGAGTCGCAACGAATCTCCTGGTCCCAGCAATCCGACTCCCTCGACGTCGACAGTGCCGCTGGCGATGAACCCGTGCACGTACGGCGCATCCGGAAGAGATACCGACCCGCCGGTCTCGAGGCGAGCAACATGTAGTGCCGCATGTTTGTTGTGCAGGCCGATGGCGCTGTGACCGCGATGCGCAGGCATCCCCGATGCCAGGGTGATCAGGCCACCGCCGTCGAGTTCGGAGTTGATGTCGAGTTCCTGATAGCTCGGGGTCACTCCGGATTCGTCCGGCGGTATCCACATCTGAACGACGTGAACGGGTTCGGTGACGCGTGAGCCGTCGGCCCGGAAGCGATCGTTGCGCTCGGAGTGCAGGATTCCGGTACCGGCGCTCATTCTCTGCGCGAGTCCGCGATGGATGACGCCGGAGTGCCCAGCGGAATCCTGGTGAACCAGAGATCCGCTGAGCACCCACGTCACGATCTCGGTATCGCGGTGCTGATGAGTGTCGAAACCGGAGCCGGCTTCGATGATGTCGTCGTTGTTCACCAACAGAAGTCCGTGCGCGTACGCGGCGTGATCGAAGTTTCCGGCGAAGGGGAAACTGTGACGCGCGGTGAGCCAGCCGTAGTTGAGGTGCGCACGTTCGGCTGCTCGTTGGACGACCACCGACGACATGTCAGCTCAGCTTTTCGTGTGCTGCCGGGATGGATCCGAGGCGTCCGGCCTGGAAGTCCTCGAAGGCCTGCATGACCTCGGACTTGGTGTTCATGACGAACGGCCCGGCCATCGCGATGGGCTCACGAATCGGTTTGCCACCGAGGATGAATACCTCGAGGGATTCGGTCCGCGAATCCTGGCGATCGGAAGCGGCGACGGTGATGGAGTCACCGCGTCCGAAGACAGCCGTCTGCCCTACTCGAATGGGTCGACGCTCGGCTCCGACCGTTCCTTCGCCGGCGAGCACGTAGACGATGGCGTTGAACTTGGGGTTCCAGGGCAGAGTCAGGCTCGCACCCGGGGCAATAGTGGTGTGGGAGAGCGCGATGGGTGTGTACGTCGATCCGGGTCCGGCGTGGCCGGCGATGTCTCCGGCGATGACGCGCACCAAGGCTCCGCCGTCCGGCGAGGAAAGCAGGGCCACCTTGTTGCCCGTGATGTCCTGGTACCGCGGAGATGCCATCTTGTTGTCGCGAGGCAGGTTGACCCACAGTTGGACGCCGTGGAACAGGCCGCCGCTGAGGACGAGGTGCTCCGGCGGAGTTTCGATGTGAAGGATGCCGCCACCCGCGGTCATCCACTGGGTGTCGCCGCCGCCGATCACACCGCCGCCACCGTTGGAGTCCTGGTGCTCCATGATGCCGTCGATCATGTAGGTGACGGTTTCGAAGCCGCGGTGCGGGTGCCACGGAGTGCCCTTGGGCTCTCCGGGTGCGTAGTTGACTTCGCCCATCTGGTCCATGTGGATGAAGGGGTCGAGGGCGGAGAGGTCGATGCCGGCGAACGCGCGGTGAACGGGAAAGCCTTCACCTTCGTATCCGACCGGCGCGGTGGTGATGCTCTTGACGGGGCGGTCGACTGCTGACTCTGCCGGCTCGTCGAGGCGGGGCAGGGCCAAGATGTTCTCGACTGTCACAGCAGGCATGTCGTACTCCTTGTATCCGTGAAGCTGATGTCAGGTAGTTGATTGTTCAACTATCTCATTCGGAGTCAACAAAGTCGAGCCCCGGGTATTCCCGGGGCTCGGCTGGTGTTCGGATCAGCCTGTTGTTTGGATCAGCGCAACATGCTGCCGAGGGTTTTTGCCGCTGCCATGACCTCGGCGCCCAGGGTTGCTTGATCCTCGGAGTCGAATACGGAGATTCCGAGGCTGGAGATGGCGTCGCGGCGTCTGCCGGGGATGACTGCCGAGATTCCGAGGACGGACGGGATGACCTCCCCGACGGTCACTGCATAACCCCGTGCGCGGGCAGCCGTCACTTCCTCTCGTTCCCCGCTCACCGGTGGGAGTGAGGCAAGAATGGAAAGCCCGGCGGAGCCGCGGTCGATCGGATCAACCTGCCCCGGATGAAACGCGACGTGAACCTTGGCGCTGCGCGGTTCGACCACCATCAGTGCGCGCACTTCGGTGTCGCTCTCGCGGACCACCAGGTGTGCTGTCGCCTCGGTGGCCTCGGCAAGTTCTTGAAGTATCGGGCGGGCCAGGGTTCGCAAATCTTGTTCCACCGGTTCGGCGAGGGTGACCAGTCCGGCGCCGAGAGTGACGCGCTTGAAGGAGTCCTTGCGGCACAGGTGATGAGCCTCGAGCGTGCGGATCAACCGATGTGCGACAGTCCGGTGGACTCCCACTCCGTCGGCAATGTCCGTGACTGACAAACCGTGCGGATAGGACGTCAGGAGTTCCAAGATCTCGAGTCCGTGGTGCAGCGTTTTCGACATGCTCGAGTCCACTTGAACTGCGCTTTTGCGCGGACGGTGTTCCTCGCTCAGCTCTGACATCAAATCCCTTTCTTGACGTTTGTGAGGTATGCCACCTACGCTTTGAACATATCGCACAGTGTGTGCGATTATCGCACACTTTACGGAGCTGCACAACCTTCGGGTGGATGCAGCGCAGCGTGTTCGGAGAGAACCTTCATGAGCAACTACCGCGTCGTGGCAACGGAGGATGTTGTCGCAATCCACCAGCTGTACGGCCACCAGAGTCATTGCATAGACTCTGGGCGCCAGCAGGATTGGGCGCAGACATTCACGGACAACGGTGAATTTCATTCAGCCAGTTATCCGGAACCCGTGGTCGGTTTCGACGACCTTGCAGCGTTTGCTGCTCGCTTTTACGCTGCTGCGGAAGCTGTCGACGAGGTGCATCGGCACGTTCTGACCAATCTCGTCGTCGAGGCGGTGGACGAGAGTGCTCTCGCAGTGCGCGGGTACCTGCAGATCGTTGCCACCGCTCGCGGCGGCGAATCGCGACTGGTTCGGATGACGACGGTCGCTGACCGCGTGGTTCGGGTCGGTGAGGAATGGAAGATCGCCCGCCGCACCGTCTTCCGAGACGACGCACCTCGAGTGTCCGAACACGGCTGAAGTACCGAAATGTTTCTTGCACAACAATATTCAGTAGGAGAAGTACATCATGACCGAAAGCTCTGACCAGACGAACCCGGGCCGCACCGTTGTGACGCAGATGTCGGCGGTGTACCCGGAGTTGGCAGGCAAGGTCGCAGTGGTGACCGGCGCGGCTCAGGGTATGGGTGCGACCTTCGCCGAAGGGCTGGCAACACGCGGCGTACATGTCGTCGGTGCCGACATCAACGAAGAGCAGATGCTCGCCACGGCCGCACGAATCAATACGGACCTGGAATCGAATGCACTGGCGGACAAGCCGGGTCGCGTCGTCGGAGCTCGGGTCGACGTCACCAAGCCGGACGAGCACGAACTGCTTGCGCAGTTGGCGTTGAAGGAGTTCGGCCGGGTCGATTTCTGGATCAACAATGCGGGTATCTTCCCGTTCGCGCTGGCCGAGGAGATCACCCCGGAGCAGATCGGCGCAACGCTGAGTGTCAATGTCGAAGGAGTGCTCTACGGTGCTCAGGCAGCGGCACGCCACCTCGGTCCCGGCGGCGCCATCGTCAACATGTCCTCGGTATCTGCGCTGCGTGTGCGGAAGGGGAGAGGCGCTTACTGCACGTCGAAAGCTGCCGTCGCGCACCTCACTGAGTCGCTCGCAGTGGAGTTCGGAGACAAGGGTATTCGTGTGAACTCCATTGCGCCCGGCTACATCGACACGGCGATGACGAAGTGGGTCCAGGATGATCCGATCGCGCTCGCGAACGCACTCGACGCGGTACCGCTGCATCGTCTGGGCTCGCCCGAAGAGGTCTTCGGGCCGCTGCTGTTCCTGCTCTCGGACAGCGCGCGCTACGTCACCGGGCACAGCATTGCGGTGGACGGTGGTTCGCGGCATGTCTGAGTCCACGAAATATCCCGGCGTCGTTCTCGTTACCGGCGGTGCTGCCGGGATGGGAGCGCATCACGCGCGCACTCTCGCCGCGCGCGGTTCGCATGTCTGCATTGCCGATGTTTCGGATTCATCCGGCGTGGTCGACGACATTGTCTCCGCCGGCGGATCGGCGTCCGCTCATCTTCTGGACGTCACCGATGCCGATGCCTGGGGCCGGGTTGTCGACGAAATTCGCACCACCCGTGGGGAACTCGGTGGACTGGTCAACAACGCCGGCATCTCGCGTCGGCTCGAATTCATGGACACCCCGAACGACATCTGGGAACTGACCATGAAGATCAACCTCTTCGGTCCGTTCTACGGTATGAAGGCGGTGGCGCCGCTGATGCGCGAGAGTGGTGGCGGATCGATCGTCAACATCTCGTCCATCGCCGGTCAGATCGGGTACTTCTCTCCGGCTTACTCGTCGAGCAAGTGGGGTTTGACCGGTCTGTCGAAGTCGGCCGCGGGCAACTTCGCGCAGTGGGGGATTCGCGTCAACTCTGTGCACCCGGGACTGGTCGGTACGGCGCTGCTCGGCGGCGCAAACGACTTCGTCGCCGCGTCACTGAAGTCGGTTCCCTTCGGACGCATGGGAACTCTCGACGAGATCACCGAAGCGGTGCTGTTCCTGCTCTCGAACAGTTCGACCTACACCACCGGTACGGAGCTCACCGTCGACGGCGGGTTGGTGTCGAACGGTCTTTACCACCGCATCATCGCGGAGACTGGAGAACTTTCATGACCGAGCACTGGGACGTCGTTGTCATCGGTGGCGGCGGAGCCGGTCTCGCCGCTGCGGTGTCGGCAGCTGAAGAAGGCGCATCCGTTCTGCTGTTCGAGTCCGAAACCGAACTCGGTGGATCCACTGCGCTTTCGGCCGGAATCTTCACGGCCGCCGGAACAAGCGTGCAGGCAGGCCTCGGAGTCGACGACTCGGCAGAGAAGTTCTTCCAACACTACATGGACCTCAACCAGTGGATGCTCTCACCCGGATTGATTCGTGCGTTCTGCGAAAATGCCGGTCCGACACTGGAATGGCTCATCGGACTCGGCGTCGAGATTCCAGCGGCGATCTCGGGTAACGCCCACCAACCGGGACTCGCCCAGGCCGGCGTCGAGGACGTCTGGCGCGGCCATGTGCCCAAGGATCAGGGATACGGACTGATTCAGGTGCTGGACAAGGCTCGTCGTAAGCACGGGATCGAGGTCATCTTCGGAACACGGGTGCAGAAGCTGATCGAGGAAGACGGTCGGGTTGTCGGTGTTGTCGCCGACGACATCGAGGTACATGCGGGCGCCGTCGTTGTTGCTTCCGGTGGATTCGCGCAAGATCCGGGCTTGGTGGCGCGCCACTTCCCGGACGCGAACAAGGCCGGAGACGCCTTGTTCGTCGTCGCAGCCGAGGGGAGTCGCGGAGACCATCTTCGTTTTGCCGAAAACCTCGGTGCTTCCGTGGCGGGCGACGGCTGGGGTCTGATGCTGCCCACGGTCTACTTCCAGCGATTCCATCACTGGCAGGCCGGTTTTCCGCCGAAGTCGCGGATCTACGTCAACCAGGACGGCCGTCGATTCATGGACGAGGACAGCTCGTACGCCGTCTCGACCGGCATCATCGACCATCAGGGTGGATACGGTTGGATGATCTTCGACGAGAACGCTCGCGTGAATCTGGCTCCGGGATATGCGGATTGGAATCCCGAACGCATCGAGGAAGAAGTTGCCGCCGGTGGCACGATTCGCGCGGATACGATCGAAGACCTCGCAGTGGCTACGGGTGTTCCGGTTGCGACGTTGACGCAAACCCTGCGTCGATGGAACGACCAACTGCCCAGCGGTCACGACGACGACTTCCTCCGTCATCGCACGCTGCGAAACAAGGGTGCCGTCGGCAACCCGGATCCTATTGCGACAGCACCGTTCTATGCCGCGAAAATCCTTCCGGCGGAGCTCGTATGCACGCATGCGGGAATGGAAATCAACACCGATGCGGCCGTACTCGGCAGCACCGGAGTACCTATCGAGGGTCTGTACGCGGCCGGTGAGGCCGGCGCCGGAATCCTCGGACTGAGATACGTGGGCGGCGGCAATGCAGTTGCCAACGCTTTGACCATGGGCCGCGTAGCGGGACGTAATGCGGCGAATTACACCAGGACCAGCGCTGAGAGCGCACCGGTCCATTCCATCGCGCACTCCTGACGTCCGACGTCTGCGCGGCACCCAATCCAGTCAGTATCCAATCCAGGCAGGGAACAACATGTCAGAGAATGAGACCATGGCGAGAGCCGAATTCACCGAGGGCAGCAGCGTGGCAACCGAACGACAGTCGACGACGAAGGTAATTCGCGCGGCCATCGTCGGTACCGTCGTCGAGTACTACGACTTCGGTATCTACGGATACATGGCCACGACAATCGCCGCGCTGTTCTTCGTTTCCCACGACCCGAACGCAGCACTGCTCGGTACCTTTGCAGCATTTGCCGTGGCCTTCTTCCTACGCGTGCCCGGCGGAATCTTCTTCGGCCACATCGGCGACAAGTACGGCCGCAAGAATGCTCTCTCCTGGACCATCCTTCTGATGGTTCTGGCGACAGCTGGAATGGGCCTGCTGCCGACGTACGCCACGTTGGGTGTGTGGGCCACGTCCATCCTCGTTCTGGCTCGTTGCCTGCAGGGCTTCGCGGCCGGCGGTGAACTCGGCGGTGCCAACGCGTTTGTCTCCGAGTCCGCTCCCAAGCGGTGGCGTGCAACGCAGACGTCGATGGTCAATACCGGCACCTACCTGGGTTCGCTGGCTGCTTCGCTCATGGCCCTCGGCCTGACGTCGGTATTCTCGCAAGAGCAGATCCTCGAGTGGGCTTGGCGTATCCCGTTCCTGCTCAGCCTGCTGATCGGTGGCATCGGTATCTGGATCCGTAGCCAGATGGAAGACACTCCTCAGTTCGAAGAACTGCAGGACAAGGGTGAGACCAAGAAGCTTCCCATCCGTGAGCTGCTCAGTACCTCCGGCGGCAGCGTCGTCAAGATCATCCTGCTGGGCGCACTCATCACCGGTGGCTACTACATCGCTTCGGTGTATGCCGCGACGTACCTGCAGACCACCGGCGGGCACTCGTCGCGCGTTGCCTTCCTTTCCACTTCTCTTGCGCTGGTTCTCGGCGTCATCACGTTGCCGATCTCGGGATACATGGCCGACAAGTACGGGCGTCGGCCGGTGCTGTTCGCCGGTAGTGCCGCCGCAGTGGTTCTCGGAATCCCGATGTTCATGATGATGGCCGGTTCTGGTATCTGGCAGGCGGTTGTCGGTCAGTCGGTGCTCTTCATCTGCGTTTCCGTTGTCAACGGTGCTTCGTACGTGACCTATGTCGAAATGCTGAAAGCATCTGTGCGGTACAGCGGTCTGGCCTTGGGTAACAACGTCACCAACATGTTCCTCGGTGGCACCGCGCCCTTCATCGCCACCTATCTCATCAGCTTGACCGGTAACTCTCTCGCCCCGGCCGGATACTTCGTGTTCTGTGCCGTGATCACCCTCGTGACGGTCTTCTTCATCAAGGAGACCAAGGGCGTTGAACTGCAGGTTGATTGATCACCTCGGGAGAACAGGAGACGTGTTGTGTCCCTCGCTGACAAGCAAGAAATCACCGAAGTTCTGTATCGCTACGCTCGGGCCGTCGATCGGAAAGATTTCGACAGCGTAGCTCTCTGCTACTTCGACGACGCGATAGACAACCACGGTGGTTACATCGGAACCGTCGACGGGCTCATCGAAGACATGAAGCTCAGGCACAAGACGATCGACTCTTCGATTCACTGCATTTCCAACATACTGATCGACGTCAACGGCGATGTCGCTCAGTGTGAGTCGTACTGTTTGTGTTTTCTGCGGCAGGAGCGTTCCGGTACGGATTCGGTGCAGATGCTTGCCACGATCAAGTGCCGTTACGTCGACAGGTTCGAAAGGCGCCGTGGTGAGTGGCGAATCGCCGATCGGATCGTCGTGTTCGACGAATCCCGTGAAGACATGATCGAGAACATCCTGCCCACGGACTGGGTGACGCAACGTCGATCCTTCGACGATCCGGTGTACACCAGGACGCCTTGACCAGTAGTGCAGACGAAGGCCTTCACACACGATGTGTGTGAAGGCCTTTCGCCTGTTCACTGGTCGTGTCAGCCCACTGGGTCCGGTGCGGCGACCTCGGTCAAACGGCCGTCCGAGAGCCTGAGCCAGCGTTCGACCTTGACCTCGGCCAGGAATCTCTCGTCGTGGCTGACCACCACGAACGCCCCCTGATATGCATTCAGGGCACTTTCGAGTTGAGCAACGCTCACCAAGTCGAGGTTGTTGGTCGGCTCGTCGAGAAGAAGCAATTGCGGGGCCGGATCGGCGAAGAGAACGCATGCCAACGTAGCCCGCAGCCGTTCACCGCCCGAGAGTGCAGCTACGGGTAGGTGAGCACCCGCACCCCGAAAGAGAAAGCGCGCCAGGATGTTCATGCGTTCCGGTGCCGGAAGGCCTGGAGCAGACAATGCAAAGTTCTCGGCGACGGTGCGTGCGGGGTCGAGTAGGTCGAGCCTCTGCGACAGATATGCCACCCGGCCGTCGGCTCGCTTGACCTCACCGGAAGTCGGCGCAACATCCCCGTTGACGATGCGAAGTAGCGTCGACTTTCCGACGCCGTTCGGCCCGGTCAACGCGATACGCTCCGGTCCTCGAATGGCCAGGTCAATGCCGGGGTCGGCGAAGATCTCACGATCGCCGAACGCGAATTGCATTCGCTCACCAAGGAACACCATGCGTCCGGCGGGTACGTGAGTGCCTGGCAGTTCGAGCGAAATCGTCTGGTCGTCTCGAAGAGCGCGGCCCGCTCTGTCGAGTCGGTCCTTTGCCGCGTCGACCCGGGCGAGGTGTGTCTCGTTCGCCTTGCCGGCCGACTCCTGAGCATTGCGCTTCATGGTCCCCGCAAAGATCTTGGGCAAGCCCGCGTTCCCGAGATTGCGGGCAGCGTTACTTGCGCGTCGTGAAGCGCGTTCTCGGGCCTGCTGCAGTTCGCGTTTCTCGCGTTTGACGTCCTGCTCGGCGTTGCGGATGTTCTTCTCCGCCACCTCGCGAGCCGAGCGTGCCGCAGCTTCGTAGTCGGTGAAATTGCCACCGTAGAAGCTGATCTCGCCGCTGTGAAGTTCGGCGATGCGGTCCATACGGTCGAGTAGTCCCCGATCGTGGCTGACTACCAACAGACAGCCACTCCAGTCGTCGAGAACGTCGTAAAGTCTGCGGCGCGCGTCAAGGTCGAGATTGTTGGTGGGTTCGTCGAGGAGAAGGACATCGGGGCGTCGCAGGAGTTGAGCCACCAGTCCGAGCGAGACGACCTGCCCGCCGCTCAGAGTGTCGAGCCGACGATCGAACGTCATGTCACTCAAACTGAGTCGGCCGAGTTGGGCTCGGGTCTGCTCTTCGATGTCCCAGTCGGACCCGATTGTGGTGAAGTGTTCTTCTCGTGTGTCTCCGGATTCGACAGCGTCCAGCGCAGCGAGCGTCGGGGCGATGCCCAAGACCTCGGCAACGGTCAGATCGCCCGTCAGTGGAAGGTCTTGCGGAAGGTATCCGAGAACGCCGTCGACGGACACACTGCCGGCGCGTGGGCGGAGTTGACCGGCGATCAATCTGAGCAGAGTGCTTTTCCCGACGCCGTTCTGGGCAACCAGCCCGGTTCGGCCACCGGGCACGGTGAAGGACAATTCGTCGAAGACCGGAGTGTCGTCCGGCCAGGCAAAAGACAGATTCGAGCAAACGATGTAGGTATCGGACATGAATAGACCTCAGGTGTCGTGCGGGCGTGGCAACGCTGCTCCGCAAAAAGTCGGGTAAGTGAACGACAACATGGCCACTACGGCAGCGCTCCGAGGCGTCTGCCGGTGGCCGTCATGCCCGGTTTTATCCGGAGATGTCGAGTTCACCAACCATGTCTGATCCTTTTTGGTCTGTGTCGTTTCATCCGACGATAACAGGAGCCGGTATTTACATACGAGCAATACCGGCGCAGAGAAGTTCGACCAGTCTTCGGTACACCCGATCCGGATCGGTGCCGGCCGGTTGACCCTCTACCGATTCGAGGATGCAGAAACCGTGCAGCGCGCTACGAAGAGACCACGCCGCCTGCTCCGAATCATCCGGGCTCAGACCGTATCCCGCGATCACCTTGTTGATGACGTCTACCACCTCGCCGACGGCGGAGACCAGATCGGGATGCGGAGCAGTGGGGTAGCGGTCGGTGATGGCGTAGAGCCCGGGGTGCACCCGGACGAAGGCACGCCATGCGTCTGCGAGCGCCATGACGGCGTCGTCGCGCGAGAGACCAACCGCGGCGGCACGCAGTTGTTCGGCGAGAAGGTTGCGTGCGAGGAGGCTGAGTTGATGGTGGACGTCGTCGACCCCGTCGACGTGTTTGTACAGGGCTGACTGCCGGACGTCGAGGGTCTCGGCGAGTTGACTCAGTACCAGAGCGTCGGCGCCTTTGCTGTCGACCAGGTCGGCTGCGGCAGCGATCACGCGTTCACGGGTAACCGGAGTTCTCATGCACGCATCTTCCCTGTATGACAGGCTTTGCGTCGGTGATACATTATCACCATGAGTGATGAAGTATCGCCACGCGTGCCGTCCGGCGATCAACTACGCCGTCGTGACCTGCGCGTAGTCGTCACCGGTGCATGCATCCTCGGGTTGACCTCGGTGCTCTATGAACTCTCAGGAGTGTCTCCGTCGACGGGTGCCTTCTTTCGGTGTCTCTATGCGCTCATCCCTCTCGGCATACTCGTGCTCGTTCAGCGTCGTCGGTCATCCCGGTCTTCGATCTCGGCGCCCTGGATCATGAAGTCTTTGCTTGCCGGCGCGTTCCTCGGAATCGATCTGGTGCTCTGGCACGAGTCGATTCATTCGATCGGGGCAGGTCTTTCGACTGTGATCCTGAATTTGCAAGTGCTGTTCGTCGCAATCCTCGGCTACGTTGTTCTGCGCCAACGGATCGGCCGGGAACTGGTCGCCAGCCTTCCGTTGCTCTTCGTCGGAGTTGCTCTGGTAGCCGGGACGAGCACAACGCTCACCGGGTCGAATCCTGCTGTCGGAGTGTCGTTTGCCGTGATCGCCGCAGGCGCCTACGCGGTCTACATCTTCCTGATGGGTCTGGCTACTCGGGCGGCGGGGTAGAACGGATCTGCCGATGTTCGTCTCGACGGGAGCCACTGCCCTCACTGCAGGTGCATACGGCCTCGTGAGTGGAACTTTGGATCTGACGCCTTCGCTCGTAGCTCAAGGCTGGCTTGTCCTGCTCGCGTTGGTATCTCAGGTGATCGGGTGGCTCCTGGTGGCAAGCGCCAGTCAGCGTCTGCCTGCCAGTGCAGTCGCCGCCAGCCTGGTGTTGCAATCGGCGTCGGCACTGCTGTTCGGCGCGGTGATGCTTGCGCAGACCCCAACTCTCGTCCAACTTGCAGGTGCCGGAATGATTTTGGCCGGAGTGGTTGTGGCGACGCGGATACCTGCGAAGAAGTCCTCGACGACTGTAGTCGGAAAACGAATGGAGACAAGCGTATGACACCGGTGGCTGACCACATCTACATCAACGGCGAGATCAGGACCATGGACGGTGCTGTCAGCGATAACGCCACCGCTGTGGCCGTCAAGGACGGCAGATTTGTCGCTCTCGGAACTGATGCCGAGATCTCGGCGCTGACCGATTCCGAAACCTCCGTTGTCGATCTCGCCGGAGCGGTGATTGTTCCGGGGTTCATCGAGACGCACCTTCATCCGATGATGTGGGGTTTGATGCTCAGTGGGGTCGACGCAACGACGAGTGCGTGCCCGACCATCGAGCAGTTGATCACGGCGTTGGCCGCGCGGGCCGCGATCACACCAGTTGGCGAGCCCATAGAAGCGTGGGGCTTCGACGACAGCCTCGTGGCGGAGGATCGAGGTCTGACCGCAGCTGATCTGGACAAGGCATCCACCGAGCATCCGATTCTGGTGCGGCACTTGTCTGCTCACGGGATCTATGTCAACTCGGTCGCACTGGAGAAGGCCGGGATCGATGCCACCACGGTCGATCCGGAGGGTGGTGTCATCGTTCGGGACAGCGCCGGTGTACCCACCGGTGAACTGTGCGAGGTTCCGGCAATGTCTCTGGTACACGGACTTGTTCCGGATATGAATCCGGATGCGTCCAAGATCGCGATGCTGCGGGCGCAGGAAGTCATGGCTTCGGTGGGCGTGACAAGTTTTCACGACATGTACGTCACAGCCGAGATGTACGAGGCGTACCGGCAACTCGACGCTGATGGTGAACTGCGTCTGCGTGCGCGCCTCTACCTCGGCCACGGGGTTCACGATCAATTGGGCGAACTCGCCGATTCGACAGACCGAGTTCGTGTGGGCGGCGTCAAACTCATTTCGGATGGGTCGATTCAGTTGCACACCGCTGCCCTGACCGAGCCGTACCACGATCTGGGTGGATGCCACTGCGGCGGAATGGCAATCCCGGCAGGTGCACTCGGGGCGCTGGTCGAGGAACATCACGCTGCCGGCCGACAGGTTGCGATTCATACCAACGGTGATCAAGCCATCGATTTTGCACTGGACGCAATTGCAGCGGCACGGACGGCACACCCGGACGTCGAAGTTTCGCATCGACTCGAGCACGTTCAGACGTTGCGGGAAGATCAGATCGCGCGGATGGTCGACCTCGGGGTGGTGGCGTCGATCTTCGTGAACCACGTCTACTACTGGGGCGACCGGCACCGTGATCGGTTCTTGGGGCCGGGTCGCGGCGAGCGGATCAGCCCCGTGGCTTCGGTTGTGGCGGCCGGGCTTGCCTACGCGCTGCATTGCGACTGCCCTGTCACTCCCGTGAACCCGCTCTTCACGATGAACACAGCCGTACACCGTGTGACGCGAGAAGGTCATGTTCTGGGTGCAGAGCAACGGGTTTCCGCGTCCGATGCGTTGGCCGGTTACACAAGCGCTGCCGCCCGTCTCACCGGTGAGTCATCGGACAAAGGTCGGATAGCGGTGGGACTTTTGGCGGATTTTGTTGTGCTCGACGGAGATCCGTTGCGGAGCGCTTCTCAGGAATTGAACGAATTGTCGGTCCTGCGCACGGTTGTCGGCGGTGAGACCGTCTTCGAGGTGTAGGTGCTCGTAGTTTTACCTTGGGATTGGGTACCGGTAGTCAACTCCTTACCGGCTTCGCAACTGTAGACGCACGTGGGCCGGGTAGCGAATTTGCTTCCCGGCCCACAGCTTTGGATGCACCAGGGGCAGTCGCTATTCGATGGTCGGACAAAGTTATTGGTGGAGTGCTGGTTTCGGAGCGTGCGAGGGTTTGTAATGGCCGTCTGATCCGGCGAGGCGCAGCGATCGACGATGCCCGTGTCCGTGGCGTTCGTGAACGAAATGCAGCACGTGCTCGAAACGGTTCGATCCTTCTGTTTGCTCGAGGGTCGCTGTTCTCGGCGAGTTCGTTCGTGAATATCCTCGGACATACCAAGAGTATGTAGAACGTGTTCTCGTAACGAGCGGAACGAATCGCCCCTTCGGCACCAAAAGGTTTTTCGGGAACAAGTTACGAAGCGCAGCTAACTGTTTCCAACAGTACTGGTCAGCGCGCATAATTCACCCGCATGGAGTGTTCGAATTCCTCCTGAACGTTTGACCAGTAAAACCGCCACAAAAGCTGATACGTGTGATAAAAATTGATCCGAAGCGGAGCAGTAGCTATGTATGAGCGAGGGCATGCACAGCGTCACGGTTCGGCTCGCAAGCCTTCTGCAACATGTTCGGCACCGATGGCGGATGTACCTGGATCTGTCGTCTTACCACCCCAATGCCCGGCAACGGGACAGACGAAATGAGTCTTCACATGCCTCGATTTTTCCCGGTCGGGGACGGACGCGAATCCCGTCTCCCCCGGCGCGCCACTGCTGTGTTGGCGGCGCTGCCGGCTGCATTGCTCCTCGCGACCTCGGGTGCGCTGCTTGCTCCCGGTACCGCCGTGGCTGCCCCGGGCGACGACATCACTGACCAGTGCCTGGAGATGTCCCAGAACGGTGGACCGTGGGTCAAGCCGCCAGCCTTCGGGCCCGATGGAACCGACTACATCCCGATTCCCGGAGATGAGGGCACGCAGATGGCCTTCGACGTCCGCAATGTCTGCGACCTTCCCGCTACGCTCACACTCTTCAGCGAGGGCTGGTCCGTCTCTGGCGGCGGCACCGCGACAGTGCGGGGCAAAATCGGCAGCCAGGTCGGCCAGCAATTCGTGATCGGACCGGATGCGAATTCCGCGACTCGGATCGAGTTGGTGAAGACGCCTCTCGCGCAGAACGTCAACGTGATGGTCGGTTTCATGATTGGTATCCCGGCCAGCGAAGTCCTGCAGGGATACGAGATCAACCCCGGCTGGGGTCTGGTTCTGGTGGAGGGCGAGCCTGCTGTGGTCGCCCCCAGTGCTCCGACCGACTTGTCTCTGGGCGCCGCCGAGGTAGAGGCGGGTACACCCGTCAAGGTCTCCGGCAAGGCAGAGCCGAACAGCACCGTCACTGTCACCGGAGGGGGTGCCACCTGCACCGCCACCGCGGATGCGAGTGGGGACTTCAGCTGCAACTTGACTATCACCACACCCGGCAGTCATCCGATCACCGCCACTGCGACAAATGCGGGTGGGACCAGCCCCGCCTCCGCGGGAGTCACGGTCAAGGTCACGGCGAAAACTACCGATCCGGGTGGCAGCAGCAGCGGTTCGCTCGGCAGTAGCACCGGTTCGCTCGGAAGCCTGGACCTCTTCGGAAGCCTCGGCGGATAACCACTCCGGCCCAACCGGCCACTTAGAACTCGCGATGCGCGGGGCGATCTCGACCATCTCCGCGCATCGCCGGCATTCTCGGTCACCGAATTCAATTCGGCGGCTTCATTTCCCATGCCCCTTCCTGGGGCTGTTTCACCGGAGTGCACATCCGCACGGCCCGGGCTCAACCAAGCGCGTCGGATGTCCCGCCGCGAACTGCACAGGAGGAATACCAGATGAACAAGACCACAAAGGGTGCGATCGCCGCAGGTGCGGCTGCCGTTCTGCTTGCAGGCGGTGCCGGAACCATGGCCGCGTGGAACTCGTCCACCAACGGCGGCGCTCCGCAGACGGTTGGCGCAGGTTCGCTGTCGGTCGAGCAGGTCGGCGCCGGCGTGTGGACGTGGGCAAACGGCAGTACCTTCAATCCCGCGAGCGACCTGATTGTGCCCGGTGATGTCGTCACCTACACCGCGAACTACAGCATCGACCTCGTTGGCACGAACCTGAAGGCGAAGTTGACGCCTTCGCTCACGGGGGTCACCGGAGACCTCGTCACGCTGAATCAGCTGACCGTGGCCCCGGCTAGTGGCACCGTGACGACGTACACCGCCGGCCTGGATCAGGCGGCAACGTTCACGACCACCATCACATTCAACGCGGGGGCCGCGGGCGACAACACCGGTCAGACGAAGACCGCCAGCCTCGCCGGCGGCGCGGTCACCCTCGAGCAGACGCTCAACTAAGCCAAAGAAGGTCACGTGAAGACCCAGTACAAATGGGCGATCGCAGCGTCGTCGGTTCTGCTCATCGGGTTCGTCTCGGTGCAGCAGACCGGCGCGCTGTGGCGCGATACCGCAGAATCGACCGGCGGCACTATTCAGGCAGGCATGCTCGATATCTCTGCCGGCGGTGAAGGGGTCAAGCAGTTCAACCTCGATGGGTTCAAGTTGGACAACAAGGGCCCGGGCGACAGCATTCAGATGCCCTTGCCGGTGATCAACTCCGGCAATGTGCAGATGAACTACGTGCTTTCCGATGTTGTACTCAACGGCGCCACCCCACCGCCGCTGAGCCTGCGCGTGGCCAAGGTAGCCAACGAGGCGGCCTGCACCGCCACTGGTGACGTGGGCACTGAGCTCTACAACGGCGCCATGGACGGTGCGGCCTTTTCGGAGCAGCTGGTTCCGGCCGGGCAGATGCAGGTGTTGTGCCTGCGGGCCACGCTGGGCCAGGGCGCGGCAGCGAGCCAACAGTCCAACGCGACGTTCACCTTCGACGCAAGCTCAGTGAGCCAGTCATGACCGTCACCGCGAGAAGCCGGCGCGCGGGCGAACGTGCCGAGTATCGACCCCGGCACAGCGCACACGTGGAAACATCTGAGCGGCAACATGATCCCGAACAAGACTCAGGAGAGAAGACCACCCTCTGGTGGTGGACTCGCACCATCGTCTCGTGGGTGCTGTTGCTGTTGATGATCGGCGTTCTCGCGGTGATGGTCGTTATCCCTCGACTCACCGGCTCCACCGCGTACACGGTTCTCACCGGCTCGATGGAACCGACCATGCCCCCTGGCACGCTCATAGTGGTCAAGCCGACTCCTAACGAGGATCTGACCACCGGGGACGTGATCACGTTCCAGCCCGTCTCCGGCGATCCAGCGGTGGTCACCCACCGCATCGAGGGCATCTACTACACCGGGGAAGGGGAGCGTCGCATCCACACTCGCGGCGACAACAACCCCGTCGCCGACTCGTGGTCGCTGGTGCCCGAGCAGATCCGTGGTCGGGTCATCTACTCGGTGCCGTATCTGGGCCGGGTGAACTCGGTGATCAACGGGCAATCGCGTTCGATTCTCACCACGGGCGTGGCTGCGGGCCTGGCTGTATATGCCGTGTGGATGGTCGTCAGTGGCATCCGCGACAAGCGGGGCAAGGCCGATGACGACGAAAGTGGCACCGACCCGACTCTTTCCGGCCCTGAACTCGGCGCGCCGGTATTGCCCGCCGATCCATCGGCACCAAACTCCGAATCGAAATAGGACAGCAGAATGTCTACAGAACAGAAATCGGGCGGCGGCGCGCGTCTCGGGGCGCGGATGCGAAGCCGTCTGGGCGAGACCGGTTGGATACGTACCCGGGCCGTGCTCTCACTCGGCATGGTCCTGGGCCTCGGAGCGGTCGGCACGATGGCGGCGTGGTCCGACAGCGCTACCGCGACCACCGGCATGTTCAGCACTTCGTCGGTCCAGCTGAAAGTCGACAACCAGCGGCCCGCACACCAATTCACCGAACTCAAGCGCAACAGCATGCTGCCAGGCCAGAGTGAGGCCGGGGCATTGACGGTTCAGAACACCGGAACGGCCGACTTCCAGTGGGCAGTATCGGCAACGGCCACCGGCTCGTCCGCGCTGATCGGGAAGCTCAAGGTTTCTCTACATCAGAGCGGTGCCAACGACGGCAGTACCTGTTCAGGACCGATCATCGGGACGCAGCAAGCGTTCTCCGGCAACCCGACACTCGTCTCCGGCAGATCACTCGCTGCCGGTGTTTCGGAGCAGGTGTGTATCAAGGTGACCGTCGATTCGACCGCAGGTCAGACGGAGCAGTTCAAGATCGCCGATCTGGGCTTCAACTTCACCGCAACGGGGCAGTGATCATCGCGATGGACAGCACCGATGAGGAGGTGACCGTGGGACGCAGTCGCGGCAAGGAAATTGCCCTGAATGTGGCTGCGGTCGCCGGGCTCATCTGCATTATCGCCACTCTCGCGTCCCTGATATTCGGGATCAAACCACTGGTGTTCCGCTCGGGTTCGATGGAACCTGCAATCTCCACCGGTGCGCTGGCGCTGGCGAAGACCGTGCCTGCAACTGAACTCGCTGTCGGCGACGTGATCAGCGTCGACAACGACCAAGGCGTGCGTATCACCCACCGCGTGGTCGAACTCGAATCGGCAGGAGCGGACACCGTGCTCGCCACGCTCAAGGGCGATGCCAACAATGTGGCTGATCGACTGCCGTACACCATTACCGAGGCAGACCGCGTGTTCGCCAGCGTCGGTGGGCTCGGCTATGTCGTTGCTTGGCTTTCCAGTCCGCTCGCAACTTTCCTCGGCGGCGGATTGGTAGGCGCGGTGCTGGTCATCGCATTTGGACGAACTAAAGACCGGCGTCTGGAGAATGCCCGCGCCGCCACTACAAATGACGCCCGCGTCGATGCTGACGAAACCTGCGGGGAGCTTCAGGAGGCTCATAATGATTGAAATGCGTCGGGCTAGCACCCGCATGAAGTCGCTGCGGTCGTTGATCGCCATCGGCGGCGCTGCTGCAATGGCTTTCGGCCTGGCTCAGACCACCGGGACGTTGGCCAATTCGACTGACGCGGTCAATTCGACCGGCGCACAGGTGGCGACGGGCAACTTCTATCCAACTCCGCTGACCTCGTCAGTGACCTGCACGACAAACCCTGACCGTTGGTACGACTTGACGGCTAATCGGGCAGAGATCACCTGGGCTGAGGTTCCAGGTGCGACAGGCTATGTGGTCGAGCTTGTCGATCGCGGTAGTGGTGTGGTCCGGCAAGGACCTTTCTCGAAGGCTGCGAATGATCGGAAGATCAGCGGCATCACAGCTGTCAGTCCGCGAGGTGACGGGCTCTATGCCCGGGTGTATACGGTTAATGGCCCGGCGAGATCGTCAGGTTACACAGTTTCGAACAAGGGGATGTCGCACAAAGACGTAGTTTCCAACCGCACAGAGTGCGAAGGTAGTACCGGAACAAACAAGGCCAACCAGGCATGGGAGAACGTCTCCACCTGGAATCCGACGACACCGGCACCCAACGGGGCGAACCCTCTGAGCAGGATGCAGGCCGAAGCGATGGTGCCGAACGAGCCGGATGCGTTGGAGACGACCACTACCCAAGCTCCGTCCACGAGCGAGACCGTCGATCCGACAACGTCCACCGAGCCGACCAGTACAACCGAGGCCACGACCACGACGGCACCGAGCACGACAACTCCGGCACCGACCACCCCGGAAACCACGTCGCCGGAGACCACTCCCTCGGCTGATCCGAAGCCGGTTCTGACGGACACAGTCGAGAGTGGCGGCCTCACCGGCGGCTGGACTGCGGGTGGCAACAAGGTTGCAGTGGTCGACGCCGACGGCAACGAACTCGCAAGTGGCCGTGTCGAATCGGGTTCCACTCTGCACTGGTACGACGGCCAGTTGTGGATTGTCGGGGCAACCGAGGTCTACCGCATCATGGAGTCGCCGCAGGACGGCACGTGGAAGTTCTACAAGGACAGCGGGCAGAACATGCCTGACTTCGGGTAGCGGCTGATCACTCGATATCTCGCCTGTGCCCCCGAGTCTGCGGACCCGGGGGCACAGGCGTGGATCCGCATGCTCTGATCGTGTCGGGTAACAGGTAACCGGCCGGTCGCTGGCTGGTGAGGTTTCGGCGATTCGGGAACGGGATAAGCAACTGCAGGTGGCAACGACGTGTAGAGGTGCCAAGAGTGCTCGTACGGAATTGGTATTCCTTCAGGTCTCGAGCTATCTTACTGCAAAGTAAGTTTGGTGTCGGTGATCGATCGGGGCGATTGCCGACCTGAGTACGAGGACCGATATGCGCGTGAACCTGGGGGCCGTAGTTCGGCGACGTCGTTGGGCGCGCGACGTATTGGCAGCCACGGCGGCATGTGCGCTGGCGATTTCCGCGTTGCTGTCGGTCCAGACATCAGCCTCGGCGTCCGAACTGGACGAGTACGTGAATTTGCCTTTGGTGAATCGGAATGCCGAACACGGTCCGGGCGGTGTCCATCCCGCTTTGCCGACTGATCTCGGCACCTTGCAAGCCCTTGTGGAAGAAGCCCGCGCCAGTGGTCGCAGTCCGGAATCCTATGCGGCCTTGCTGTTTCAGTATCGATTGGTCGCTGCCACGGAAGCCGCCGGAATCGATCTCTCATCGTGGAATCCGCGCGCCGGAGTGTCGGCTAATCGCACGAACCTGGTGAAGTCGTACCGCTTCTACGAGGATCTGCAACTCGGTCACCCGGAATTGCAGTGGGCGGGCATGGGCGGACAGGTAGGCGCAGACTTCGGCGGGGGATTGATCGACTTCGAACTGATGGCGGACGTGTACTCGTTTCCGAATCTGCAGCAGGTTGCCAATTCGATAGTTTCTCAGGTCACGGATCAGGTTGGCGTGCAAGCGCTGAACCAATTGCCGGCAGGGCTGCGCGCACTCGCGGCGGTGGGCAGGAACGTCACTGCGGACGACTTGGATTATGCGCTGGGGATGATCCTGGTGATGCAGAAGAACATCTTCTCGGATCTGATGCCGATGCATCAGGCATACGTGGATGAAGGGCTTCCCGCACTGGAGGAAATGCAGAGTGCCGGACTATTCGGCAAGGATGTCATGGACGCCTGGCGTGATGTCGCGTCCGGCGATCCGGATCGAATTGCACTGGGGAACGCGGCGCTGCTCCAGCGTGAGCAAGGGGTGATCATCCGCGACCAGTGGGATACCGTGCGCGCCTACAAAGGTGATGTGGGAGAAGCGATCACCTACGCATCGACCGTTGCCGGCTCGCCCTCGGTCGCCGGCGTGGTCCCGCCTCGCTCGTTCCGGCCCCTCGAGTTCACGACGACACTTGCCGACGGACGCACCGCGAACGTGACGATGCCACTGCCGGATTGGAACTGGTCGGTGTACGAGGACCGGTGGGACTACATCACCTCACAGCTATTGCCGAAGTACCGAGCGATGGTCGAAGAAGATTGGCCACGGCTCGTAGCCACATTGAGTGTTCCCTACGAAATTCAATTGGAGAGCCACCGCCCGATGATGACCCTCCCACAAACTCTCGAATCGGCCCTCTCCAGTTTGAAAGTGACGGTTCAGTGATGTCGTCGGCCACATTCCGAAGGTTGGCGCCGCTGGTGGCGCTGACCGTTGCGCTGGGCCTGCCAGCAACGGCTGGAGCTGAGGTGCCGGACAGTGATGTCCCGAAAGACGTGCAAACTCCTGTATCCGAGGAGTTTCGGACCGACACCCCAACTCTGGGAGAGGTATTCAACGGGTTCACCGTCGGTGCTCTCAGTTCAGGGGAGTTCGCATCCGAAGAGGAGATCTTCACTGCACTCACCGCCGATGATCCGTTTTACGACGAGCCGGTGTTGACCGGCGCCGAGCGTCCCGGTGATCTCCTGAAGTCGAAGAAGGTGGATGTACTGTTCACCGGATACAAACCGGGACAGCTCGACGCCTACAAGATCATGTATGTCACAACCGGAATCGACGGTTCGACGCCGGTAGTGAGCACTGGAATCATGATGATCCCGATCGACGGAACGCCGGCGTCGGAGAAGAAGATCATCAGCTATCAGGAGGCCAACGACAGCGTCGGCGGCTACTGTCATCCGAGTTCACACTGGACCGGCGGCGATCCGCTGGACGGCGCCTCCTGGTCGGCCTTGGGTCCACTGGCGCTGATGTTCGGAAAAGGCTATGCCGTAGTGATTTCCGACGTCGGGAACAACGGAGACCGTGATCCCCACGGTGTCTTCGCGGGTAAGTTCGCCGGGCACGCCCAGTTGGATGCAGTGCGCGCAGCATTTCAGCTGCAGGATTCCGAGCTGAATCCGGAGGCGGAGATTGCGTTGTTCGGAATCGCTGGTGGTGGAGTCGGTTCGGCATTCGCCGCAGAATCTGCGCAGTCCTACGCGCCGGAACTCGATATCGTCTCGACAGTCCTCGAGGGCATGGTGATCAAGCCCCGAACATTCATGGAGACAACAGATTCCTCGGTCGGCGCGGGCTTCGGATTTGCGACGCTCCTCGGTCTCGAACCGTGGTATCCCGAGATGAAGTTGAACGACAAGCTCAATCCCGTGGGCCGAGTGATTGCCGACGTGTACCGGGGTGAGTGCCAGATGCCGGCGTACTTCACGCTTCCGTTCGTACCGTTGGCAAGCCTTTTCGCGCCGGGAATCGATCCGATCACAGAACCCAGCTTCCAGCGTGCGTACGACGACAACGTATTGGGCCACGGTGCTCCGGCGTCGAAGGTATTGATAACTTCGTGCGCAAAGGACGACTCCCCGATGTCACTTGTACCGGCAGCTGATGCGCGAGAACTGGCGGACACGTACAGAAGCCGAGGGACGGACGTGAGCTATCAGCCCACCGACTGCAGTATGGATCGCGCAGTCGCGGATCCATACGGTTGGGGGACAGACCTGTTCGGAATGCAGACAATCGATTGGATAGCCCACAATTTCGACAACTGAGTGAAACTATCCGGTGACAGCGAGACGCAAACTCTGATGGCGGCGTACGAACATGCTGGGGACCCAACGTGGCGGGAATTCGGAATCGACTGTGACATGCGAACTGTTTTCGAGAAGTACGGCGATGGCGGTTTTTGCTTCCAGCCTGGCCAGCGCGGCCCCGACACAGAAATGTGCTCCCTTGCCGAAGGCGAAATGCGCTCGGAGATTGGCCCGGTCGAGGTTCATCGCGTGTGGCTCGGCGAACGACTCCGGGTCGCGGTTCGCCGAGCCCCACAGCAGTATGAGATGACTGCCGGCGGGTAGCGCAACTCCGCCGAGGTTTGTGTCCGCATTGACATGTCGGTGGTGTCCGCGAAAAGGCGACTCGAGTCTGAGCGTCTCCTCCAGGAATGCGCTCACGAGTAGAGGGTCCTCGCGCAGCTGCGTCTGTATCTCGGGGCGCTCGGCGAGTAGCCGAGCAGAGTTGGCGATCAGTCCGGCGGTCGATTCGCCACCTGCACCGACGAGTTGCACCAGCATCAGAACGGCCACGTCTTCGCTGAGTTCGCCTGCGTCACAGCAACGGACGAGGTCTCCGAGTAGATCGTCGACCGGGTTTGTCCGCGCCTCACGAAACTTGCTGTAGAGGTACCCGGTGAGTTCGGCCGCCGAGGTGACGACGTCCGTAAACCGTTCCGCCGTCACGATGCCGCTGAGAAGTTCGGTGCTGTCGTAAGACGACGCCAGCAATTGGGGGACGTCGGCTGTCGGCAAGCCGATCAGTGCGGCAACCATCTGCAGTGGGAGGGTGTCCGCTATCGACGTGACCCAGTCGATGTGGCGACCGTCGAAGCCGTTGTCCCACAACTGCTGCGTGTACCCGAGCATCGTCGGCTCGAGTGCTCGTATGCGTTTGGCGACCAGTGTCGGCAGGACAAGTTTGCGATGGTGCTGATGGTCGGGCTCGTCGGCAGTCGCGAGAACGTGAACAGCTTTCCCGCCGCTGTCCATATCGAAGGTCACGGCCGAACCGTCCGGTGTACGGACCAGCACCCCGGTGAGGTTGGAGGAGAAGTCCTCCGTACGGGAAACGGCTTCGGTGACCAGTTCCCACGTCGACACCAGATAGAAGTCGGTATCGGGAATTCGGTACACGGGGTGCTCGCGCCGGAGTACGTCGTAGAGCGGGTACGGGTCGTCGATGTTCGAGAGGAGGAAGGGGTTGATGTCGAGCGTCGATGGTGTCACGAAGGGAAGATTTCACGGCCAGGAAGGAGAAGTCAACAGGTAGAAAATGCCTCTGAACTGGCATTTTGTGAAAATCTCACGCACATTCTGACTTCCCTGCTTCTCCCAGGTCAGAGGCTCTCCGCCTTCCCCCACGGAGAGATTTCTGATTAAATCTGTCTCAGAGTGAGACGAGGTGACGGAGAGTGACCGGTGTGAACGAGCGCCGCGCCGCCGACTGGTTGGCCGGCGGTAACCGCCGTGAACTCGCAACCGAGCGCATCTTCGCGGCTGCAGCAGAGCTGATTCGAGAACAGGGATTCGATCGGTTCAATGCCGACGACGTCGCTTCCCGCGCAGGCTGTTCGCGGGCGACGCTCTACCGCTACGTGGGTGGCAAGTCCGCGATCCGTGAGGGGCTGTTGTCGCGAGGTGCGGCGTCCGTGGCGAGCCAGGTTTCGGCTGCCGTCGAATCACTGCGTGGCGACGAGCGGATAGTGGAGTCGATCCTCGTCGCCGTCGACGCGATCAGAGCCGACGCCGCCATGAGCCATGGCCTTGCGGCGGCGCGGGCCAACGGTATAGACGAGTATCTCGTGTCTTCTCCGTTGCTGCCGCGTACTGCACTCGAACTTGCTGGATTGGATCCCGAAGGTCAACAGTCGCAGTGGGTGGTTCGGATCGTGTTGATGCTGTTGGCGTGGCCTCTTGCAGACAGGGCCGCCGAACGACGGATGGTCGAGTCGTTCGTCAGCTCCTGAGGCTGCCGCGTCAGCGAGTGCCCACGGGTCTGTCGCCGACTATCGAGATTCGATCCATCACTCTGCGGGCGGGGAAGTAGTCGCTGGCCGCGTAGTGCTGACAAGTTCGGTTGTCCCAGAATGCAATCGTATTCGTCCGCCACTTGAGTCGTACTTGGAACTCGGGACGATGTACGTGTCGGTAGAGCAGGGTGAGTAGCTCGTCGGACTCGGCTTCGGACACCCCGACGATCCTCTGGGTGAAGCTGAGATTGACGAAGAGAACCTTTCGGCCGGTCTCGGGAATCACTCTCACCACCGGATGTCGAACCGCCGGGAACTGTGGACGCAACTTCGCCACCGTCGACGGATCCATGTGCTTGCCGAACGAATTGATCCAATCATGCTCGGCAACAAGCTGGTCGATGCGTTCTTTGATGCCCTCTGGGAGTAGCTCGTATGCCGCTCCGGTATCGGCCCACAAGGTATCGCCTCCGACCGGGGGTACCTCGACTGCGCGCAATACCGCTGCGAACGAGGGGAATTCGTGCCAACTGACGTCGTTGTGCCAGTTGTTCTCGACCCCGCCGGTCATCGCATCTTTTGCAAGTGTGACTATGTCGGCTTCGCTTTGACCGGGTTGGGTGTACTTGAAAAACGGATGCTGTTCCAGTGAGCCCCATCGACTCGCGAAATCTCGGTGTTCGCTGCGATCGATAGTTTGATCGCGGAAGAAGAGTACTTTCCATTCGAGTAGCGCTCGGCGAAGTTCCGACATCGTCTCATCCGAGAGTTGGCCACTCAGTTGGATTCCCGAGATTTCTGCACCGATGGTAGGCGTCGTCGGAGTGAGTGTGAAACGTGTGTACGGCAACACTTCGAATCCCTCCGCGGTGCGAGAGGCCACGAGCGGCCCGTAGGCGGCGAGTGGATCGGTTGCTACCGGATAGATCTGTCCGCTCACGAATGCCGTCATGTCCGTCATCCTTACTCGTTCGGGTGGGGTCTTTCGCCACGGTAAGGCAATATCCTTAAATGTGTCAAGGGCGAGTGAAAAGTATGGTTGCATTATTTAGAATTAACTTTATGATCTGAATCAGATGGTCTGCGGCAGATTTGATGGTTCGAAACACTGATCCGTTGGACACTAATCCTAGGAGTGGACGAGTATGGAAACACGTGTCGAGTACACGGAACTATTCATCGGCGGTGCATGGGTGACGCCGTCCGGTAGTGGAGTCATCGAGGTGATGTCGCCGCACACGGAGCGCGTGATCGGTTCGGTCCCAGCGGCGTCGACGGCGGACGTCGACCGCGCAGTGGAGATCGCGAGGGCGGCATTCGATTCCGGGGAGTGGGCACAGACACCTCTTGCTGATCGCATCGCGGTCGTCACTCGCATCAAGGACGCGATCCTCGCCAGGAGTGAGGAATTCGCAGCGCTGATCTCGCGGCAGAACGGTGCTCCGGCCAGTTCGGCGATGCGCACGCAGGTGTTGGGAGCCGTTGCGGCCTACGGCGCGGCGTGTGCCGTTGCGGCGCAGTTCCCGTTCGAAGAGTCGCGTGCGGGCGTCGGCGGCCCGATGTTGATCCGTCACGAACCGGTGGGTGTCGTGGCCGCAATCGTTCCGTGGAACGTGCCACAGTTGGTGATCGCTGCGAAACTTGCTCCGGCACTCTTGAGTGGATGCGCGGTGATCTTGAAACCGGCTCCGGAGACACCGCTCGATTCGAACTTGCTGGCCGAGATCTGTTCACAGGCAGGGCTTCCAAAGGGAGTGCTGACCGTCTTGCCTGCCGAACGAGACGTGAGCGCTTATCTGGTTGCCCACCCCGGAATCGACAAGGTGGCCTTCACCGGTTCGGTGCCAGCAGGTAAGGCGATCATGGCCGCTGCGGCGGCGAATCTCACGCGGGTGACCCTCGAACTCGGTGGCAAGTCGGCTGCGATAGTCCTCGAAGACGCAGATGTCGATCAGGCGCTGCCCAATATCTTGGCCGGATCGTTCGCCAACAGCGGTCAAGCCTGCGTCGCGCTGACGCGTATTTTGTTGCCGGTCAGCAGGTATGACGAGATCGCGGAGAAGTTCGCTGCCGCAGTCGCGGCGATGAAGGTCGGCGATCCTACCGATCCGGCGACTGTGATCGGCCCGATGACAAGTGCGGCGCAGCAGCGACGAGTGCTCGACTATGTCGGAATCGGCGAGGCAGAGGGTGCGAAGATCT
Source organism: Rhodococcus sp. UFZ-B548 (assembly GCF_903819475.1). Classification (NCBI taxonomy): domain Bacteria; kingdom Bacillati; phylum Actinomycetota; class Actinomycetes; order Mycobacteriales; family Nocardiaceae; genus Rhodococcus; species Rhodococcus sp. UFZ-B548. Next base: position 106,170 of record NZ_CAIJDS010000008.1, read on the forward strand.
TGACGGGAGGGTCTGTTCCGGAGGGGCTTTCGACGGGCTGGTACGTCGAACCCACGGTCTTCGGCAACGTCGACAACTCCATGCGGATTGCTCGCGAGGAAATCTTCGGGCCGGTCGTCTGCCTGATTCCTTTCGAAGACGAAGCCCACGCAATCGCGATTGCCAACGATTCCGATCTAGGACTCTCCGGAGCAGTCTGGACCGCGGACACTGAGCACGGCGTCGAGGTGGCACGGCAGATTCGCACCGGCACCTTCTCGGTCAACTGCCAACGATTCGACGTCGTTGGTCCCTTCGGCGGTTACAAGAATTCGGGAGTGGGGCGCGAATTCGGCCCGGAAGGTCTGGCAGCGTACCTCGAAGCCAAGAGCATCTTCCTCCCTGCTTGATCAGGCGAAATCACAAAGATTCAGCCCCACTTCGATTGTCGAGGTGGGGCCGAATCAGCTTGAGTCAGATGCCAATGTCCTTGGCGATGATCGTCTTCATCACTTCACTCGAACCCGCATAGATTCGGTTGACCCGTGTGTCCGCATACAGACGTGAGATCGGGTATTCACGCATGTAGCCGTATCCGCCGTGTAGTTGCAGGCACTTGTCGATGACGCGGCCGGCCATTTCAGTACAGAAGAGCTTGATCCTCGCGGCGTCCGCGACGGTCAACTCGCGGATCTCGTCCAGATCGAGTGCTCGGTCGACCGCAGCTTGCGCGGCCGCGACTTCTGCCGAGCATTCTGCCAAGACGAATTTCGTGTTCTGGAACTGAGCCACGGGGGTGCCGAAGACCTCGCGCTCCTTGACGTATGCGGTCGCGAACTCGATTGCTGCGCTCGCATTCGCGTAAGACCCCACGGCGGCGCCGAGTCGTTCCCGGACGAGATTTCGGGTGAGGTAGCCGAACCCGGCACCTTCCTCGCCGAGGAGGTTCTCGATCGGCACGCGGACATCGGTGAACGACAGTTCTGCAGTGTCCTGCGCTCGCAGCCCCAACTTCTCGAGCTTGCGACCGACGCTGAAGCCTTCCGACGTGGTGTCGACGCAGAGAATCGACAGACCAGCGCGGCGGTCCGCATCGCCTGCAGGACTGGTGCGGGCGACCACGAGAATCAAGTCGGCCTGCACTCCGCCGGTGATGAACGTCTTGGATCCGTTGAGCATGTAGTGGCTGCCGTCACCGGACAGTCTCGCCGTTGTCTTGATCCCGGCAAGGTCGGAACCGGCGCCCGGTTCCGTCATCGCGATGGCGGTCATCAGTTCACCGGAGAGGAAACCGGGAAGCCACCGAGCTTTCTGTTCGTCGTTGCCGTACTCGACCAGATAGGGAAGGACGAGGCACGTGTGGACGACGTCGGCGCCGAAAGTGACCCCTGCCCGTGCGGTCTCCTCACGGATCACTGCCTGATACTTGAAGCTCGTCTCCCCGCCGCCGCCGTATTCCTCGGGTAGCTCGATTCCGAATATTCCGAGGTCACCCAACTGTCGATACAGTGACCGGGGAACCATGCCGGCTTCCTCCCACTCTGCGAAGTGTGGGACGACCTCACGGGCGATGAACGTCCGAATCATGTGACGGAACGTATCGTGATCGCTGTTGTAGACGGTTCGTTGCACGTGATTCTCCTTGGGCTCGGTACCCTGAAGTCAGGTGTCCGGTTCTGAGGTGAGGTAAGGTTCTCTAACCAGATGTTGAGAGAAAATTGCGGAATGAGCTGTTGTTTTCCGGCAATAAGTGAATAATAACTCATAGACGTGTGTTTGACGATGCAACACTGGTTGTTCGGAATTCCGGTTTGTTCGGAAATTCCGGTTGTCGCGAAGGAGAGAGTCAGGATGGTCGTACGTCGGCCCCACGACCGCAAGCAGCAGATACTTGCTGCTGCTGGTGAACTTTTCCGTGAGCACGGCTATCACAACGTGTCCGTTGCGCAGGTGGCTGCGGGAGTTGGAATCACGGCGCCTGCCCTGTATCGGCACTTCAAGAACAAGCCGGATCTTCTCTACGCCGCGGTCAACGCGGGCATCGAATCGCTCTACGACCGGGTCGCCGGGTCCGAGGATCTGAAATCGATGATCGCCGAGCTTGCGGTTTCGGTATCTCGTCGTCGAGGGCTCTCGCTGCTGTGGCAACGCGAAGCCCGCTACCTACCCGACGAGCAACGGGAAGAAATGCGCGCGACGCTCAAGAGTGCCGCCGCACGCGATGCTGCGCTGATCCGAACGGAACGCCCCGAACTCGACGAGGAAGACAGCTATCTACTCGCCTGGGCTCTCATCGCTGTCTTCAACAGTGTGTCCTCGCATCGGGTGTCCCTGCCGAGACGTCAGATGGAACTGCTGCTGGCGGAGTTGGCGGAGCGGGCGGTGCATACGGAACTCGGCCACTCCGAGGTGAAGGTGGAGACGCCGACCGGTCACGTTCCGTTGGCGATGCCCAGGCGTGAACTCTTGTTGACCGAAGCAATTCGTCTGTTCGACGAGCGTGGGTACCAGGCGGTCAACACCGAGGACATCGGTGAGGCTGCCGGAACTACGGGCCCCAATGTGTACAACCACTTCGATGCCAAGATCGACCTTCTGATCGCGGCGGTTTCGCGAGGTGGTGAGCGGCGGCGGATCGGTGTTGCGCAGGCGCTCGCTGCCGCATCGGGACCGGAGGATGCGTTGTCCGGATTGCTTGCGGCACATATTGATTTCGCGATCAACGAGCGTCATCTGATCGGACTGTTGATCAGTGAACTCGACCAATTGCCGGACAAGTTCCGCCGCACGTGCGAACAGAATCAGCGTGAGTACGTCGCGTTGTGGGTCAAGATGCTCGACGACGTTCGTCCGGGGCTCGAACCCGCGACGGCCAGAATAACCGTCAATGCCGCATTGACCGTTGTGGAAAACGCGGTGCGTATCGGCCGGCTACGTCGTCGTGACGACCTGCCTGAGCGCCTGTTCGAGATCGGCTCCGCAGTTCTGCTGGGCGGCTAGTCGAGAGAGTAGCCGGGTGCCGTTGGCGGACAGTCACATTCAAGATGGTATACATTTTTGTATATGTTTCTTGAGAACCTAGTCGATGAATTCAACTGATCGGAGACGTCCATGCGTTTCGACGCAACAGAACTGACGATCGAGGAACTCGAACTTCAGGCAGAAGTGCGGGAGTACCTCGACGAGCGGCTCACCCCCGGTAGCTACCCGCTCGGACTCGGGATGTCCGGGGCAGTGGATCCGGAGTTCTCGCGAGATCTCGGTAGCCGTGGCTGGCTCGGAATGTCTCTGCCGAAGGAATACGGCGGGGGCGGGCGGTCGGCAGTGGATCGATTGGTCGTCGTGGAAGAACTTCTCGCGCGCGGGGCACCCGTCGGTTATCACTGGATCGGAGACAGACAGTCAGGTCCGAGCATCGCAGCCAACGGCACGGAAGAACAGAAGCGGCACTTCCTGCCAGGTATCGCGAACGGTGAGTTCTCGTTCTCGATCGGAATGAGTGAACCCGACTCGGGTTCGGACCTGGCATCGGTAAGAACTCGCGCCGAATGTGTCGAGGGCGGATGGAAAGTCAACGGAACCAAGATCTGGACCACCGGTGCCTTCCACGCCACACACATACTCGCCCTGCTTCGAACCTCGGCAGACAAGCACAACGGACTCACTCAGCTGATCGTCGATCGCGACAGCGATGGCCTGACCGTCTCACCCATTCCGTTCATCGACGGAAGCGAGGACTTCTGCGAGGTGTCTTTCCAGGACGTTTTCGTGCCGGACTCGCGTCGCCTCGGCGACGTCGGAGCGGGCTGGGGACAAAACACCGGTGAACTCGCACTCGAGCGAGGTGGCGTCGACCGTTGGATGTCGCTGATGCCGGTCCTCGAGAACTGGGCAGCCAACCAGGCGGCGCAGGGCGGCCCCGCGGCCCTGGCCGATCTGGGCTCGATTGCCGCGCGCTGCTGGGCTTTTCGTGGGATGTCGCTGTCCATTGCACGAATGGTCGACGCGGGTCGCTCGCCGGTCACGGAGGCCGCGCTGATCAAGGAAATGGCAACACGCTTCGAACAGGACTGTGTTGCCACCGTGGCACGGCACCTCGGCCGGGCTCCGGACCTTGCATCCGACGACCCGTACGAGTCACTGCTCGCCCGGGCTGTGCTGGTGGCACCGTCGTGGTCGATTCGCGGTGGCACAAACGAAATTCTCCGCACCGTGATCGTGAAAGGGTTGAACCGATGAATTCGGGGTCAGAGATCAACGCGTACACATTCGACGCCGACCTCGAAGCGATGGTCGAGCAATTCTTCGCCGAGAAGTCCGGCACCGAAGTGGTGGCGCAGGCCGAGATCGACGGTCTTCCCAGCGAACTTTGGAACGCAGCAGTGGAACTGGGGTTGCCGCTGGTCGGTCTTCCCGAATCTGTTGGTGGTTCCGGTGGCTCGCTCCTCGACGCCGTGACTGTGCAGCGCGCTGCTGCGAGGCACGCTGCGCCGTTGCCTCTCGCCGAGACTTACCTCGCGGGCAGGCTGGCAGCAGCGGCCGGGCTACCGGTGCCCTCCGGAATCGCAACCGTCGCCCCGGGATCGCAGCGCGACGATGCGCGTCGGATCGGCGACGGCCACGTATCGGGAACCTTTCACGATGTGCCATGGGGGAGCGCAGCATCAGTGCTGGCGGCAGTTCTCGGTGATCGAGTTGTACTTCTGGACATCTCCGATGCCGAGATCGGGTCCGGGACGGATTTCGCAGGGCAACCGCGTCAGAGTCTGACGTTCACCGAAGCGCGCACCGTCGACGGTGACAACCCGGTCGATGCCCGGATTCTCAGTAGACTCGGTGCCTTCTTGCGCTCGGTACAGATGGCAGGAGCCATGGAGTCGGTGTCGACGTTGACCCGTCGCTACGTTTCGGAGCGGGTGCAGTTCGGCAGGCCGATTGCGCAGTTCCAAGCCGTCCAGCAGCACATCGTCACCCTCGCACAGATGGCATCGATGTCCACACTGGCCGTGGATCGCACGGCGCACGCGCTAACCCGTCGCGACGCCGACTTCGAAGTGTGTGCAACCAAATTGGTGGTTTCGCAGAATGCGCTCGCGAGCGTGCGCGCCGCCCACCAGGCACACGGTGCGATCGGCATGACCCGCGAATACCGCTTGCAACAACTCACCCGACGACTGCATGCCTGGCGATCGGAGTTCGGCGACGACATCGCGCTTGCAACGCAACTCGGAAGTGCTGTCGCGACGAGGCCCTCCCTGCCGCGCTTGATCACCGACCCACAACCGACCTTGGAGCTGAAGTCATGACCGATGCCGTGCACGTGGAAATCGACGGACACGTCGGAACCATCGAGTTCTCACGCCCGCCCGCCAACTACTTCGATCAGGAGATTCTGCAGCAGATCGCCGATGCGGCAGCCGGTCTCGTCAACGGTGGAGACATTCGCGCGATAGTTCTCGCCTCGGCGGGCAAACACTTCTGTGCCGGCGCGAACTTCGGTGAGGGTGGACTGGGGCCCGATCGTGCCGACACGGTGCGCGCGATCTACACCGAGGCGTTGCGGCTGTTCGAGATTCCGGTTCCCGTGATTGCGGCAGTGCAGGGATCCGCGGTGGGCGGTGGTCTCGGCCTCGCCTGCGCCGCGGACTTCCGCATCGCCGGGCCGTCGACACGGTTGCACGCGAACTTCGCTGCGTTGGGGTTCCACCAGGGATTCGGCCTCAGCGTCACCTTGCCCCGAATCGTCTCGATGCAGTCTGCAGCGGATCTGCTGTACACGGCGCGGCGGCTGACGGGCGTACAGGCGCACGAACTCGGTTTGGTGGACCGATTGGCCGAAGATGCGAACATTCGGCAAGAGGCACTGGCGTACGCCCACGAAATTGCCTCGAGTGCACCGTTGGCCGTCCGCTCCATGAAGGCGACGTTGCGCGCGGGGCTACGGGACGAGGTTGCCACTGTTCTCGAGCGCGAGTTGGCGGAGCAGGTTGTTCTGTGGGGGACCGAGGACTGCGTCGCCGGCATCGAGGCCAACCTCGCACGAGTGCAACCGCAGTTCAACGCGAGGTGAAGTCGACGCGACCACTATCGTATCCACCGTGAAGGAACCAACCGGTGCGCAACGCTGCCTGCAACAGATCCGGCAGATGATCGTCTCGGGTGAGCTGCTGCCTGGACAGAAAGTCCACCAAAGCGAGCTCGCCGAGCGGCTGAACGTCAGCCGAATTCCGGTCCGTGAGGCACTTTCGACCTTGCAGGCAGAGGGCGTCCTCGAACACAAGTCCAACACTGGGTACACCGTCGCCAGATTCAGCAGCGAAGATCTTTCCGAGCTCTACCTGATGCGACGTCTGCTCGAAACGGAGATCCTGGCGTCGATCGATCTCGGTGGCGTCGACGTCGCCGAGTTGGAACGAATCCAGGAGCAGGTCGACCAGGCGGAACCGAGCGAGCAGGGTCCAGAGTTTCAGGAAGCCAACCGTGAGTTCCACTTTCGTCTGTTCTCGTACTCGCCCCTGCAGCGTGTGCTGCAGGAAGTGGATCGGCTCTGGTACATGTCGGACTTCTATCGTGCCCTGTACATTCACGAGCCGTCGTCGCGTCGGAAGGTTTCCGAGGACCACGGCCGGATTCTCCAGGCCGTTCGCGATCAAGATTCGGCCGAACTGATCCGGGCGAGCGACGAACATCGATCTGCTACAGAAGATCTGGTCGTACGAAGGCTGGGTCGCAGTCGACCTCGCTGAGCGAGGACGAAGAGCAAACAGGTGCGCGGTATCCTTCCGGTTCTCGGATACCGCGCACCTGTGGTCGTGGGACGGCCGAACGCTCAGGGCGCCAGAGTGTCGCGAAGTTCGTTCTTACGGATCTTCCCGGTCTGCGTCGACGGTAGCTCGTCGAGTACGTATACCTCGCGTATCTTCTGGTACGGAGCAACCTGCGTGGCAACGTGATCCATGATCTCGGTCGCAATCTGCTCGATGCGATCGACCGACTCCGGGTTGACCACGACGAAGGCCACCGGAATCTCCCCGGCCAGTTGGTCGGGCGCGCCGACCACGGCCGCCTGCAGTACGTCGGGGTGCGTGCACACCAACTCTTCGAGCGGTTGCGGGTAGACGTTGTAACCCTTGTAGATGATCAAGTCCTTGGAGCGGCCGCCGATGAACAGGTTGCCATGCTCGTCACGCCAACCCATGTCTCCGGTATGAAGCCAACCGCCGATGAACTGACCGGCGCTGAGTTCGGGTTCGTTGTGGTATCCGTCGGTGATCTGTGGCCCGCGGGCCCAGATCTGCCCGGTCTCACCCGTAGCCAAGACGGCTTCGGTGACTTCGTCGCGGATCTCGATCTCGGTGTCGGGGAAGGGGAGCCCGACGCTTCCCAACGGAGTGGGGCGTTCGTCGCACGGTGAACCCATGGTCAGACCCATTGTTGCTTCGCTGAGCCCGTAGCCTTCGGTGACGAGCGCGTTCGGGAAGACCTCTCGCAGTGTACGGATCGCCGTCGTATCGAGTGGGGCTGCTCCGGATCCGAGAATCCGAACCGAACCCAGACCGTGCTCCCGCAGAGTCCGTGCGCGTAGCAACGCGTAGTACATCGTGGGAGATCCGCCGATGTACGTCACCTGATACTTGTCGACGTCGGCGAGAAATCGGTCCGGATCGAAGCGCGTCCCTAGTATCACCGTGCCACCGAGCAAGGTGGTGAAGTTGTGACTGACCAGACCGAGGCCGTGGAACAGAGGCGCGATCGAAATCGACGCGCCTTCACCCGGAACGATGGAGTAACGCGTGACTGCGCCCTCGATCGGCCGAACGAGAAGTGCACCGTCGACGAGTTCGGCTCGATGCCCGGAGCGCCAACAGGCGGATTGGAGCACGTTGGCCACGAGATTCCGGTGAAGTACCCGTACGGCCTTGGACTTTCCGGTTGTGCCGCCGGTCAATTGCAGGTGAGCAACAAGGTTGGGATCCACCCGGTAGTCGGCCAATGGTTTCGACGAGGCGAGGTCCGTGATGGAGGTGAGACCTTCGCAATGGCCTGACTGCGCGCCGACTCCCGGAACCAGTACCAGGATGCGATGCGGTGCGGACAGTGTGTTGGCCTCGATTGCCGTTGCAGCACAAGATGGATGGGTGAATACGACCTTGGCGTCGACGTCGTCGAGCTGGCGCTTCAATTCGGTCACAGGCTGCGCCGGATTTATCGGAGCCACTGCTGCTCCGGCGCACAGTGCGCCGTAGTACGCGACAATGAACCAGATCGAGTTCGGCATGTGCAGTCCCACTGCGTCACCCGGCTGGACACCACGCTCCCGCAGACCCTGCGCTACGCGCAGCGCTTGATCATGCAATTGCGAGTAGGTCAGTGACGTGTCGCCGTCGACGAGGGCGAGACGTTCGGGGTACGAGCGGGCCGCTCCGGCCAGAATCGCGTCGGCACCGCATTCGGGATATTCCAAGCTGCGTGGCAGTCCGAGCGGCCAACTCGAACTCATGTCAGGGCTCTGAATTTCTGTAGCCGTCATCTCAGATCAGCTCGAGAATCGTGGCATTGGCCATTCCGCCGCCTTCACACATGGACTGCAATCCGTAGCGGATGCCGTTCTCTCTCATGTGATGTACGAGAGTGGTCATCAGACGTGCGCCGGAACCACCGATCGGATGACCCAATGCCATCGCGCCACCGTTTGGGTTCATGCGTTCGTAATCGGCGCCGGTCTCACGGAGCCAGGCCAGCGACACCGAGGCGAAAGCTTCGTTGATCTCGAACGCACCGATGTCACCGATCGAGAGACCGGACTTCGCAAGAGCTTTCGCCGTAGCCGGAATGGGACCCTCGAGCATGGTGACAGGATCCGTACCGGTGACCACCGCGGTGTGAATACGTGCGATGGGTGCCCAACCTCGAGATTTCGCGAACTCGCTGGTGGTCACGAGCAGCGCGGCGGAACCGTCGGAGATCTGCGACGAATTGCCGGCAGTGATCGAGCCGTCTTCGGAGAAAGCAGGTTTGAGCGATCCGAGCTTCTCGAGAGTGCCACCGCGACGCACCCCCTCGTCCTTCTCGAAGACACTGCTGCGGCCGTCGGCGTCGGTCACCGTCACAGCAGTGATCTGATCCTTGAAACGACCTTCGTCGATCGCGGCGGCGGCGCGCTCGTGCGAATCCAGCGCATGCTGATCCAGTTCGGCCCGCGAGATGCCGTACTTTTCGGCAATCATCTGGGCGCCCATACCCTGGTTGAAACGAATACCGTTGTAGCGCTCCCAGACAAGCGGCCCGTGCGGCTCACCGAAACGTGCGTCGGCACGTGCGGAGCCCATCGGTACGGCGCTCATCATCTCGACGCCGCCCGCGATTGCGACATCGTACTGGCCGGAGATCACGCCGGCGGCCGCCTGGTGAACTGCCTGTTGGGACGATCCGCACTGGCGATCGACGGTTACCCCTGGCACATGTTCGGGCCAACCGGCCGCCAGGACCGAAGACCGGGCGATGCACCCGGACTGCATCCCGAGCGTGCCGACGCAACCCCAGATCACGTCGTCCACGAGCGCCGGATCGAGATCGACTCGATCGGCCAAGGCCTCGAGAACATGTGCAGACAGCGAGACTGCATGCATTCGGGAAAGTGCACCGTTTCGTTTACCGACTGCGGTTCGGACGGCGTCGACGACGACTGCGTCACGCATGGGAACTCCTTCGATCGTTCGTGTGACTGGGAAGATCTGGATCCGGTCTCTACAGACCCATGTCCTTGGCGATGATCGTCTTCATGACTTCACTTGTACCGCCGTAGATACGGCTCACCCGAGTGTCTGCGTACAAACGCGCGATCGGGTACTCGAGCATGTAGCCGTATCCGCCGTGTAATTGCAGGCACTTGTCGATGACGCGCGCGGCGACCTCGGTACCGAACAGCTTGATGCGCGCTGCGTCGGCGGCGGTGAGTTCGCCTGAATCGTCGAGTTCGATGCCTCGATCGGCGAGTGCCTGCGCGGCCTCGACCTCGGCAGAGCACTCCGCGAGAACGAACTTGGTGTTCTGGAACGCCGCGACGGGCTTGCCGAACACTTGGCGTTCCTGGACGTAGGCCTTCGCGAATTCGATTGCAGCCCGGGCAGATGCCACACCACGACTGCCGATCGAGAGGCGCTCTCGCGGCAGGTTCTGCCCCAGGTACGAGAAGCCCTTGTCCTGCTCTCCGAGGAGATCGGCAACCGGAACCTTGACGTCGGTGAACGAAAGTTCGCTGGTGTCACTGGCGCGCAGGCCGAGCTTCTCGAGTTTGCGACCGTATTCGAAGCCGGGTGCGTCGGTGGGAACCACCATCAGGCTCAGTCCGAAGCGGCGATCGTCCTCTGCGGGCGCGGACGTGCGTGCAACCACCACGCACAGTTCGGAATTCACCGCACCGGTGATGAAGGTCTTCGCTCCGTTGAGGATGTAGTGAGTGCCGTCGTCGGAGAGCTTGGCAGTGGTGCGGATGCCGGCCAGATCGGATCCGGTACCGGGCTCGGTCATGGCGATGCACAGCGTCTTCTCACCCGTGGCGATCGAGGGGAGCCAACGCTGCTTCTGCTCTTCGTTCGCCAGACGCAGGAGGTACGGCAGGACGATTCCGGTACTGACCGTGTAGTGGCCGAAGCTGACTGCAGCGCGCGAGGTTTCCTCGTCCATCACGGCCTGGAACTTGTAGCTGATCGTGCCGGTTCCGCCGTATTCCTCGGGGATGTCGAAACCCATGACACCGAGATCGCCGAGTTTGTGGAACAACTCGCGTGGGACGCGGTTGTCGCGTTCCCAGTCTGCGTAGAACGGAGTGACTTCCTTCGCGATGAACGTGCGGATCGTCTCGCGGAAATCCTCGTGCTCCTGGGTGAAGAGGTTGCGCTTCATCTCGTCCTGCTTTCTCGTGGAGGGTTAGTTGACCGCGACGACTGCGGAACCGCGCAGTGTCACGGTGCCGTCGGGCAGCGTCATGGTGAGGTCGAGGTGACCGAGGCCGTCTTCGACCTTGACGACCGTCCCGGTGCACCGTGGCGTCGAGTTCACCGGGGTGATCGCTGAGAACCTGACCGAGAAGGAACGGATGCGCTCCTGCTCGTAGTGATCGGTGAGTAGTCGTCCGAGGTACGCCATGGACAACATGCCGTGGGCGAAGACGTCTGGGATACCAACTGCTGCACAGGCATCCATGTCGATGTGGACGGGATTGTGGTCTCCCGAAGCGCCGGCGTACAGAGCGAGTGCGGTGCGTGTGATCTTCGGGACCGTCAGGTCCAGGATGTCTCCGGTATTCAACTCAGCTCACCTTTTCGTAGAGGGTGACGACTCCGGCACCGCCGAGGCCGAGGTTGTGCTGCAGCGCGAGGGTTGCACCGTCCACCTGACGTGGACCGGCGTCGCCACGAAGCTGCCATACCAACTCTGCGCATTGGGCGAGGCCGGTGGCGCCGAGTGGGTGGCCCTTGGACAGAAGGCCGCCGGACGGGTTGACCACCACTCGTCCGCCGTAGGTGTTGTCGCCGCTGAGGATGAACTGCTCGGCGCCGCCCTCTTCCACGAGTCCGAGAGCTTCGTAGCAGAGCACCTCGTTCACCGTGAAGCAGTCGTGAAGTTCGACGACCTTGATATCGCGGGGGTCGACGCCCGAGGCCTCGTAAACGTTACGAGCGGCCGAGGCGGTGACGTCGTAGCCGACGGCCTTGATCATGCTTCCTTCGTCGAAGGTGCTGGGTAGATCGGAAGTCATCGACTGCGCCTTGATCGCGACGTCTGTACGAAGTCCGTTGGCGCGGGCGAACTCTTCGGTGCAGATGATCGCTGCCGCGGCGCCACACGTGGGTGGGCAGGCCTGATACCGCGTGACGGGTCCGAAGAGCGTCGGCGCTGCCAGCACTTCTTCTTCGGTGAGTTGTGTGCGGAACACCGCGTACGGGTTGTCGGCCGAGTGCTTGCGTGCCTTCACCTGAATCTTGGCGAACGTTTCGGCCTTCATACCGAACTTCTCCATGTATTCCATACCCGCCACACCGAAGTACTGCGCAGCCCGCGGAACTGATGCGTCGATCCCGGCGGCGGCCTCTAGTACCTCGTCGAAGCGACCGAGGGGGCGTGGGCGGTCCGTCCAGGCACCCTTGAGGGCGCCGGGTTGCATCTGTTCGAAGCCGAGCGCCAGAGCACATTCCACCGCGCCGCTCTCGACTGCCTGGCGGGCCAGCCAGAGCGCAGTCGAACCGGTGGCGCAGTTGTTGTTGACATTGATCACCGGGATGCCGGTCTCGCCGAGGTTGTACAGCGCGCGCTGGCCACTGGTGGAATCGCCGTACACATACCCGACGTAGGCCTGCTGAACCTTCGAGTACTCGAGGCCTGCGTCCTCGAGTGCCGCGGTGGCCGCGCCTGCTCCCATGACGTCGTAGTCGTCGCTCTTACCTGGCTTGGTGAAAGGGATCATGCCGACCCCGGCTACAAATGCTTTACGGCTCATCGTTTCTCCGAATGATCGAGGGGAGCGGTGTCAGACTCGTCCGCCGTCGACAACCAGGCACTGGCTGTTGACGTAGTCGGATTCCGGTGTGCAGAGCAGGTATACGGCACCCGCGGCTTCCACCGGAGTCGCACCTCGACCGAAGGGGATGGTGGTTGCCATGGCTGCCATGCGGTCGGGATTGACTCCGACACGAATGTCGCGACCGTCGATCGTGATCTTGGTGTCGGAATCGGCTGTCACCTCGGTCATTCGGGTGACGACGAAGCCGAATGCAACCGCGTTGACATTGACCTTGTAGCGGCCCCACTCCTTGGCCAGCGTTTTGGTGAGACCGACGATGCCGGCTTTCGCGCTGCCGTAATTGGATTGTCCTGCATTGCCGAAGACACCCGAAGTGGAGGAGATGTTGACGACCTTGCGGTGGTAGTCGGTGGGATTGGCCTTGATGTACGGCTGGGCGGCACGCAGGATCCGGAACGGCGCCTTGAGGTTGACGTCGAGGATGGTGTCCCACTGCTCGTCGGTCATTTTCTGGATCACGCTGTCCCAGGTGTATCCCGCGTTGTTGACGATGACGTCGAGTCCGCCGAATGATTCGACGGCAGTGTTCACGAAGCGTTCGGCGAACCCGTCCTCGGCAACGGAGCCGACGCACGAGACAGCCTGTCCACCTGTGGCTTTGATATCGCGCTCGGTCTGAGCGGCAGGTTCGGGATCGAGGTCGTTGACCACTACCGAGGCGCCTTCGGAAGCGAGCTTGAGAGCGATTTCACGGCCGATCCCGCGTCCCGAGCCAGAGACGATGGCAACTTTGCCGTCGAGTGTTCCCATGATGCGATCCTTTTCGTTTTCAGCTTGCGGCAGTGACTACGCCGATTTCGGCGAGCACTTCGTCGGTGTGTCGGCCGATGACGGGTGCGGGACGCGGGTCGTCGGCCGGTGTATCGGAGTAACGCGGAGCGGGATTCGGTTGGATGTGACCGTCGCCGAGTTTTCCGAATGTCGCTCGGAAGGCATTGTGCGGGTGTACCGCTGCTTCGTCGAAGTTCAATACCGGGGAGACGCAGGCGCCCTGCATGTCGAATGCAGCGTCCCATTCGTCGCGGGTACGGGTCGCGAAGAGATGGGCAAGCCGGTCCGCCATTGCCGTCCATGCTTCTCTGTTGTGCTGCTGTGCGAACAGTGGATCTTCGGTCAGTCCGAGCACTCTCATGGTTGCGGCATAGAACTGTGGCTCCACGCAACCCACCGCCATGAATCCACCGTCGGCGCAACGATAGTTCCGGTAGAAGGGAGCGCCGCCGTCGAACATGTTGGATGCGCGCTCGTCCACCCAGCGATCTCGCGCGAGTAGTCCGTGGATCAATGCCAGCTGCACGGCGGTGCCGTCGGTCATCGCCGCGTCGACCACTTGTCCGCGGCCGTCGATTCGTGCGCGCAACATTGCGGTTGTGATGCCGAGTGCCAGCAGCATTCCGCCACCGCCCATGTCTCCGACCAGATTCAGCGGAACCGGAGGGACCTCCCCGGGGGCTCCCATGGCCCCGAGTGCGCCGGTCAGGGCAATGTAGTTGAGATCGTGGCCCGGTTCCTGTGCCAACGGCCCATTCTGGCCCCACCCGGTCATCCGGCCGTACACGAGCTTCGGGTTCCTGGCGAGGCAGGTGTCCGGGCCGAGCCCCAAACGCTCGGTGACTCCCGGCCGGAAGCCCTCGATTACCGCGTCGGCGGTGTCGATGATCTTCAAGACGGTGTCGACGTCGTGAGGATCCTTGAGATCAAGAGCTACCGAACGCCGGTTGCGATGCAGCACAGGATGTCCGGACTGCTTTCCGGCCTCGGTGCTTCGGTCGATCCGAATCACGTCAGCGCCTTGATCGGCAAGTAGCATGCCGCAGAACGGGCCTGGCCCGATACCGCCGAGTTCGACGATACGAAGGCCGGCGAGCGGACCGCTGGGACTGGCGTCAGTCATCATGGAAATAGACATCTTTCGCTGGTAGGGAGACTAACGCGAGCCGGCATCGACGGTCAGACACTGCCCACTGACGTAGTCGGTGTCCTGCGTGCAGAGCACGTACACGGCGCCGGCAGCCTCTGCGGGAGTACCCGGGCGACCGAGTGGGTTGGACGTCTTGACTCGTTCCATGACGGCCGCGCTGACACCGGCCTTGATCTTGCGGCCGCCGATCTCGACAAACGAATCGTCGCCGGCAACTGCTTCGGTCATGCGGGTGAGGATGAACCCGTAGGCAACCGCATTGACATTGACCTTGTAGCGTCCCCATTCCTTGGCGAGAGTCTTTGTCAGTCCGACGATTCCGGCCTTAGCGGCTGCGTAGTTGGACTGTCCGGGGTTTCCGTAGAGGCCGGCCACCGAGGAGACGTTGACGACCTTGCGGTGGTAGTCGGTGGGGTTGGCCTTGATGTACGGCTGGGCGGCCCGAAGAATACGGAAAGGTGCCTTGAGGTGGACGTCGAGAATGGTGTCCCACTGCTCGTCGGTCATCTTCTGGATGACGGTGTCCCAGGTGAATCCCGCGTTGTTGACGATGATGTCGAGTCCGTCGAACGCATCGATCGCGGTGCCGACGAAACACTCGGCGAAATCGGCGTCCGTCACGGATCCGACGCAGGCGATTGCGTGTCCGCCTGCAGCCTTGATGTCTTCGACCGTTTCGTGGGCCGGTTCGGGATCGAGGTCGTTGACCACTACGGATGCGCCTTCGGAA
Source organism: Rhodococcus sp. UFZ-B548 (assembly GCF_903819475.1). Taxonomy (NCBI): domain Bacteria; kingdom Bacillati; phylum Actinomycetota; class Actinomycetes; order Mycobacteriales; family Nocardiaceae; genus Rhodococcus; species Rhodococcus sp. UFZ-B548. Next base: position 121,383 of record NZ_CAIJDS010000008.1, read on the forward strand.
GCGAGGCGGAGTGCGATGTCGCGACCGATTCCGCGGCCGGAACCGGAGACGATGGCGACCTTGCCGTCGAGAGTGCCCATGTTCGATGTCCTTGCAGTCTAGGTGGAATGAGTGTCGTCAAGCTCGAGGATCACGGATGACCGTGGTGGAGCGGAGGGTCGCAATCGGTTGCCCCTCGCGTGTCACCTCGGTGGTGCGGACCAGAAACTGCAGTGCACCAGCCTTTTTCGCGTAGCAATCCGTGACCGAAGTGGAGAAATGGAGAGTGTCACCTGCATACGCGGTCTTCAGGTAGGTGAACTCCTGCTCGCCGTGCAGGATCGTCCGGATGTCGATTCCGAGATCCGCGTAGAAGGTGGAGGGATTCGGTCGCTCCATGTCGAGGCAGAACAAGAACGTCGGTGGGACAGGGATGTCGCGGTGTCCGGCCTGTTCGGCGGCGCTCCGGTCGGTGTAGATCGGGTCGTCCTGTCCGGTGGCGCGGGCAAAGAAGGCGAGTCGCCCGCGCTCGACCTCCACCGAGTGCTCGGGAATTCGGGTGCCGATGACCCCGGCGTCGAGGCTGGTCATGACAAACTCCTCGGAATCTGGGCGAAAGTGTCCGCCATCTGATGAATGAGTTTCGAATCGCGGTTAGCGCATATTCACTTTGACCCAGATATGTGCAGTTGTCAAGGAGTCTGAGAACCTAATCCGAGTGATGGGTGATTCCCGAGCCTGGTGGAGAGGACAGACTAGTCCGACGTGGCGGCCAGGGCACGCAGATCGCGTTTGAGTACCTTGCCGGCACCGTTGACCGGCAACGCATCGACGAACTGGAAGGAGCGAGGAACCTTGTACCCGGCGATGAGTGTCTTCACATGCGCGCGCAATGCGTCGACGTCGACGTTCGAATCCGCTCGAAGGACGACCACGGCATGTACGCGTTCGCCCCACTGGGAATCGGGTAGGCCGATGACAGAGCACGCTGCCACGGATTCATGTCGAGCCAAGGCGTTTTCGACCTCGGTGGAGTAGACGTTCTCGCCTCCGGTGACGATCATGTCCTTGATGCGATCGACGATGAACAGGTAACCGCGCTCGTCGAGGTATCCCGCATCGCCCGTGTGCATCCAGCCGTCGCGTAGTACCTCGGCGGTCTCGATCGGTTTGTTCCAGTATCCGAGCATGATGTGGCTGCCGAACGTGACGATTTCGCCTACCTCACCCGGAGGCAGTTCCGTGCCTGCCGGATCGACGATCCGGACCTCGCAGTGCGGGAGAATGCGACCGGCGCTACGGAGCAACTCGCCGCCTTCCAGATGATCAGCGGGGCTGAGAACACTGATGTGGGCGGTCTCCGTCATCCCGTAGCCCTGCGCGAAGGCGCTGTTGGGGAACATCTGCATGACTTGCCCCAGAAGCGTCGGAGAAATGGGGGAGGCGCCGTACCTCAGGACTCGAACACTGGTCAGATCGTAGGAAGCCGTGTCCTCGTGCGAGATCAACATCTGAAGCATCGTCGGGACCAGGCCGACGGTCGTCGGCCGATGGCGGTCAACTGCTTCGAGGAATATGCCCGGACTGAATCTCGACAGGAAGACCTGAGTGCCACCCATCAGCGACTGGGCCAGCCACCCGACGATCCCAGCGATGTGGAACAGAGGGTTGACCGCTAGGTTCACTCCACCACTGACAGCGACATTTCCTGCGGCGAGTGTGCCCAAGGCAGAGGTGATCAGCGATCGATGGCTGACCATCACACCTTTCGGTACGCCCGTCGTACCACCTGTGTACAGGAGGAGTGCCAGGGTGTCGCCGCCGACGCGTAGATCGGCGACAGGTACCGATTCCGAGATCACCCGTTCGTAGTCGAGCATTCCCTCGGTGGCCTGTCCTTCGCCGCAGTAGATCACAGTCGCCAGACTTGGGCACGATTCGCGGAGGGCGCTCGCGGCGGGAGCGAAGTTGTCGTCGACCAGCAGGAAGGTCGAGCCGGAATCCTCGAGTGCGTAAGTGATTTCCGCTGGGCTCCAACGGGTGTTGACGGGACTCGCCACCGCTCCCGACCACCAACAGGCGACGAGCGCCTCGTGGTACCAGTCCGAATTCAATGCCAGAATCGCGACGCGATCGCCGGGTTGCAGGCCCATCGCCTGCAACCCGCCCGCCAGCTTCGTGATTCGTTCGACCGATTGTCGGCAGCTTCGGACTCGATCTCCGAACACTGTCATCGGGGTTTCCGGGGCTGCTCGCATGGATCGGTGAACGAATTGAGTCAGTTGCATGTGCTTCCTCCAAGGAGTCCGGGGCGCGTGGCCTGATTCAGATCAGTTCCAGGATCATGGCATTGGCCTGACCGCCAGCCTCGCACATCGACTGCAATCCGTACCGAATGCCGTTGTCGCGCATGTGGTGTACGAGGGTCGTCGTCAGACGTGCGCCCGAACCGCCGAGAGGATGACCGAGTGCCATCGCGCCGCCGAGAGGGTTGAGCTTGGCATAGTCGGCGCCGGTCGCCTGCAGCCAAGCCAGAGTGACCGAAGCGAAAGCCTCGTTGATCTCGAATGCCCCGATGTCGGACAGTGACAGCCCCGAACGCTCGAGGACCTTGGCGGTGGCCGGAATGGGACCGGTAGCCATGGTGATCGGGTCGACGCCTGCCAATGCCACGGTGTGGACCCGGGCGATGGGCTTCCACCCTCTGCGAGCCGCCAATTCGCTGCTGGTGACCAGAAGCGCAGCGGCGCCGTCGGAGATCTGTGACGAGTTGGCAGCGGTGATACGTCCGTCGTCCTTGAACGGGGTAGGGAGCGCAGCCAATCGCTCGAGAGTCGATCCGCGCCGGACCCCCTCGTCGGTGTCGACCATGGACACGGTGCCGTCTTCGGCCGTGGTCTTCACCGGGCTGATCTGACTCTCGAATGCGCCCGAGTCGATTGCCGCGCCAGCTCGCTCGTGGGAATCGAGAGCGTGCTGATCCAGCTGCGTTCGGGTCAGCCCGAAGTTCTCGGCGATCATTTCTGCGCCCACACCCTGGTTGAATTCCACTCCGTTGTATCGCTTGCGGACCAGCGGGCCGAACGGCTTGCCGAATTGGGTGGCGCTGCGTGCCGAGCCGATGGGGACGCGGCTCATGCTCTCGACGCCTCCGGCGACGGCGATGTCGTAGTGGCCACTGATGATTCCGGCCGCGGCGAAATGCAAGGACTGCTGCGAGGATCCGCAAGCCCGGTCCACGGTCACACCGGTGACCGATTCGGGCCAACCTGCGGCGAGTACGGCGTATCGGCCGACGCCGCCGGCTTGTTCACCAACCTGGCTGACGCAACCCCACAAGACGTCGTCGACTGTGCTCGGATCCAGGTCGTTGCGTTCGGTGAGGGCGCGAAGGACATGTGCGGACAGGTCGACGGGGTGAATCCCGGACAGCCCTCCGTTCCGCTTTCCGATCGGTGTGCGAACTGCGTCGACGATGACGGCGTCGTTCATGGCGTGCTCCTTCGTTGCCGACTTCGAGGTCGGCGTCTTTGCGGTTGGACAGATAAGTGAATTACCAATAACTTTTGTTTGGATGGCGATCCATTTCGATCATTGACTCTGCATCTAGTTATGGCAAATTCACATTATTCATTGAACTGCTTGCTAGGAAGCTGTTTTAGTGATTGAATCCTGCGCAGCAGGCTATGTGACGCCCATCACCGAATCGGGCATGTCGGGCGCCAACGGCGAAGTCGTGGCGAATCTTCCCTTACCAGTTCAAGGAGATTTAGTGGTACTCGAACAGCAGGTGAACCGGCCTCGGGCCAAGCTCGGAGAAGCAGGCGAATCCAGGACAGTGGCCTGGGGGATGACCAGCGTGCTGGTCGCCATGTATGTCATCAACTTCGCCGACAAAGCAGTTCTCGGCATCATCGCTCAGCCCTTGGCCAAGGAGTTGGGACTCTCCGCTTCGGATATCGGTCTGACCGGTAGTGCCTTTTTTCTGATGCTCTCGCTCGGTGGCTTGTTCTCGGGCGCTCTCGACAAGTGGCTCGGACTGCGCTGGGCGCTCGTCCTGCTGGTCGTCCTGTGGTCCATGGCGATGTTGCCGCTCATTCTCTCGGCCAGCTTCGTGACCCTGCTGGTGAGTCGGATGATTCTCGGCTTCGCCGAAGGACCCAACTCGCCCCTGCTGTTCTCCGCCGCATACTCCTGGCATGCGCCGGCGCGGCGCGGACTGCCGGGAGCCGTCCTGACCTGCTCGGCGTCGATCGCGAAGATTGCGATCGCACCCATCCTCGCGTACGTGGCCGTCACCTGGGGTTGGCGTTCTGCGCTGGTCGCATTGGCGATCGCGGGTCTGTTGTGGGCTGTGCTGTGGCTGGCAATGTGGAAGGAAGGTCCGTACGGCCGCAGTGACAACTCGGGTAAGGCCGATAGCGTCGACTCGGGCCCTGAAGACTCGGATCCGGCATCGGCATCGGCAACGGCAACGGCGCCCACGACCGACGCTGAGCCGGCTGTGCCCTGGCTGCACATCTTCCGTACCCGCACCTTCATCGGCGGAGTTCTGCTTATTGCAGCCGCCTATGCACTCGCAGCAGTGGTCCTCACCTGGTTGCCGTCGTATTTCGAACTGGGCCTTGGCTATTCACGGCTTCAGGCCGGTTCCATGTTCTCCATCCCCAGCCTCATCGGCCTTGTGATCATGTTGAGCAGCACGTGGCTCAGTGACAGGCTCATCACCAAAGGCGTCAGCATGCGGGCTGCTCGGGTGGTCTTTCCTGCGGTCGGCATGCTGATCGGCGGCACGATGTTGGTCTTCCTGCCGTTCGTCAATACGCCTGTCATGGCTGTGTTCATGGTGTCCTTGGGCTATGCGATATGCACTCCGGTGCTGCCGCTTCTCAATGCCTGTGTGAGCGAATTGTGCCCGCCGAAGCAAATTTCCGGGGTACTCGGGGTGTTCCTGTCGCTCATGGCGTTCGGTGGTTTCATCGCGCCGTACATGATGGGACGCATCGTCGATGCGGCCGGCGACGGTGGTGACGGCTACGCGACCGCCTTCCAGATCCTCGGTGGGGTTGCACTCGTCGTGGCCGTTGTCGGCGTCGTCATCATCGACCCTGCCCGTGACAAGAACTTGGTGCGCCCCAACGCTCCCGTTGTTGCTGCCCGATAGGCCGATCTCGATGACCTTCGTACTCGATCATCATGTTTCGCCTGACTTCGAGAGCCTACTCACTTTGGAAGAGTTGAGCAGCAACGATTTTCGCGGCTACTGCCATGCCGGGCATCCGATGAGGGCGTTCGGCGGGCAGGTGGCGGCTCAGGCTCTGACCGCCGCCGGCTGTACCGTTCCACCGGAAAATCTTGCGCATTCGCTGCACGGTTATTTCCTCAGCGCGGGCGATCCCACCAAACCGATCGTCTACGAGGTGGAACGACTCCGAGACGGGCGGTCGTATCGCTCCCGTCGAGTCACTGCGAGACAAGATGGCGAACCGATCTTCACGTTGTCGGCCTCCTTCAAACTGCCCGAAGGCGGCGCGGATCGGCAGTTCGCGATGCCCGAAGTGCCGCCACCCGAGGAACTTCCGGATCCGTACGAGCACTGGGCGCAAGAGCGGCCTGAGGAGTACCAGGCCGCGACAACAGTGCGAGTGATGTCCCTGCGCTTCGTTCCGCAGGATCGGGTATCGGACCACCGTGCAGTACCGGGACTTTCAGAGCAGACGGTGTGGCTCAAACCCGCTCGAGCCTTGCCCGACAATCCGTTGCTTCACGTCTGCGCCCTCACGTACGGCTCCGACATGACATTGGCGTCGACAGCGTCACTGGACATCCAACCGCATCGTTCGATGCTCAAGGGTCAATCCAGGGCGATCGTGACTTCCCTCGATCACGCTGTGTGGTTCCATCGACCCTTCCGCGCTGACGACTGGATGCTCTTCTCGCAGAGCAGCCCATCGTCCTGCGACGGCCGCGGACTGTCGAGTGGGCACTTCTGGAGTAGGGAAGGAGATTTGGTAGCCACTGTTGTCCAAGAGTCGCTGGTTCGCCGACTCGACTAGAAGATTCATTCCATCCATTCCGAACAGCTGGAGGTTCTACTCATGACGCTCGCCTGGCCGACCGATATGCCTCGGTGCCTCGACTATCCGACGACGGGAATCGACGCAGTTCTCGCGGGAGCTGCGCGCGCCTACCCTGATCGAATCGCGTTGCAAGACGGCGACCTTGCACTCACCTTCGCCGAGTTGCATGATCGTGCACAACGATCGGCCGGGGGATTGCGTGCACTCGGAGTGCAACCGGGGCACGTCGTGGCGCTCCATATGGTGAACAACCTGTGGTACGTCGTGGCGTACTACGGTGCGTTGTGTGCGGGTGCTGCTGTGGCGCCGGTCAATCCGACTCTCCCGCCCGCCGGTCTCCGCGATCAGTTGGACGATGTGAAGGCCCGGGTGGTCATCTCGCACCCCGAAACCGTCGGCATCGTTCTGGCAGCGGACGCGCAGTGCGTCGACGCAGTGGTGTGCGTATCCGCGACACCCTCGGCGCCGGCGACCGAAACGGTTCTGCCAGAGGGCGTTCGTGCATTCGGCGATCTACTGCAAGCGCAGCCGTTGGTGTCGTACCGCGTCGATCCGGAGCTCGTCGCCCATCTGCAGCTGACCGGTGGTACGACCGGACGCTCCAAAGCTGTTCGCGTACTTAACCGTAACCTGGTTTCGAATGTCATCCAGATGGCGTCCTGGCGATCGGGACTTCTCACCGAACTCGACGAATTCGGTGGGCTTCGCATGCAGTCGACCGTCGATCGCGGTCCTCACGCGCTGGTGCCTGGCGAAGGCGTCAACATCGCAGTGGCGCCCCTCTTCCACGGTCTGGGCTTGGTCGGACAGAACGTCAGTACGCTGCTCGGTTCGACCGTTGTCTTCACCGGCCGCTTCGATCCGGACCGGATGTTGGCAGACATCGAGCGCCTCGGCGTCACGCACATCACCGGTTCGCCTGCGATGTACTACGCATTGTTGGCGAGCAGCAGGATCGGAGCGCACGACTTGTCCTCCGTGCGTGCGATCAACTCCGGCGCAGCCCCGTTCGACACGACATCGCTGCGGAGCCTTCAAACGATCTTCGGCAACGCCTGGGTCACGGAGGGATACGGCCTGAGCGAAGCGACGATGGGCCTGACCGGTGCGCCTTTGAACAGTGATGTCGCGACGCCGCCGGACAGTGTCGGTGTCGCAATCTTCGACACCGAACTCGAGATCCGAGACGAGAATTCGGCAGTCCTCGGGCCCGGCGAGGTGGGTGAGGTCTGGGCCCGCGGGCCCCAGATCACCGACGGATACCAGAGCCAGCCGGAGCTGACCGCGGTTCAGTTTCGCGATGGTTGGCTCGCGACCGGCGACATGGGGCGGCTGGACGATGCGAGGCACCTGTTTCTGGTCGGGCGATCGAAGGACATGATCATCTACAAGGGCTACAACGTGTATCCGCAGCCGCTCGAAGAGATTCTGTGTTCGCATGCTGCCGTTGCGCAGGCAGCCGTCGTCGGCGAAACGGTGCCGGTGGTCGGCGAGCGTGTGACGGCCTTCGTTCAATTGAACCGCGACTTCGCGTCCGAATCTGCATCGGACCTGCAATTGCTGGAACGGGAATTGACGGACTACGTGGCCGCGAAGGTGGCTCCGTATCAGAAGGTTCGTTCGATCAGGTTCGTCGACCGCCTGCCTGTCACCGCAACGGGAAAAATACAGAAGAACATATTGCGGAACAGTCTTACCGTCGACACAGCCTAGGACGTTCGTCCAGTTGTCTCTTCCGATTCCGTCCTGCAGCGGCGTGATTTCTGCGAGAGTGTCGAACATGCGTGGAATTCTGGTAGCCGGTGTGAGTGCATTCGCGGCGGTCGTCTCGGTCGTCTCGGCTTCCACCGTCGGTGCCGAGACGACTGCGGACCGAGCTCGCTCGTTCTCCGAGACCACGTCCGTCGGCGTCCACAACTCCTACGAGAAGGCGACGTTTCCGTACTTCGCCGACGCTTTGGACTCCGGGGCCTCGCTGCTCGAATTGGATCTGTGGACCAACGGCGGTGGTCCGGACTGGCGTGTCTCGCACATGAATCCGGTGGCGAGCGACAGCAACTGCGTCGGCGCGCAGGACGCATCCGGGTTGCGAAGTGGTCAGCGAGATCAGGGACTGCGCGGATGCCTGGCAGATATGCGGGCGTGGCACGAAGCCGACCCCGAGCATCCTCCGGTGATGATCAAGTTGGAACTCAAGGACGGTTTCACCACCGGCTACGGACGCGGACCTGCCGATCTCGACGCCTTGATCCTCGGGACTCTCGGCGACGCGGTCTTCACTCCATCCGATCTGATGGGTGAGTCCTACTCGACCCCGGATGCCGCCGTCACCGACCGTGGATGGCCGACCATGTCCGAGATGAGCGGCAAATTTCTGTTCGAGCTGATTCCGGGAACGATCGAGGAGGGAAACCCGCTCGACACGGAGTGGACCGACCGGCAGTACGCGACGCACTTGCGAGATCTGTCCGCTGCCGGACTCGTCCAACTCGGCGCCGCCTTTCCCGCTGTTCACCGGGCGTCACCGGGAGACCCACGAATCGACCGTTACGCCGACCCGGGCGTCCGCCCGTGGTTCGTGATCTTCGACGGCGACGCCCTCGATTACACCTCGGGCGTTGTGGATCCGCAGTGGTACCACGATCGTGGCTACCTGCTCGTCATGACCGACGCGCACAAGGTCGCTCCACAGATCGACGGTGCGCATGCCACCGAGGTGGAGGCGAGCGAGCGTCTCGACCGGTTGGCGGGTGATCACGCAAGTTACATCACCGCGGACTGGTCGAGGTTGCCGAACGTACTGTCCACCGTGGTGCCGCGTCGGTGATCTAGAGGGCGGCAATTCTCAGGAACAGGGTGCAGGATGGGTTCATGCGCACTGTCACGTGGAATCCCGAAGTCTACGGCCGCTATTCGGGTGAGCGGTCACGCCCGTTCGTGGACCTGGTGTCACGGGTGGCGACCGAAGACCCGACGCGGGTAGCCGACCTCGGCTGCGGATCAGGTAGCTTGACCGCGATGCTGGGGGAACGATGGCCGGACGCCTCGGTATCCGGATTCGACTCGTCTCCCGAAATGGTGGCGCAGGCCCCGACAGACCTACCGGGAAACGTCACCGTCGAGTTGGGGGACATCATGTCCTTCGATGCCACGGGTTACGACGTGGTCGTCAGTAACGCTGCATTGCAGTGGGTTCCGAGCCACCGCGAGCTGATCGACCAGTGGGCGGACACCCTGGCATCCGGGTCGTGGCTGGCGTGGCAGGTTCCAGGAAACTTCGATGCACCGTCACATGCGCTCATGCGAAGCCTCGCGGAGTCCGCGGAATGGAGCGAGCGACTGGGTGGCGTCCTACGCGGCCCGGAAGGCGTCGACAGTCCGGTTGCGTACGCGCAGCGTCTGCAGGAGCACGGATTCGACGTCGACGCCTGGGAGACGACGTACGTACACGTGCTGGCCGGTGCCGATCCGGTGCTCGGATGGGTTCGGGGGACTGGACTTCGGCCGGTGCTGGACGTTCTCGGCGAGGCCGACGCTCCGGAGTTCGAGCGCCAGTATTCGGATCTGCTGCGGGAGGCGTATCCCGCAACAGCCGCCGGAACGCTGTTTCCGTTCCGGCGGGTGTTCTGCGTGGGACGCAAGCGGTAACTACTCGGCTGTGCTGCGGTCCGCCGATCACTCAGCGGTGACAAAACCTTCCGAGACCAGCCAGTCGCGAGCCACGTCCGCCGGCTCCTTGCCGTCGACGTCGACCTGCCGGTTGAGCTCGGTCATCACCTCGTTGGTCAGTTTCTCCGAGATCGGCGCCATGACTTCGGCAACCTCCGGATGTGCTTCCGCGAAGTCCTTTTTCATGACCAACGCCGGATTGTATTTCGGGAAGAACTGCAGATCGTCTTCGAGCAGAACGAGATCGAGTGCGATGATGCGACCGTCGGTGGTGAACACCTCGCCGAACTTGCACTGATCGCTGTCGGCTGTCGCCTGGTAGATGATGCCGGTCTGCAGGATCTGGCGCTGGGCACGCGAGGCGTCGAAACCGTATTTCGCTGCCAGGCCGGGGTATCCGTCCTGGCGGACGTTGAACTCGGTCTCGACGCACGTCACCGCGGCGCCGGGATCGGATTCGACCAACTTCGCGTAGTCGGAAACCGTCTTGACGCCGGTCTTCTCAGCGGTCTCCTTGCTCATCGCCAATGCATACGTATTGTTCATCGGCGCCGGATCGGTCCACACCATGTCGTTCGCAGCAAGGTCCGCATCACGGACGGCCTCGAACTGCGCCTGCGAATCGGGAAGCGGAGTCTCGTTGCCGAGGTAGTTGATCCAGCCGGTCCCGGTGTACTCGTACGCAAGGTCGATCTGCCCGTTCAACTGTGCGTCACGGGTGCTGTTCGAGCCCTGGATGTTCGTGAGATCTCGAACATCTGCGCCCGCAGCGGCCATCGCGAATTCGATGACGTATCCGAGCACGATCTGCTCGGTGAAGTCCTTGGAGCCGACGGTCATCTTCACACCCTCGAGCTCAGGAACCGGCTCGATGCTGCCGGGGCCGACAGCCAGGGGCAGTGCGCCACCGGACTCGAGGCCACACGAAGCGACAAGTGTGAGGCCGATCGTGGCAACCGCGACTTTCCAGCCCCACGTTCTGGTGATCGAAGTCTTGGTCATCGTAATCCCTTGGGCCCGAGATAAGTTTCGGCGAGCGCGCCGAGCCAGTCGATCAGCAAGGCCAACGACACCGCCAGTACGGCACCGACCACGAGGGTGACGTTGTCGCGGAGCTTGTATCCGGTGTCGATCAGAATGCCGAGTCCGCCGGCACTGACCAGGAAGCACAGCGTCGCGGTGCCGACTGCCAGAACGAGCGAAGTGCGCAGTCCTGCAAGGATGTACGGGACGGCCATCGGGAATTCGAGTTGACGCAGGACCGTGAGCGAAGACATTCCCTGCCCGCGCCCGGCATCGATCAAGGTCTTGTCCACTTGCTGGTAGCCGAGGATGGTGTTGCGCAGCACCGGGAGCAGCGAATAGAACGCGATGGGAAACACGCCTATCCAGAAGCCCGTCGTTCTTGTTGCGAGATAGAACAGCACGAGCAGGCCGATGGCAGGCGCTGCGGCTCCGATGTTGGCTATTCCCACGAAGAACGGTGCCAATCGGGTGAATTTCGGCCTGGTCAGCAGGGTTCCGAGTGGAACCGCGATGGCGACGACGATGATGACCACGGCGGCCGTGATCAGTACGTGCTGCCAGGTCAGTGTGACGATGTTGTCGAGATTGATGCTCGCCTTCTGCGTCGCGTTGAGATCTCGGCTGAATGCCCAGATCAACACGCCCGCAACCAGGATCAGGACGATGACCGGTTGCACATACAGTCGCATCCGTTCCGCACGGCGCGTGGCGGCGTTCTCGGCCGCACCCAGATCGGGGGCATCCGGTTCCATCTCAGGCGCGGAGACGCGCTCCTCTGTCGTGGCAGTCATGTTCAACCCTCGACGTTCTCGGTGTCTGGCTCTTCGTCGTGGTCGTGCGCATGCTCCTCGCGCATCTCGGAGAGATGGCTGACCAGTGTGTCGATGGTGATGAGACCGACATACTCGCCACGCCGTCCGGTGACGACGGTGGACGCATTGCTTTCGGCGAGAAGAGCCTCCAAGGCATCCTGCAGGGTGGACTGGATGGACACGGCTTCGCCGATCTCGTTACCGACACCTCGAAGCGTCGACGCATGGGCGAGGTGGCCGGGCGAGACCCAGCGAAGCGGCCGTCCACGCTGATCGAGAATCAAGGCCCACTTCCACTTACGCGCTGCGAGTGCGGTTCTCAAATCATCGACCGAATCGGTTTCGCGGGCGGTGAGGCACTGCTTGAGTTTGATCTGGCGCACGCGTGTCAGGGTCAGCTGCTTGAGCGAGGCGTCCGCCCCGACAAATCCCGCGACCATGTCGTTTGCGGGATTGGCGAGAATCGCCTCCGGAGTGTCGTACTGCATGATGCTGGACTGATTGCCCAGCACGGCAATACGGTCACCGAGTTTGACTGCCTCGTTGAAATCGTGGGTGACGAAGACGATGGTCTTACCCAACTCCGACTGCAGACGCATCAGTTCGTCCTGCAGCAGGCCGCGGGTGATCGGGTCGACGGCACCGAAAGGCTCGTCCATCAACAAGACAGGGGGATCGGCAGCCAGCGCCCGCGCCACGCCCACACGCTGTTGCTGGCCACCGGACAACTGGCGAGGGTAGCGGTCGCGATAGGTATCGGGATCGAGGCCGACGAGGTCGAGCATCTCGTCGGTGCGAGCTGCGATACGTTTCTTGTCCCAACCGATGAGGCCGGGCACCGTCGCGACGTTCTTCGCAATGGTGAAGTGCGGGAACAATCCTGCCTGCTGGATCGAGTAGCCGATGCCGCGGCGAAGCTTGTCCGGGTCGATGGACAGCGCGTCCTTGCCGTCGATGGTGATCTTGCCCGAGGTGGGTTCGATCAGACGGTTGATCATGCGCATCGTCGTCGTCTTGCCGCAACCCGAAGGTCCGACGAAGACGACGATCTCACCGGCCGGAACAGTCAGTGAAACATTGTCCACCGCTGCAGCTTTCTGGCCCGGGTAACGCTTGGTCACGGATTCGAGAACAATCTCGACCCCGGATACCTTCTGATCTGCAGATACGTCAGACGGAATGGTTTCAGTCATTGCAGCCCCTTCGAAGTAGTGAGACGACCGATGACGACGTAGATTCCGTCGAGAATCAGAGCGAGAATGACGATCAGTACGGTGCCGACCAGCGCTTGAGGAACAGCGTTCGGGCTACCGACACGCGAGAGTCCGGAGAAGATCAGGTTTCCCAGACCAGGACCCTTGGCGTACGCCGCGATGGCGAGGATGCCCATGAGCATCTGTGTGCTGACCCGCATGCCGGTGAGGATCGACGGCCACGCGATCGGCAGCTCGATTCGACTCAGAACATGCATGCGATTCATTCCGACACCGCGGGCTGCATCCGTGATCGCCGGGTTGACCGCATCCAGACCGATGATCGTGTTCCGAATGATCGGGAGCAGGGCATACAAGATCAACGCGGTGATCGTGGGAGCGACGCCGAGACCGAGAATCGGAATGAGCAGTCCGAGGAGGGCGAATGAAGGAACCGTCAGGATCGTGCTGGCCAACGCCGTAGCGATGGAGGATCCCGCCGGGCTCCGGTAGACGAGAATGCCGATGATCACGGCGGCAATCGTCGCGATGATCACGGACTGGATAACTGCTGAAACATGTAGGTACGAGTCGGTCATCAATTGTTGTCGTCGTGCAACGACAAAATCCCATAGGGCGCCCATATTTCCGAACCCACTTTCTTCGGACTTCTGCTCGCTCGAACGTCTTCCCTCGACACCGACCGGCGCACAAGGGCTTTCCCCGCAGCCTCCGTAGGCCGAGGGGTTTCCCTCGACTGTCGTCCAAAAACTGAGATACTGCAACTAATTCCGATTGCAGCGTGTCGGATGTTGTTCTGGACGTGAGATTTTGCGGGACGCGGGCAGGTACCCACTGCGTGCGGAGTTGAAACGTGCTGGAGACAGCAAACGCTCGAGACAGCAATGCGGGAGGGCTCCGGAGAACCCTCCCGCATTGTGGGAACTGTACGAATCGGCCTCAGGCCCAGCTGAGCGCATCCTCATTGGACAGCCGCGGCAGACGGTCGAACCACGGGTTCTCGCCGGGATGGCCGATGTTGACCACCAGGGTGGTCTTGAAGCGTCCGTCCGCGAAGAACTCGCCGTCGATGCCGTCGGCGTCGAAGCCGGCCATCGGGCCGGCGACCAGGCCCTGCGCCCGAATCGCGAGGATCACGTAACCAGCCTGCAGTGCGGCGTTGAACTTGCTGCTCGATGTGGCGGCAGCGTCGTCGGACTCGAAGTAGTCCTTCATCTCCGGACGGATGGGGAACAGTGCCGGAATGTGCTCGTAGAACTTGGTGTCAACGGCAAGAACCGCGACAGCAGGCGCCGATGCGGTCTTGGCCTTGTTGCCGTCGGACATGTGCTCGACGAGGCGCGCTTTGCCCTCCTCCGTACGCACGAACAGCACGCGCAGTGGATTGGTGTTGGCCGCGGTCGGTGCCCACTTCGCGAGCTCCCAGATCGCAGTCAGTTCGTCGTCGGTGACCGGTTCGTTGGAGAAGGAGTTTGCCGTGCGGGCTGCTGTGAAGAGCAGTTCACGGCCGGCTGCGTCGAGCTGATGTGCGGTAAATGGGGTGGCTGCGTCGAGTGACATCGGTGGTTCCGTTTCCGTTGTAGCTCATCCGAGCGTTACCCGGTAAAGCTAGTTGCTAGTAAAAAGAAAGTACTTGGATACGGTAGCACCAGTCGTAGGGTTCAGCGCTGGGGAGTGACGAGTCAGACCGTCTGGGTGGCGAGAATCCTCACCGCCAGATCCTCGATCGCGCACTGTCGTGATTCGAGTCGGACGCGCGTGAGGTCGTTGATCATGCTGATGGTTGCCAACACCGTCGCCCGTGCATCCGCGGTTTCGTTGCCGAGCAGGTGTACCCACTCGTCGATGTACTCGCGTTGTGCAATGTGCGTCGAGGCCTGCGCTTCTTCGGGCAAGTTCGCTGTTTCTTCGATGAGAATGGCAATCGCGCTGTCAGGTGAGATCACCGAATTGGTGTACGAATGTACGACGCGGGCAATCGCGTCTTCGCGTGAGTCTGCGTTCCTCAAAGCCTGGACCAGGCCGAGCCGGAGTGTTTCGTTCCCGCGGGCCAGAATTGCTTGCAGCACTTCGGCTTTACTTCCGAAATGGGTGTAGATGCTCGAACTCGGAACACCGGCGGCGCTGCCGATGTCGTCCATCGTGACGGATCGGTAGCCGCGTTGATCGAACAGCGTGATTGCGGCGCCCATCAAACTTTCGCGACGCGAAGTGTGGCTGAAGTTCGAAGTCGGCTGCGGCTGTGCCGCCGGCTCCTCGGGAAGGGCCGGAGCGGTACGAACGACATCGAACAACCTGGCCAACAAAGCCTCGAAGCGCTTTCGAGGAAGCGTCGTGCGGTGTCGAGCGGGGCTGAACGCGATACTGGTGAGTGCCCACCCCAGAACGACGGAATCGGGAACCGACAGGTCGGGACGCTCGTGTCGAAGGGCGGCTGCGACCCGGCTCGTGACTTCCCGAACTCCGGCACGCGCCTCCGTTCTGCGCTCAGGGGTCAGGTTACGGGCCTCCTGATCGAAGAGAAGACTACGGAAGTTGTTGTCGAGTCCGTAACGAACCAGTGCCGTGAAGACCACCTTGGAATCGGTTCGATCGACCTCGTCGAGGATCGCGAGGATCGAAGACGAGCCGTCGAGCATTGCCTGCGCGAGGAGTTCCTGCTTGTTCGGGAAGTGGCGGTACAGCGCGCCTGCGGTGATGCCCACCGCAGACGCGATGCCTTCCATGCTGACGTTGTGGTACCCCGAGCGGCCGAACTGTTCACGAGCCTCGGTGATGATCTGCGCCTTGCGGTTGCGTGGGCGCAGCGTCTTCTTCGGGGTCGTTTTCGGCGCGGCCGGCCGGTCCGGCGAGGCCGCAGGTGTGCCGTCCGATGTATCGATCGTCATGGGGCCCTCGAGGTCGGTGGCGTGG
Source organism: Rhodococcus sp. UFZ-B548 (assembly GCF_903819475.1). Taxonomy (NCBI): domain Bacteria; kingdom Bacillati; phylum Actinomycetota; class Actinomycetes; order Mycobacteriales; family Nocardiaceae; genus Rhodococcus; species Rhodococcus sp. UFZ-B548. The sequence goes on from NZ_CAIJDS010000008.1 coordinate 137,076, forward strand.
TCAGGTGATGGTGCTGGTTGCCAAGTCGGAGAACTGCCTGCGGAGTTCTCTCTTGAGTATCTTGCCAGCCGGGGACACGGGCATTTGCTCGACGATGGTGATACTTCGCGGAGACTTGTAGCCGGCAATCAGCGTCTTCGAGTGTGCGCGGACTTCTTCGCACGTCAGAGACACCCCGGGACGCACGACCAGGACTGCGTGGACTCGTTCGCCGTACTGATCGTCGGGTACGCCGATCACAGCGCAGCTGATCACGTCCGGATGTGTGGCCAGAGCGTTTTCGACCTCCGTCGAATAGACGTTCTCACCACCCGAGATGATCATGTCCTTGAGCCGATCCACGACGAAGAGATACCCGGCTTCGTCCATGTAGCCTCCGTCGCCGGTGTACAGCCAACCGTCGCGCAATGCCGATCGTGTTTCTTCCGGCCGATTCCAGTAGCCGCACATGATGTTGCCGCCGCGGGCGATGATTTCGCCGACCTCACCGCGAGGAAGCTCGTTTCCGTTCTCGTCGACCACCTGAATCTCGACGTGTCCCATCGGCCGACCGGCAGATTTCAGGCGGGTCGCGTCGACGTGATCTTCTGCGCTCAGGCTGGTGAGTCCGGGTCCGGCCTCGGTCATGCCGTACCCCTGCATGAAGGCTGCCTGCGGAAAAGCCTGTTGCGCTTGCCGAAGCAAGGTTTCGGAGATCGGGGAAGCACCGTACTGCACGGCGAGGATGCTGGACAGGTCCCGGTTCGTCCGGTCCGGATGACGAATCAGCATTTGAATCATCTTGGGTACCAACAGCATCGACGTAACTTTGTGCTGCTCGATCAAGCGCAGTGCGGTGGCCGGTTCGAAACTTGGCTGAATCACCAACGTCGCCTCGACAGTGTTACGGCCGATCCAATTTGCCAGCGACGCAAGATGAAACATCGGGGCGGTGATCAGAGCCAGGCCGTCGGTACCAGGCGTTCTGTTACTGGCCACTGCGCCGAGGCTCGACGTCACGAGGTTGGCGTGGGTGAGCATGACCCCCTTGGGGTGACCGCTGGTTCCGCCGGTATAGAAGATTCCGGCCAGGGTGTCACCGCCGAGTCGCAGGTCCGGTGTGGGTTCGCTCGAGGCGATCAGATTCTCGTAGTCGAGAGCACCCGCCGGCGTCGGCAGTTCGCCGGCATGTATCACTACGGCGAGCTGTGGGAACAACACCCGTACCTCGTCGAGTAGCGGCAGAAAGGTGTCGTCGACGACCAGCACTCGTGTATCGGAATCGTCCAGCGCAAAAGCGATCTCGGCAGCGCTCCATCTGGTGTTGAGCGGATTGACAGCGCCTCCCATCCACCAGGTGGCAAAAAAGTACTCGTGATAGCGATCGGAGTTGAGCGACAGTATCGCGACGCGATCGCCTACCTGCACACCGAGGTCACGGAAAGCGCCCGCAAGACGGGTTACTCTCCCGCCGACCTCGGCGCAGGTGCGGATACGGTCCCCACACACGGTCATGGGTTGGTCAGGGCGTTGCTGCATTGATCGTTGCAGAGACTGAGTCAAGTACATGGGGACCGCTCCTTTCGGGAAACGTGAGGTCAGCGACTGCCGCCGTCGCACACCAGGCACTGGCCGCTGACGTAGTCGGTTTCGGGCAGGCAGAGCGCAAATACCGCGCCGGCCGCTTCGTCCGGACGTCCGGCGCGGCCCAGTGGGATGGTCCGCTCGGCTGCCGCCAGGAGCTGCGGGTTGACGCCGACTTTGATCTCGCGACCCTCGACGTCGATGGTCGAGTTACCGTCTGCCGACGCTTCCGTCAGGCGGGTGTTGATCAGACCGTACGCAACGGCATTGACGTTGACCTTGTAACGACCCCACTCACGCGCAAGGGTCTTGCTCAAGCCGATGATCCCGGCCTTGGCGGCTGCGTAGTTGGACTGTCCGGCATTGCCCACCACTCCGGCATTGGAGGAGATGTTGACAACCTTGCGGTGGTAGTCGGTGGGATTGGCCTTGATGTAGGGCTGAGCGGCGCGCAGGATCTGGAACGGTGCCTTCAGATGCAGATCGAGAATCGTGTCCCACTGCTCGTCGGTCATCTTCTGGATGACGTTGTCCCAGGTGAACCCGGCATTGTTGACGATGATGTCGAGGCCGCCGAAGGTATCGATTGCGGTGTTGACGAATCGATCCGCAAAACCTTCTTCGGTGACCGAACCGACGCACGCCACTGCCTTGCCACCGGCCGCGATGATCTCCTCGACCGTCTCCTTGGCCGGGCCCGGATCAAGATCGTTGACTACGACGCTCGCGCCTTCCGCGGCGAACTTCATGGCGATGGCGCGGCCGATACCGCGGCCGGATCCGGTGACGAGTGCTGTCCTGTTGTCGAGCTTGCCCATGTCGGGGTTCCTTTCGGTAGAGAGAGTTTTCAAGCGGCTACGACGGCGTCGCCGCGCAGGGTGACGGTGCCGTCGGAGAGAGTGACGGCAATATCGAGATGGGCCAGGCCGTCCTCGACCTTGGTGACGGTCCCGGTGCACGTCGGCTTGGCGTGCAGCGGTGTGATGGAGGCAAAGCGAACACTGTAGGTGCGGATGCGTTCCTGCAGAACGTAATTGGTCAGCAATCGACCGAGGTAGGCCATCGAGAGCATGCCGTGTGCGAACACGTCGTCCATTCCGCCGGAGCGAGCGACGTCGAGATCGATGTGCATCGGATTGTGGTCACCCGAAGCGCCGGCGTAGAGCGCGAGAGTGGTGCGACTGATCTCGGGCAATTCCAGGGAGGGAAGAACGTCTCCTGTTTTCATTTCTGCGCCTTAGGGTTTCGAACGACCAGGGTGTTGGTGAGGCGGGCGATCAACTCGCCGTCGCGGGTGACCTCGGCGGTCCGGACAAGGAAGTCCAAGGCGCCGTTCTTCTTCGAGTACACGTCCGTGACCTTGCCGTTGTAGGCAAGTGTGTCGCCGGCATAGGCGAGTGCGTGATATTCGAAGGACTGCTCGCCGTGCAGGACGTACCTCATGTCGATTTTCAGCGATCGGACCAGGGCAAACGGGTCCGGTTTTTCCATGTCGAGGCAAAACAGGAATGTCGGCGGTACGACCAGGTCACGATGCCCCGCAGCCTTGGCGGCCTCGACGTCTCCGTAGATCGGGTTGGTCTCACCGATGGCCTGGGCGAAGAAGCGCAGGCGTCCGCGCTCGACCAGTGCCTCGTGGCCCGGGATGATCGTTCCGACGACGGACGGATCGAGCGCCATGTCAGCCCACCTTCTTGAAGATGCTGACCACACACGCACCGCCGAGTCCGAGGTTGTGCTGCAGTCCGATTCGTGCTCCTTCGACCTGCCGCTTGCCGGCCTGACCGCGCAGTTGCCAGACCAGTTCGGCGCACTGGGCAAGACCGGTGGCGCCGAGGGGGTGGCCCTTTGACAGCAGGCCTCCCGACGGGTTGGTGACTACTCGTCCGCCGTAGGTGTTGTCGCCGTCCAGGATGAACTTCTCGGCAGTACCTTCGGGCGTGAGGCCAAGACCTTCGTACGTGATGAGTTCGTTGGCGGAGAAGCAGTCGTGCAGTTCCACGACCTGAACGTCCTCAGGTCCGATGCCTGCGGCTTCGTAAACCTGCGCAGCTGCGGCAGCCGTCATGTCGTAGCCGACGACCTTCATCATGTCGCGGTCCTCGAAAGTGCTTGGTGTATCGGTGGTCAGGGCCTGTGCCTCGATCACTACGTCAGCCGCCAGTCCGTGCTTGCGGGCGAACTCTTCGCTGCAGACGACAGCGGCAGCGGCGCCACAGGTGGGTGGGCAGCACTGGTAACGAGTGAGCGGGCCGAAGATGTGCGGTGACTCCAGCACCTGCTCTTCGGTGAGAAGATCACGGAAGACCGCGTTGGGATTGTTGGCCGCGTGCTTACGGGCCTTGACCGAGATCTTTGCGAAGGTCTCGGGCTTGGTGCCGTACTTCTCCATGTGCGAAAGTCCTGCGCCACCGAACATCTGGGCTGCGCGCGGTGCGTCGTGGACGCCTTGGATCTCGGTCATCAGATCGTCGAAACGGAACATCGGGGCTGGGCGGTCGTCCCAGACCCGCTTGAGCGCACCGGGTTTCATCTGCTCGAAGCCGACAGCCAATGCGCATTCGACGGCGCCACTCGCGACGGCTTGGCGTGCGAGGAAAAGGGCCGACGAGCCTGTGGCGCAGTTGTTGTTGACGTTGATGACCGGGATTCCGGTGAGCCCGAGACCGTAGACGGCGGCCTGTCCGGCAGTGGAATCGCCGTAAACGTAGCCGGCATAGGCCTGCTGGACCAGCGAGTAGTCGATACCGGCGTCGTCGAGGGCGGCACGGGCGGCGGTCTCTCCCATGACGTTGTAGTTCTCGCTCTTGCCCGGCTTGGTGAACGGGATCATTCCCACTCCGGCAACATGGACTTTTCTGGTCACGATTGTCTCCTAAATGATCGGATGGAAATTTACTTAACACCACGATTCGAGTTTTGTCTACTGGATCACAGTGCGTCTTTACGTGGGACTTTCGTTGCAATTTTCGATGGTTCGCCGAGGTGTGTGGATGATTTTGCGAGACTATTGCGTCAGCATGCCGATTGATGATTTACTTTCTGGGCGGCAAGGTGGCGTGCGTCACAGAGTAGGTGCCTGACGGTCGAAGCGGCCACGTCAGGTTCGCACCGGACCGGTCTCCGAGTCCCGCATCCAGTACTTCGGTGCTGAGATCAGTTCACCCAGCTTCTGTTTCGCATTGCGCTCACTCCGTGGCGCAGTTGTCGCACTTGCCTGAGAGGATCGATGAGAATGACGTTGAGCAAGCCGGCTCTTCCCACCGCCGCACCACCGCGAGAAGTAGGGGAATCCCGAGTGCGGGCATGGGGGCTCACCGGAGTTCTCGTTCTCCTTGTCGTCGTCAACTGGGCTGACAAGGCAGTCTTCGGCCTGGTTGCACAGCCGCTGGCCAAGGAATTCGGGCTGACCTCTGCACAGATCGGACTGGTCGGCAGTGCATTCTTCCTGGCCTTCACCGTCGGTGGCTTCTTTGCCGGGGTACTGCACAAGTGGATGTCGCTGCGGTGGTTGCTGGTTCTGCTCTCACTGGGGTGGGCAGCGTCGATGATCCCGCTCGTCGTGGTTGCCGGTTTCGGCATGCTTCTGTTCACGCGCATGATGCTCGGATTCTTCGAGGGACCAGCGGGTGCGCTGGTTCACACGGGTGTCTACTCGTGGCATCCTGCGGAAAAGCGTGGTCTGCCAGGAGCTTTCCTGGCTTCCGGTGCCTCTATCGCGAAGATTGCGATCGCGCCGCTGATGGCCTTGGCTGTAGCCAGTTGGGGGTGGCGAGCAACGTTCATCATCCTTGCCGGGGTCGGCGTGGTCTGGTGCGTCCTGTGGTTGTTCACCTGGAAAGAGGGGCCGTACATGCAGCGGCCGGTCAGGAAGTCCGAGCGGGAGACCACAACGGCCACAGACTCGGTGGTTGTCGCCAAGGTGCCGCTGACGAAGATCTTCTTCACGCCGACATTCCTCGGTGCGCTTGCCGCGGTGTTCACCATGTACGCTCTCATCACGGTGGTGCTCACGTGGCTGCCGTCGTACTTCGAAGTGGGACTTGGATACTCGCGGGTTCAGGCGGGAACCATGTTCGGCATTCCCAGCATCGCGGGACTGTTCTTCATGTTCCTGTGCACGTCGATCAGTGACAGGCTGATGGCGCGGGGTGCCAGCTCTCGGATCCTGCGCGGCATCGTTCCCGGAATTGCTCTGCTGATCTGTGGGCTTGCCCTCGTCAGCATGCCGTTCATCAAGACTCCGATCGTTGCGGTGCTCGTGGTATCAGTGGGTTACGGCATCGGGACGGTCATCATTCCGCAGTTCAACGCAGCGATCTCCGAAATCTGCCCACCACAGCAAATGGCCTCGGTACTGGGTGTTTTCATGGCTCTGATGGCCACCGGCGGTCTGATCGCTCCCTACCTCACCGGCGTCATCGTCGACAGCGCCGCAACCCCGGCCGAGGGATACGCCACCGCATTCCAGATCTTCGGAATCGCGACTGTCATCGGTGCCGTCATCGCGCTCTGCGCCGTCAACGCCACCCGCGATCGGGTGCGAATCCTCGGCTGAGCACTACTCACTTTCATTTCACAATATCCAGGAGAAACAATGCAGCGCACAGTATTCAACGAAGAGCACGAGGATTTCCGCAAGGTCATCCGTAGCTTCATCGAAGCCGAGGTAGTGCCCAACTTCTCCGATTGGGAGCGCGAGGGCATGGTGCCCCGCGACTTCTATCGCCAGCTCGGCAAGCTCGGCGTTCTCGGAATGACGGTTCCCGTGCAGTACGGCGGAGCGGGTGAAACAAGCTTCAAGTTCCAGGCTGCCCTGACCGAAGAGACGGCTCGTGCGGCAGTCAGCTTTGGCGCATTCGGTGTACACACCGGCCTGGTCCTGCCATACATCCTGACCTACGGAACTGAAGAGCAGAAGCAGCGTTGGCTGCCCGATTTCATCAGTGGCGACATGATGACTGCCATCGCGATGACCGAACCGGGCACCGGCTCGGACCTGGCGGGCATCAAGACCACGGCCAAACGGTCCGAGGACGGCACTCACTATGTTCTCAACGGCGCAAAGACATTCATCACCGGCGGCGTTCAGGCTGATCGGGTTCTCGTGATCTGCCGTACGTCACCGCCGACGGCAGAGAACCGTCGCGCCGGGTTGAGCATCCTCGCAGTGGACACGTCGAGCGAAGGCTACGAGGTCGGTCGCAAGCTCGAGAAGATCGGCATGCGCACTTCGGACACGGCAGAGCTTTCCTTCACCGACGTGCGGGTGCCGGCCGAGGATCTACTCGGTGAGGAAGGCGCAGCGTTCGGTTACCTGGCCAACAACCTTCCGCAGGAGCGACTGATGATCGCGGTCACCCAGACCGCCGCGGCCGTCGGAGCTATCGAGTTCGCTTCTGCCTACGTGCGTGACCGCAAGGTGTTCGGCCAGGCGGTGGCGGAGTTCCAGAACACCAAGTTCGTCATCGCCGAGTGCATCGCCAAGGTGGAGGCTGCTCAGTGCATGGTCGACCGGGCTCTGGAATTACACGAGACCGGCGACCTCAGTGTTGCCGACGCCGCCAAGGCAAAGCTGTTCTGCACCGAGACGGCAGCCGAGGTCATCGACAAGTGCTTGCAGCTTCACGGGGGCTACGGCTACATGCTGGAATACCCCATCGCGCGTCTGTACGCGGACACCCGTGTGTCGCGCATCTACGGCGGAACCAACGAAGTGATGAAGACGATCATCGCCAAAGCGGCCGGATTCTGAACGAATCGAGGGAAACCATGGCAGAGCTTCTCTACGACGTCGATGACGGTGTCGCCACGATGACTCTGAACCGACCGGATCGACGCAACGCGATTACGTACACGCTGCTCACCGAGCTGCAGAACGCGCTTACGTCGGCCGCCGGTGACGAGGCCGTGAGAGTCGTCGTGCTCACGGGCGCCGGAGGGAACTTTTCGGTCGGTCGCGATCAGTCCGGTGATCGGTCGAGCCGTGTAGTGCGGGGTGATTCACAGCAAGAGGATCGCACTCGCTTGCTTGATGTTTCACGGGTGATCCCAACTTTGGTGCAGCTTCCCAAGCCTACGGTGGCGGTGATTCGCGGTGGCTGTGCGGGCGCCGGCTTGAGTCTCGCTCTGGCGTGCGATCTTCGCTATGCCGGAGCCGATGCGATGTTCAACACGGCCTTCCTGGGGGCTGGAATGTCCGGTGACATGGGAATGGCGTGGTTGCTGACCCGTGCAGCGGGCACATCGAAGGCGCGGGAATTGATGCTGCTGTCCGAACGAATCAAAGCTGATCGCGCTGCCTCATTCGGAATGATTCACGAGGCTTTCGCCGAAGAATCGCTGGAAGCGAGGACTACGGAAATTGTTCAGCGGCTCTCTGTTTCGGCACCGTTGGCAGTGCGTGGTGCAAAGCTGAACCTCGATTCGGCGATGTCGCGGCCGCTGTCCGAATTCTTGATGGACGAAGCCGACCGGCTGATCACGTGCGCGTATTCCGAAGACGTGGAGGAAGCGCGCTCGGCATTCCTCGAGAAACGAGTACCGCACTTCACGGGCCGCTGAAAAGAACTGGAACACATTGTTATCGGGATCAGGAGAGTGAACGAGAATGTACTTGACTCAGGGTTTACATCGGTCGGTCCAGCGTGAACCCGACGCGATCGCCGTCGTTGACGGGCAGCGCCAGTTGACGTTCGCTCAACTGGAGAGTCGCGTTGCGCGATTGGCCGGTATGTTCACGTCGTACGGGCTCGAACGAGGTGACCGGGTAGGAATACTGGCCACGAACTGTCTCGAGTATATCGAGTACTCCTTCGCCTGTGCCTGGGCGTCGATGGTCGCGTCCCCGGTGAACAACCGCTGGAGTCCCGACGAGATGGCATTTCACATCGAAGATGCCGGAATCACAGTGCTTCTCGTGGACGGACCGCGTCTGCCCGCTGCGCTGGAACTGCGTGATCGGTGCGCTGTACTGGAGACCGTGATCGTATTCGGTGCGGCGGATCTGCCCGGCGATACGGTCGACTACGACTCTGCTTTGGCGCTGCACGGTCCGATTCCCGATACTCACGCAGATCCCGATGCCTTGGCGTTGCTCATGTACACCGGCGGAACTACAGGCCGCCCCAAAGGTGTCATGCTGAGCGCAGGCCAGATCCTGACATCGGTGCTCGGAGTCCTTGCCGGTAGTGGTGAGCCGAATCTGCCAGGCCGCTCCCTGCACGTGGCGCCCCTGTTCCACCTCGCAGCCTTCGCCGGTTTGGTCCAGGCCTCGGTTACCGGATCCGTGCACGTTTTGATGGGGGACTTCACCGTCGAGAAACTCGTCGAAACCATTGCAGAGAAGGAAGTTACACAATCTCTGCTCGTGCCGACAATGGTGCAAGCGATGCTCGAATACGCTGATCGGACAGGTCTGCCGATCGACAGTCTCACCTCGATCACCTACGGCGCATCGCCGATGCCCGAACCACTGGTTCGGCGCTTGATCGAACGATCACCTGATCTTCGACTGCGCCAGGGCTACGGAATGACCGAGTTGGCCCCGGCAGCAACACTTCTCCGCGACGACGACCACCGCAATCCTGATCACCCGGAACGACTTCGATCAGTGGGACGTGCTGCGCCACACACCGAGGTGCGGATTGTCGACGCAACCGGCACAGAGCTTCCGCGCGGCGATATCGGTGAGGTCGTCGTGCGGGGCTCGAACGTCATGATGGGTTACTGGAACAACGAGGCGGAGACGGCGCACGCGGTGCGCAGTGGATGGATGTATACCGGTGACCTCGGCTTCATGGACGAGCATGGCTACGTGTTTCTCGTAGACCGACTCAAGGACATGATCATCTCGGGCGGCGAGAACGTCTACAGTGCCGAAGTCGAAGCCGCCCTGTCCCAGCATTCCGGTGTGAGCAGTTGCGCGGTCATCGGAGTACCCGACGACAAATGGGGAGAACGCGTCCATGCAGTGGTGGTGCGCACACCTGAAAATAATTCGAGCGGTGATGAACTCCGAGATTTTGTCGGCGAGCGTATAGCTCGGTACAAGGCGCCGCGGTCGGTCGATTTTGTCGACGCACTCCCGCTGTCGCCGGTAGGGAAGATCCTCAAGCGCACTCTGCGTGAGACCTACCGGTGACACAGCCATCTTCCCAACATGCTTCCAGGAGTAGAACCGTGATCGACCCACAGATTCGCGACCTCGATTTCGACGCCTACCGGCAGGTGATCCGCGACTTCACCGACAATGAGCTCATTCCTCGTGAGAACGAAATGGTCGCTGCTGGTGAGGTTCCCGCCGACCTCGTGACAAGGATGGCCGAGGTCGGACTATTCGGCATCACGCTTCCGAGGAGCGTCGGCGGATTGGGGTGGACCGTCGAACAGCAGGTGCTGCTGACTTTCGAGTTCACCCGGTCATCGGCGGTGTACCGTTCCCGATTCTCGACCAGTATCGGACTGGCTTCGCAGATCCTCCTCGAATACGGCACCGACGCTCAGCGTGAACAGTATCTACCGGCGATGGCGGCGGGGGAGTGCGTCATGGCGTTTGCTCTCACCGAGGAGCAGGCGGGTAGTGACGCCTCCGCCGTGCGCGCCACCGCTACCAACACCCCGGACGGCTACGTCATCAACGGTGAGAAGCGCTTCATCACCAACGGAGCGTGGGCTGATGTTCTGGTGGTGTTCGCCCGCACCGCGGACGGCGAGATTTCATCCTTCCTCGTAGATCGGGAATCGCCGGGGGTAGAGACCCGGGTGCCTGAATTGATGAACGGTCATGCCGAAGGCCCAGTCGCCGAGATCAGCCTGCGTGACGTTGTGGTCAGCGCCGACCGGTTGATCGGCGGTGCAACAGGTTTGGGGATGATTCACGCGATGCGCGGAATCAACCAGGCTCGCACCCACGTTGCCGCGACCGCAGTCGGTCAGGCGACTCGGATGCTCGCGGAGGCAATGAAATACGCGGGTTCTCGTGAGCAGTTCGACCAACCTTTGGCCGAGTTCGGTGCCGTGCAGGCGATGCTCGGACGCAGCTATGCGGAACTCGAGGCAGGACGAGCGATGATCCTCGACTGCGCCCGTGAGTTCGACCGCGGAACGCCGCCGCGTCATCGGATTGCCGCGGCAAAGCTGTACTGCACCGAGATGGCGTCGGTGGTCGGGGACCGGGCGGTGCAGGTGCTCGGCGGGGTCGGCATCGTCGGCAATCACCCGGTACCGCGTATGTGGCGGGATGTGCGTGCCTTGCGAATCTACGAGGGCGCCTCCCAGATTCACGAACGCAACCTCGCCCGGGCGCTGCCGTCATTGCTCGGCTGAAACCCGTACTTACACAAATATTTCGAGACGAGAGAAAACCGAGGGACAATCATGGGTACCACCACAGGCCGCGGACCGCTCGCCGGACTTCGCGTCGTAGAGCTTGCCGGAATCGGTCCAGGTCCCCACGCAGCGACGTTGCTCGCTGATCTCGGCGCTGACGTCGTCCGTGTTCAGCGCGCCGGTCGGATCCCCGGTCCCGGTCAGCCACGGGATCAGACCCAGCGTGGGCGTCGTATCTGCGAGGTGGACCTCAAGGACCCTGCCGGCGTCGACATCGTTCTGGGATTGATCGAGCGTGCGGACGTGCTCATCGAGGGTTTCCGTCCCGGGGTCACCGAGCGGCTCGGTCTCGGCCCGGATGTTGCGCTGGAACGGAATCCGGCCCTGGTGTACGGCCGGATGACAGGATGGGGTCAGGAGGGGCCGCTTTCGCAGGCTGCCGGACACGACATCAACTACATCTCGCTGACCGGCGTCCTGCACGCGATAGGTCGTGCCGGTGAGCGTCCGGTTCCGCCGCTCAACATGGTGGGAGACTTCGGTGGTGGCTCGATGTTTCTGTTGTTCGGAATACTTGCAGCGCTCTTCGAGCGACAGAAGTCCGGGCAGGGTCAGGTTGTCGATGCCGCCATGGTCGACGGGACGCTGGCGCTGTCACACATGATGTGGAGTTTCCGCGGTCTCGGACGCTGGTCTGACGAACGCGGTGTGAACATGCTCGACACCGGCGCCCCGTACTACGACACTTACGAGACATCCGACGGCAGATACATGGCAGTCGGTGCCGTCGAACCACAGTTCTATGCACTACTTCTGGCCGGTTTGGGACTTGATCCCGCGACGTTGCCGAGCCAGAACGACAAGAGTGCATGGCCGCACACGAAGAAAGTGTTTGCCGATGTGTTCGCGTCCAAGACACGCGACGAGTGGGCGGCGATCTTCGACGGCACCGATGCATGCACGACACCGGTTCTGACGTTTGCGGAAGCCTCATCCAATCCCCATGTTGCCCAGCGTGGTTCGCTCGTGGAACTGGACGGGGTCACTCAGCATCGTCCGGCGCCGCGATTTTCCCGCTCCGATCCGGGTCTGCCGTCGGCCCCTGCCGCTGAAGCCGTTGACGCAGGGACGTTGTGGACGTGACGCTCACCGAATCTCGAGAACTCGAGTCCTTCGATCTACACACGTTGCTGAGCCTGGACGACGTCGGACCCGACAGATTCCATGGGTACTGCCACGCTGGCTCTCCCGGGCGCATCTTCGGCGGGCATCTCGCGGCACAGGGCTTGACCGCCGCTGGTCGGACAGTGCCTGCGACTGCGGTGGTGCATTCCCTTCACGGATACTTCCTCAGCTCAGGCGATCCGCGGCAGCCCATCACCTACGAAGTCGGTCGTCTTCGTGACGGACGTACGTACTGGTCCCGTCAGGTCACTGCCCTGCAACTGGGCACGCCGATCTTCACACTGTCCGTGTCCTTCAAACTTCCGGAGGACAGCACCGATCGACAGGGGGAGATGCCCGTCGTACCTGCTCCGGAGGACCTTCCCGATCCATACGAGCGCTGGGCGAGTGCGCGCGCCGACGAGTTCCGCGACAACAAGACACATCGTGCGATGGACATGAGATTCGTTGCCGACGAGGGTGAGCGCGAGCGGGGGTCGGTCGCACAGTCGGTGTGGTTCAAACCGAATCACGCTTTTCCTGACGAACCGTTGTTCCACGCTGGTGTGCTCACCTACGCGTCGGACTTGTCCTTGGCATCGACGGCCTCACTCGACATCCAGCCCCACCGGTCGTTGATGGTCGGACCTTCGCGAGTGCTGATGGCGTCACTCGATCACGCGATCTGGTTTCACCGACCTTTCCGGGCCGACGAATGGATGCTCTTCGCCCAGGAAAGCAACTCCGCCACTGACGGTCGGGGATTCTCGACGGGCCACTTCTGGACACGCGACGGCGTCTTGGCTGCAACCGTCGCCCAGGAGTCGCTCTTGCGGCGAGTTGACGGGCCACAGTCGCCTCGGGCCTAGGATGAAGCAATGTCTGGGAAGAGCGAAGCCGAGCACCAACCACGCGTCTGTGACGCGGCGTTGGCTCGCGCTTTCAGCTTTCTCGGCAAACGCTGGAACGGGGTGATCCTGGCGACGCTCCTCGGTGGTCCGGCGGGATTTGCGGAACTCAAGCGTGCAGTGGGCAAGATCAGCGACTCCGTGCTCTCGGACCGATTGACCGAACTGACTGGTGCGGGCCTGGTCACGCGGACCGTCGACGCCGGCCCGCCCATCGCTGTGGAGTACGAACTCACGGCGTCGGGGCAGGCGCTGCTCCCCGCTCTCAGTGAACTGACAACGTGGGCAGCCGAAAACCTGCCACCCGAGAGTTGCCCGAACTGACCTATTGCGTGTGAACAGTCTTGTGAGATTCGTACCAGGTCTCACCCGCCGGTTCTCCCGCCAAGTTCCAACTCCACGAGACTGTCGGAGTGATGCGTGAATAGATTCCGGGACCGACCATTCCTACCCTTTCGATCGGCCGCTCAGCGACTCCGTAGATCCTGATCCCGCGCGCGACAAACGGCTCGAATGACGGCATGTCGTCGATGACGAGGGCTACTTCGAGTTGTCCTGACCCGATATTGCGGAACTTCTTGGTTTTCAGGACACTCGGGCCGCCCCCGCCGATCCAGAAGTGGGCCCCGTCGTATTCGAAGGCCAATGGCACGACGTCTGGTTGCCCGTGCGGTGAGAGCGTCGCTACGCGCGCCAGTGGCTGCGACTGCATGTATGCGATTTCTTCTTCCGTGAATGCCATCTGTTCTCCTTCGGGGACGAAACACGTACGCAACGTAGATGCAACGTAATCAAAACTAGTGTTCTGGATCACACAGTGTTCGTGTGGTCGAGAGGCCTTTGGTCACGAATCTGTGGGCAGAACGGGTCCTGGTTCGCTACCGGTGGTGGATGAGGACAAGGTTCCGCGGGTTGAGCACACAGCTCGCGGAACCGCCCCACCACACGCCCCGACGAGGGCACCGGCCGACAGGAGTTCAGGTGTCCGTAGTTGCGGAAGTCTCGGCGATCGATTTCGCGGAGACCGAATTCGATTGGGCGCAGCGATCGACGCTGATTCGTGAAGTCGACCCACTCGTTCCGGGGCCACCATCCTTGGCGATGTGTCTGAGCGAGCCGACGCGCGGACTGGTCGACATCGCTTCACTGCTTCTCGCGGCTCCTTGGTTGCTTCGATCGCCGCGTGGGGACGGGCATCCGGTCCTCGTTCTCCCCGGATTGCTGACTTCGGACGTGTCGACTCTCGCCTTGAGGACGTACCTGAGCTTTCTCGGATACCGGGTTCACGGTTGGAATCTGGGTCTGAACACCGGTCCGACGGCGACGGTGGTCGACGGATTGCCTGCCGCATTGGCCGAGGTAGCTGATCGATACGAGCAGAAGGTGTCGGTGATCGGCTGGAGTTTGGGCGGTATCTACGCTCGAAAGCTGGCGAGGGATCTGCCGGATTCCGTACGTCAGGTAGTGACACTCGGAAGTCCTTTCGCTCTCACCAGTCTGGAGCAGACGAGAGTCGGATCTCTCTACGCTCGTTTGTCCGGTAATCACGCGATACTGCCTCCGGTCGACGGCATCGAATCCGAACAGGGATCGCCTATTTCCGTTCCTGCCACGTCGGTCTACTCCAGGCACGACGGTATCGTTCCATGGCAAGCGTGCTGTGAAACCTCGGCAGGCCTGTCGGAAAGCATTGCGGTGCAAGGCAGTCATATGGGGTTGACCCACAACCCGTCGGCGTTGTGGACGGTTGCCGATCGTCTGGCGCAGGACGTGGACAACTGGCAACCTTTTGCGGCTCCGAAACGGCTTCGACGCATGTTTCCCTGCTGAGGTACGAGGCTGGGGTTCGAGGCTGGGGTGTGGGGGAGAACCCTGAGTCCGACGCGGGGATGGACTCGTACCTGAGGACACACCGCGTCGGAAAAGATGGGTCCATGGCCTGATGCGCACAGGTGGATCGGCAGCGGATAGTGGAGGTCGACGCGGATGAACCGCGAGTTCCGTTGAAAGGAAACAACACATGACCTCCCCGATGAAGACCCGCAAGCTCACCCGCGCCCGCTCGGGAGCAATGTTCGGTGGGGTGTGCGCCGGAATCGCTCGATACTTCGGTTGGAAGTCGTCGACTGTCCGCTTGCTGTTCGTGCTCTCGTGCCTGCTGCCCGGCCCGCAGTTTCTGATCTACATCGTGATGTGGATTTTCATTCCTCGTGAGCAGATCTGACCGAACCGCTCAACGGCGGCGGTCTTTCAGGCATTGCTTGGCCTCGTGCAATTCCTCCGAACTCAGCGGAGGAAGGGGGAGTGCGTCACGGTGCAAGCCCTCCGTGCGTAGACCGTCGAGCATCACCGAGAGGTATCGACGCCACACGGTCGGGTTGACGGGCTGAGCAAATTCGGTGACTGCGCCCACCATGAAGATGAGGCCGAACAGGTCCGTCGGTACGGCGTCGGGGCGCAGCATCCCGGCCTCCTGGGCCCGGTAGAAGATCCTCTCGACCGACGGTTCGATGATGGATCGTTGGCATGCGACTTGCTCGCATCCCTCGTCGGTTCCGTTCAGGACGTCTTTGAGCCCGCGGTTGACCGACATACGGCTGCAGGCGAATTCGGCAAAGGTGACCAGGCCGTCCCACGGATCCGGATTGGCGAGTGACGCGTCCGCGGCCGCCGCCATGTCGGCGAAGTTCTGTTGGAAGACTCCGTCGATCAATTCTTCTTTGCTGGCGAACCGCCGATAGACCGTTCCGACGCCGACACCCGCGCGCCGGGCGACGTCGTCGAGTGTGACGTCGATCCCTTCTTCGGCGAACAATTCACGTGCGGCGTCGATGATCAACTGCCGATTACGTGCAGCATCGGCGCGAAGGGGGCGCTCCATTGCGGTACTCATGTCCCCACTCTACCCGCCAAGTGGAGACAGCCTCTCCGTTTTCGTGTAGCGTTTTTGCTAACCGGAGAAGCCATCTCCGCATAGGTTGGGCGAGGGACTATGTCAGACATTGCTGAACGGACTGAATTCGAGCAGTCCTCAGCGCCTTCAGGGGACAACCACGCAAAGCGGTGGCTGGTTCTCGCGGTTCTGGGAATTGCGCAGCTGATGGTGGTCTTGGATGCCACCATCGTCAACATCGCGCTGCCTGCTGCGCAGCGCTCACTGGAGTTCGGTGATTCGGACCGCCAGTGGATCATCACGGCATACGCATTGGCGTTCGGCAGCTTGCTGCTACTCGGCGGTCGATTGAGCGACTTGTTCGGGCGCAGGCGAACTTTCATCGTCGGCCTGATCGGCTTCGCCGTGGCTTCCGCCATCGGTGGCGCAGCCGTCAATTTCGAAATGCTTGTTGCCGCTCGTGCCGGCCAGGGCGTATTCGGTGCGCTCCTTGCCCCGGCAGCCCTGTCGCTGCTGTCCGTGACATTCACGGATCCAGGTGAGCGTGCCAAGGCTTTCGGTATCTTCGGTGCCGTTGCCGGCGGCGGTGGCGCCATCGGACTGCTGCTCGGCGGAGCGCTCACCGAGTGGGTCGACTGGCGTTGGTGCCTCTTCGTGAATCTCTTCTTCGCGGCGATCGCCCTGGTCGGAGCAGTCCTGTTGCTCGCGCCGCACACCAGTGACTCGCGACCCAAACTCGACATCCCGGGAACGATCCTGGTGTCGATCAGCTTGTTCAGCATCGTCTTCGGATTCTCGAAGGCCGAATCGGACGGGTGGAGTGCAACTCCCACCATCTCGTGGCTCGTTGCCGGCGTCGTGTTCATGGCGGCGTTCATCTACTGGCAGACAAAGTCCGAGCACCCGCTCCTGCCGCTGAGGGTGGTCCTCGACCGAATCCGGGCTGGCTCGTACCTGGCGATCTTCCTTTCCGGCGCAGGCATGTTCGCAGTCTTCCTGTTCCTGACGTACTACATGCAGCTGATCCTCGGGTACAGCCCGATCATGACCGGCCTCGCATTCATGCCGATGGTGTTCGGAATCGTGACAGCGGCAACGCTTTCGACAGCGGTTTTGCTACCGCGCGTCGGTCCGCGAGTGCTGATCGTGAGCGGAATGGTCATCGCGGCGATCGGAATGACGCTGCTGGCCCAGATTTCCGTGGACAGCACCTATGCAGTCCACATTCTGCCGGGGCTCGTCGTCACCGGACTCGGCATGGGCAGCATTTTCGCCCCGTCGATGCAGGGAGCAACTTCAGGCGTGCATCACGAAGATGCCGGCGTCGCATCTGCCACGGTCAACACGATGCAGCAGGTCGGCGGCTCGATCGGCACCGCGCTGCTCAGCACGATTGCAGCCTCGGCTTCCACCAACTACCTGGTGGGACGCGAAATGAATCCGCTGACCCAGGCACAGGCTGCCGTCGAGAGTTACACCACGACGTTCTATTGGGCCGCAGGCATATTCGCGGTCGGTGCGGTCTTGACCGGACTGGTTCTTCGGAGTGGACTGCTTCCGGATTCGCCGGAAGGTGAACCGGTAATCGCCCACTGACAGCAAATTTCGGGGTCGACGCCATTGCGGCGTCGACCCCGAAATCGAGTCAGCAGTTCTTATCGGGCGATGCCTGAAACCGATGAAGGACGTGATCGAGTTGTTCGGAGGAAAGCGCCGGGACGGGCAACTCGCGATGGCCGGTGCGGGACGCGCAGAGTCCGTCGATCATGAACCCGAGTGCGCGGCGGTAAGCCTGAGGGGCCTCGTCGCCGCCGAACTTCTGGGCCATCTTGACGACCTGCATGAGAAGCGGAATGTCGTTAACTTCGAAGTCGCTCCGCAGGGTGCCCTGTTCCTTGGCGCGATTGACAAGTGCCGCGGTGTGCTGAGCGATCCCGGCGCGCGCGCGAGCGAAAGTGTCGGACGCGAAGCGCCCGTCCATCAGGAGATCGCCGAATCCGCGGTTGTCTGCCATGCGCAGGGAGATCACGTCGAGAAAGTAGACAAGACCTTCCCAGGCGTCTGGCATCTCCCGGGCGGTGGCGGCAATCGTTTCGATCTCGGAGCACCGTGTGTCGAACAGGGCCTGGATCAGCTCGTCCTTGCTGGCGAACCGGCGATAGACGGTGCCGACGCCGACGCCGGCGTGCTTGGCGACGTCCGCCAGCGTGGCGTCGAGTCCTTGGGCGGCGAACACCTCGCGAGCGGAGTTGAGGATGCGCTCGAGGTTGGCCTTGGCGTCGGACCGAAGGCGCGGCTGTGAGCAGTCGGCCGAGGTCCCCGCATGAGAAGCGTCGGGGTGTGTTGTCGGCATCCTCACAGTCTACGGCACTAAGCGGAATGATCGATTCCGTTAGTGCTATATTACTAAGCGGAACGTGTGGTTCCGATTGTCCGTATGAGAGAAGCCGATATGAGCACGTCTGACATCTGGGTCGGGAGCAATCCGATCTCGATGGTGGGTACGCGGAGTGCAGGTTTCGCGGCAACGAGGCTTCGCGCTCTTGCCGGCGACGGCGCCTTTGCTCAGCTCGTTCGTTTTGCCCTCGTCGGCGGAGCCAGCAATATCTTGTACTTTGCCGCTTTTCTGGCGCTGCGCGGTGACGGAGCGCTGGTCGCCAACGCCGTTGGTGCAGTCTTGAGCACCATTCTGGCCAACGAGCTGCATCGCCGGCTCACCTTCCATGCCGCGGATCGCGTCAACTGGTTCACCGCGCAGTGGGAAGGCGGTGGACTCGCTCTGGTCGGGTTGATCGCCAGTTCGGCCGCCATCAGTGCGCTCGGCTTCCTTCTCCCCGGAGCCGACGGACTTCTTCAAGCCGGGCTTGTGATCGCAGTGAGTGGAATTGTCGGTGGCCTGCGATTCGTCGCTCTTCGCGGTTGGGTTTTCTGAGCGGTTCTCGAATTCGAATCGGACTCGGCTCGTAGGGAACACTGTGACCTATGAGCCTTTCGATAGCCGACTCCGGCATCCGTCTGGTTGTCCTCTGCATCGTCATGGCTCTTGTCGCCACGCTCGTCTACCGATTCACCTCTCTCGGTAGCGTTCGGGTAGTCCCCGGCGCACTCGCTCGTGGCGCTCTTCAGTTGGCTGCGATTTCGTTGATCCTCGCCGCAGCCTTGGCTCACATCTGGTCAGCGCTCCTCGTGCTCGTCGGCATGTTCGCTGCGGCGTCGTTCACCGCGGCACGACGCTGCGGCGCAGGAACGTCCGGAGCGTGGCTGACCATCGCCTTGGCGTCGGGAATCGGTGTGGTTCTGCCACTGATGCTGCTGTCCGGAGTGGTTCCGCTGGAAGGCATCGCTCTGGTGCCGATCGGCGGAATTGTTCTGGGCGGCGCTATGACTGCAACATCGATGGCAGCCAAACGCGGACTCGACGCCGTCGATGATCGATACGGGGAAGTCGAAGCCGCACTGAGCCTTGGATTTTCCCAGCGCGATGCACGGTGGGAAGTAGCCCGCACCGCAGCCTCCGACGCCCTGCTACCGGGAGTCGACCAGACGCGCACCGTCGGCCTCGTGACATTGCCCGGCGCTTTTGTCGGCGTTTTGCTCGCGACGGGTTCGGCCGTTCAAGCCGGTGCCGTGCAAATTCTTGTGCTGGCAGGGCTGCTGTTGGCGCAAACCTGCTCGGTCGCCGTGGCGTTGGAACTCGTCGCCCGCGGCTTCGTCTTTCGAGGTAAGACTGTCAGGCCTGCGCGAGTTCGTTGATCTTGTCGCTGCGAAGGACGCGGTCGGGAAGATCTGGCGTGTTTGCCGCGAGGGTGATCATTGCCCTGCCGATGTTTTCGCTGGTGGTCACGCTGCTGGGCCAGACCTTGCGCAAGAGTGGGTAGAGAGGCACGGAGATTTGATAGAAGGCCTTGTACCACCACGTCTTCGACGGCGATCCCGGGCGCGGACGGATGAATCCGGGCCGGAGGATGTAGGTCGTGAGAGGGAGGGCGAGTAGCGCATTTTCGGTCGCGCCACGTACTCGCTTCCACATGGTCTTGCTGGTTTCGGTGGAGTCGGCGCTTTCGCCGGACACGTAGACGAACACCATCTGAGGGTTCACACCCGACAGTGTCGTGGCGGCGGCAAGCGTGATGTCATGCGTGATGCGGGTGTAGTCGGCTTCGTTCATGCCGGCAGAGGAGACACCGAGGCAGAAGAAGCAGGCATCCGCGCCGGTCAGATCGGCTTCGATCGCCGAGAAGTCGAGCATGTCGCGGTGAACGATGTCGACGATCTTCGGGGCGGTTGTACCGGACGGATTGCGGCCGACGGTCACGACTTCGTCGATTCGCGGGTCGTCGAGGCATTCCCTCAGGACGCTGCTGCCGACCATTCCTGTTGCCCCGAAAACGACGACCTTCATGATGTTCCCCCCGGCGTTGGTTCCACTTTCTGTGATGCGCACACTACGGAACGGTCTGCAGTTCATCCGACCGGAGTGGCCAACTGAACGCTTGACCTGCAATTATGAGTCCATTTTGACCCGACTCGTGACTAAAGTCCCTACAAACCGGCTGGACGGTTGGCTGAAAATAGTTTTATGAACGAAGGAGTTGATGAAATACACGTTCTGGGATCGGAGTCAGCCGGTCGAATGGTAGAGGCGTCGACGATCATCGTTCTCGGTGCGCTCTGTGCCGTGGTCGCAGGTTCTGGCGTGTTCTTTGTCGTCGGATCGATTGGTGGCTTCGCCAGACTGCTCTACCTGGTTGTTCGTGGTCCGCTCAACTCTTGCTCGGTACCGGCGTCGAATGTCGAGCTGGTGCCTTCGAGAACGTCATGTGGTCGTTGATGCTCCCGAACGTGGAGTGAAGACGGTCAAGGATGTAGTTCTGACGCATGTTCCACGGTGACTTCGATCCCTGCTTCGGGAACTGTTCCACGGCACGCATGACGTACCCCGACGCCAGATCCAGGATCGGCCGCTGGTCCATTTCTTCGGTCGCGTGCGGCACGCACTTCGAATAGTCGCGCTTGTCCATCTCCGTCAGCAGTCGGCACACGTACATCGACGTGAGATCTGCTCGCAGAGTCCACGAGGCGTTGGTGTAGCCGACGCACATCGCGAAGTTCGGTACGTCGCTGATCATCATGCCCTTGTAGACGTAACGATCACCGAGGGTGACGGGTTCGCCGTCCACTTCGATGGACATCCCGCCGCACGCCTCCATCTTCAATCCTGTTGCAGTGACGATGATGTCAGCTTCGAGTTCGCGACCTGACGCGAGAAGGATCCCGGTCTCGGTGAAGGTGTCGATGTGATCGGTCTCGATCGAGGCCTTGCCGGATCGGAGGGCTTTGAACAAATCGCCGTCGGGTACGACGCACAAGCGCTGGTCCCAGGGATCGTAGGAGGGTGTGAAGTGAGGATCGAGGGGGATGTCTTTCGGGAGTTGACGACTGATCGCGAGGTTCAGCATCCTCTTTGCACGCGCCGGACTGCGTCGGCACAGTTGGTAGAAACTCAGGTTCACTACGACGCTCTTCCATCGAGCGATGCTGTGCGCGAGTTGATTCGGCAGTACCGCGCGAATGGTGTCCGATAATTTGTCGCTGGACGGCAGCGCCAGAATGTACGTCGGTGATCGCTGGAGCATCGTGACGTGGCTTGCGTCCCGTGACATCGTGGGGACCAAAGTGACTGCGGTGGCGCCGCTTCCGATCACAACGACCTTCTTGTCGGAGTAATCGAGTTCTTCGGGCCAGAACTGAGGATGCACTACCTCACCGGCAAACGATTCACGTCCGGGGAAGTTGGGGGTGTATCCGCCCTCGTAGCTGTAGTACCCGCTGCAGAGATAGAGGAAGTTACAGGTCAATGTTTCGTCTTCGTCGCCGGTCGTGACCGTGACTGTCCAGGTCGAGTCCGCCGACGACCATGATGCGGCCGTCACCTTCCGGTTGTACCGAATCTTCTTGTCGATCCCGTTCTCTCGCGCGGTGTCGCGCACGTACCGCAGGATCGAATCACCGTCGGCGATTGCTTTGGCATCTGTCCACGGGCGAAACGGGTAGCCGAGCGTGAACATGTCGGAATCCGATCGGATGCCGGGATACTTGAAGAGGTCCCAGGTTCCGCCGCTGTTCGCTCGGGCCTCGAGGATTGCGTACGACTTTCCTGGGAGCTCGGTCTGGAGTCGATAAGCAGCACCGATGCCGGACAAGCCGGCGCCGACGATCAGGACATCGAGGTGTTCGGTGCTCATCAGTTCGGACTCCGTATCGACTATGTGGGGCCACCGGCAGAGTTAGTGCTCGATCACCACACTACTGAACGATGCTCAGTAAGGCGAGGAGGACCATGTGATCGTTGGTGGTCGGATTGCCGCGCACAGTGGTTTACCTGCGGTGTCGGTGAGCCCGAGGTCTCCGTGGAGCACGCCGGAAGCGTCGGCCTGCTCGACGATGTGCTGGGGGATCGCGTCGAGCATCAGCTTTGCGCGCCGAAACATCTCGAACGTCTGGTCATCGAATACCGTCACCCAGGACAGGTAGATGAAGCGTCCGCGAGGTGGACCCTGGATGTGTGAACCGAGAATGTCCCAGGCACCGGACTTTCGCTCCAGACTCGCTGTCAGTTCCCATCGCACTGTCTCGGTATCTCCTGGTACGAGGTCGAGGATTTCGTGTGGCTGGCCTCGGCGCTGAACGCCGACGTGGATGTTGCTGCGCCCTTCGAAGGTTGCGGTTTCGGAACACTCACGTCCGGGCAGGCTGTGACCGGTGATGATGATCTGCATATCGACATCATGCTCTGCACAGGTCGGGAGGGGTTGGCGTGGTGAGTCGTTCGGGTAGAACCTTTGTTGCGGCCGTGGTGGCGAGCATTCTGTTGTCGAGTCTCGGCTGGGGGCCAGGTGCTGCCGCGGCGACGACGGACGAACCGGAAGTCGCGGGCGCGCTGGAGTCCTATGGCGAACTCTCGGCCGCAGTGTTTCCGGTCGGCGCCGGTGAGACGCAGCGGGTCGTGTATCGAACTCTGCGTACCGCTGACAGATGGGGGGAGTCGTCAGGGTCCGTGTTTCTGCCGGAAGGTGCCCCACCGGCGGGCGGTTGGCCCGTCATCTCCTATGCCCACGGAACTTTGGGCAGTGCGGATCAGTGTGCACCCTCGTCGACCGGATTCGGTCCGGGCGAGATCGAACCGATCGAACGCTGGTTGGAGCAGGGATACGCGGTAGTCGCTACCGACTACTCGGGACTTGGTACCGACGGGGTGCTGGCCTATCTCGACGGACATGCCGCCGGCGCGAATGCGGTCGACATCGTGCGGGCTGCGCACGAGTTGTACGGCAGTGTGCTGAGTCCGCGGTGGATGGTCGCGGGTTTGTCCGAAGGCGGTCATGCGGCGTACTTCGCGGGACACGAGGCCACCACTCGTGCACCGGAATTGGATTTCCGCGGCTCGGTCGTTGTTGCCGGCCCCACCCATATGGAAGGTTTGTTTCCGTTGGGCGGACCGCTGTTTCCCGACATCGGCATCACCGGGTTGGTGGGATACGCGCTGTACGTTCTGGCCGGGATCGACGATCAACGACCCGAAGAGAACATTCGGGAGGTTCTCTCGCCGCAGGGGATCGAGTGGATGGAAAAGGCTCGGACATTGTGCGCCGGAGATCTCGGCCGCCACATTCGCGCCGAACGAATCCAGTTGAGCTCGTTGTTTTCTCGGTCGGTGTGGACGCCACGCTTCCACGATCTGTTTCGCGAGATGATGCAGGTGCCGGTCGACGGCTACGACCGGTCACTGCGTGTGGTGCAGAGCGTGTCGGACACAACGGTTCCTGTCGCCCTTACCTGGGCGCAACTGGTCGACATGCGTTCGCGAGGAACGCAGTTCGAGTATCAAGAACTCAGCGGAATCAGCCACGGCCAAACGACGGTCGCTTCGATGGACCAGACCATGGAATTCATCGATCGATTGATGAGGTGATGTTCGGCGGTGTTGTTGTTGCGGTGTTGTTGTTGCAGTTTGTTGTTTCAGGGTGGTTGTTCAGCGCATACGTCGCGGCCCGTAATCGTGGCCACCGTTGGCGAACCACACGATTGCCGCAATCGCGTACAGGATGCAGACCAGGAGTAGTAGCCCGCCTGCGATCCACAGCGAGATCTGACCGAGTCGTTTCACTCGATCGGACGCGTACCGCGACCCGGCCACATCGCCGTCGGCCCACAGCGGATACACGTTGAAGGCGTGCGTGAAAGCGGAGAAGGAGAGCGGCCAGAAGAACAGCAGCGAGACCACTGCCCAACCCGCATTGACGGGCGGTCGAATCGGGTGCTGAGGAACGGATTGCTGGACGGTGGGTTGATCCGGGTTGGTCATTGGGGCTCCTGACATGAGGTGGCCCCTTCGACGCTACTGCGATGGAGCTGAAGAATCACTGAGCGTGCGCGATCAGCCGTAATGCCAGTCGCGATCCATCCGTCGGAAGTACGGAAAGAGTGTGGCCTCCTCGAAATCGAGGTGCGACTGCATATGATCCGCCAATTCGGAGATTGCGGCGTATGCCCGATTGACCGTGGAGGATTCGGTGCTCAGTGCGAGTGACGCACGCTTGGCTTCCGACACGATCTCCCCGACAAGCTTGTGTTCTGCCTGCAGTCGTTCGACCGCAGGGGCCAACTCGGGAAAGTTCCTGGTCATTACCGGGAACATACGTTGATCTTCGATGGTGTGGTGCAGAGTCAGCGTGTTGCAGTAGAAGTCGCAGTTGACCCGTAGTTGCCAGACGAAATCCGCGATCGTCAGATTGTCGATCATTTCGGGTATCCGAGTCAGATCGGCGGTTTCGTCCGACAACTGTTGCAGGGCGTTCTCGAGTACCTCGATATCGGCTCGTAGAGGTTCGTGAACCTGACGTAGCTGTTCGATCATCCTCAGACCGGCAACTGTTGCCGTGTTGTGCGAATGAGGGGCGTTCACGTCAGCGCAACTCGATCCCGCTCCGCGAGCATCCTCGCTACCGGCAGGACGTCCTTTGCTGCCATCTCGATACGCTCGAATACCTCGGGGTTGAGGATAGTCGTTCCGTCGAAATCACCTGAGCTGAGATAGATCCCGACCGGAGCGGTCAGCGCTTGGAAGAAAGCGAACAGTGGACGCAGGGCATGGTCCAACACGAGAGCGTGGCGGTCGCTGCCACCTGTCGCAGCAAGAATCACCGGAGTGTTGGCAAGCGCGTACTGGTCCACGAGATCGAAGAAATGCTTGAACATTCCCGTGTACGAGCCGCGGAACACCGGTGACGCCGCGATGACGATATCGGCGGACTCGACTGCCGCCAGCGCTTCGGCGGTCACTGAGTCGACGTGATCGCGATCCAGAGCAGATGCAAGACCTGGAATCAGATCCACGATCTCGAAAACTCGTGTGTCGATCTGCTCGAAGTCTCCCAAGGTTTCGACGATCAGGTCGACGAGGGCACGAGTCTTGGAGGGTTTTTGAAGGTTGCCGACAACGGCAACAATTTTGAGCGGTGTGCTCATCGAAACTCCTATTTTTGGGACGACTTCAGTGATTCGATTTCCTTACGCACAACGGGGGCTACTTCGGTGCCGAGGATCTCGATCGCACGCAGCATGTCCTTCTGTGGCACGTTGCCGAACCCCATCTGGATCATGATGCGGTCATGATGGAACAGTTCGTACTGCGCCATCGTCTTGTCGATGATTTCCTGCGGGCCGCCGAGGAAGAACGCACCCGCGGTGGTTGCCTGCGCTTCGTATGCCCTGCGCGGCATGGGAACTCCGTTTCCCCGCTGATGATGATTCTGCATCCACCCGGCCTGGAAGTACGGGTACGACGTGTCGAGTGCTGTTTGCTTCGAGGTATCGACAAATCCTGGCGAAGCAATCGAGACAGCCAGCTTCTTCGGATCGTGTCCGAACTCCGCTGCAGCCCTGCGGTACAGATCGACGAACGGTTCGAACTGTTGGTAGCTTCCGCCGATGATGGCAAGCGAGAGGGGCAGGCCCAGTTTCGCGGCACGGACGACAGAGGCCGGAGTACCTCCGACTGCGATCCACACCGGAATCTGACGGTCCGGGCGGGGCGTCACGTCACCGTCGATCAGTGGTGCGCGAAGTTGTCCTTCCCAGTTGATCGGGTTCTCGTCGCGCAGTTTCAGTAGTAGATCGAGCTTTTCGGCGAAGAGCTCGTTGTACTGGGACAGGTCGTACCCGAAAAGCGGAAATGACTCCGTGTACGAACCTCGGCCGGCAATGATCTCGGCACGGCCTTCGGAAAGCAGGTCAACTGTCGCGAACTGTTGGAACACACGGACGGGATCGTCGGAACTGAGTACAGTTACGGCGCTGGACAGCTTGATGTTGTCGGTAGCCTGAGCCATTGCCGCGAGCACAACTGCAGGGGCTGAGACTGCGAAGTCGGTGCGATGGTGCTCGCCGACGCCGAAGACATCGAGTCCAACCTGATCGGCAACGGTTGCCTGCTCGACCAAATGGCGAAGGTGGACACCGGGATTCATCATCGCGCCGGTAGTGGGATCTGGGGTGAGTTCACCGAAATGGTAGACGCCCAATTCGAAAGCCATGTTGTTTCTCGCTATCTGTTCGTGGGGGTGATGGAAAGTTGTTCTGCGTGCGCATCGCATGCGCCGCCTTGATTCGTGTGATGTGCGGCAAGTCGGGAGAAGAAGCGTTCGAGTACCGGAAGCTCCTCGGTTTCAATGAGATCGGAGAAGTATTCGGCGATCCCTCGCGTGTGTATGGCGGACGCTTTTCGAAGCGTCTTCTTGCCCGCAGGCGTCATCGATACCGTCACGACGCGTCGATCGTTGTCCGGGCGAACGCGCTCTGCCAGTCCTGCCTCGACCAATCGATCGACGACGCGCGTCACGCCACTGGTGGTGACCAGGACCAGTTCGGCCAGATCGCCCATTCGGATCGTGTTTCCCGGCGCTTCGTGCAGTCGGAGCAGAACGTCGTACTGGCCAAGGGTGAGCCCGGTGGTGGTTCGAAGGTCCGCCTCCATCTTGCCGAGGATGACGCTGTGGCTGACCACTAGGTCACGCCAGACGGAACCGCGTCGACGTTCGTCGGTAGTCATCGGTGACAGCCTCCATTTATTTGCGCTCGCAAGTATTGCTTACTCAAATAATACGCCTGGATCGATCGAACTATTCCCCGCTCTCATTTGTGCTGGTAGCAAGGTATTGACTCGAACACGTGTTCGAGTATTGATGGGGGTGGGGATCGGGGGATTCAATGAGTGTTCTGTTGTCGGATGTGGTGTCTGGTTCTGCGGTGGGGTTGCGCGGACGCCTGTGGCAGTTGGCGGCTGCGGAGTTGCGTGCTGCTGCCATCGAGGCGAGTGCGGAGATTCTTCGTCTCGAGGCTGTTCGTGTGGCGGTGGTGGACGAACTCTCGGTGCGTCCTGATGATCAGGTGATTGCGAGCCGCGGGGTCGGTTCGTGGTTGGCGGCGAACACGATGCTGCAGGTTCGGGACGGGAAGAAGATCGCCGCCCTCGGTGCAGCGCTACGGCCTTTTCCGGCGGTGGCGGCCCGGTTCGATGTCGGGGACTGCTCGTTCGATCATGCCGTGTTGATCGTGGCGTTCTGCGAATCACCACCAAAGGGCATGCCGGACGAAGCGCTCCCTCGCTGTATCGATTTGTTGTTGGCTGCTGCGTCGGGCGTGGAGGCCACGACCACGAAGGTACGGAACGTGATCGCGACCTTGGAGCGAGTGTTCGAATCCGATGAGATTCCGCCCGCCGAAGATACCGATCGGAACGAGTTGCGGATCGCGTCGACGTTGAATGGTCGGGTGGTGGTGCGCGGGGATTTCGATGCTCTCACCGGGGAAATGTTGTTGTCGGCGTTGTCGAATCTGACGATGCCCACCCCGGCACCGGATGGAACTCCGGATTCTCGGTCGGCGGCGAAGCGGACGGCGGACGGGTTCACCGAACTGATTCGCCGTTACCTCGATTGCGCGAAGACCGGTACCGATGGTGGTCAGCGTCCGCACGTGAACGTGCACATCAACGCCCGTGATCTTGCGGAGCACCGGGACTGCGCCGCCGCGCCCGCGCCCGATGGTGGTGGAGTGGCTATGTCGGATCTTGATGTCGGGCACATGCCGTGGCTCGGGCCACTGTCCGTGTCGCAGACCAGACTCCTCGGCTGCGACTGCTTCCTGTCCACCGTACTGCTCGACGACCACGGCGCTCCGCTCGATGCGAAACCCGGAAAGCGATTAGTGTCCGCCGAACAGCGAGTGGCGTTGATCGCCCGGGACAAGGGTTGCGCGTTCCCGGGGTGTGCGTGTGTTCCCGCGTGGACGGATGCGCACCATATTCGGCACTGGGCCAACGGTGGCCCGACGGTGATGAACAACCTTGTCCTGCTGTGCCGTTCGCATCATCGATTGATGCACCGAAAAACCGGATTCGTCGGGAAATGGGAAATCCGCATCGGCGTCGACAACAAACCCTGGTTCATCCCACCACCCTCGATCGAC
>NZ_CAIJDS010000009.1:0-161487 GCF_903819475.1 Rhodococcus sp. UFZ-B548
AAGGCTCCCGCCAAGAAGGCTCCGGCCAAGACCGCAGCCAAGAAGACGGTTGCCACCAAGGCTCCCGCCAAGAAGGCTCCGGCCAAGACCGCAGCCAAGGCTCCGGCCAAGAAGGCTCCGGCCAAGAAGGCTCCGGCCAAGACCGCAGCCAAGAAGGCTCCGGCCAAGAAGGCTCCGGCCAAGCGCGGAAAGTAGTCGCGTTCGGGTGAAAAACCCGATGCCGTAAGACAAAGAGGTGCAGCCGCGGATCTGATCCGCGGCTGCACCTCTTTTTGCTGTCTGGGAGAAGTGTGAATTCTCCTGTGTTTCAGTGCTTTGCAAAACTACCGAATCGAGCTGGGGCCGGTTGGTCCAAATCCCTCAGGAGTTGGCGACTTTGGGGAGCGGGCTGTCGAGGTGATCGGCGGCGACGAGACGGCCGTCGAGGAACGAGAGCACCCAAGTGCTCGCCTTACGGTTGCGTGCAGAGGGCAGTGTTACACCGGCCGTATCAGCCCACCAGCGCATCAAATCGGGGATGACGCCTCCTTGGCTGCAGATCACTGGAGTGCCCTCCAGTGCGGCGATCTGCAGCGCACGTGCCCGAGCGGCGTCGGGATCGGCCTCGTAACCTTCTTCGGTCAGAAGAGGTTCCGTCGAAATCTCGACACCCAATGCCTCCGCCAACGGCATTACGGTGTCGATGCAGCGCGTACGGTCAGCCGCGAAAACCGAATCGGCTCCGAAGATTTTCAGCTGTTCGACCAAGGCGGCGGATTGCTCTTTGCCCTTGGCGTCGAGTGGACGCAAATTGTCGTCGCCCTTGTACCGCTTACGGCTTCCAGCCTTTGCGTGGCGGACGAGTAATACCGTTTTGGTGTCAGGCCGAATGGAAACGAAGCGGCGAAGAATCATTCGATCCATCGGGTAGGAAAGATGATCGGCGACCTCGGCGACCGGAAGCCAATAGAGAACATCTACTTCGTTATTCGGCCCGAAATCTCCGTCGACTGCTTCGGCCGACCAGTATTCGACTCGTTTGAGTTTGCGATGTCCCGGGATCGGGTACGTCACGCCACCGAGGTGCCTTCCGAAACGTCCGGTGATCGAGGTCTCTTCGCGGACCTCGCGAACTGCTGCGGTCAAGAAGGTCTCGCCTGGATCGAGCTTTCCTTTGGGGAATGACCAGTCGTCGTACTTCGGTCGATGTACGACGGCGATCTCGATGGCGGAAGGATCCTGGGGAGCCTTCCGCCACAGAACCGCGCCTGCGGCAAAGATGTTGGCTTTGACCGGCTTGTCGCTCATGGTGTGATCCGAGCCCGTCAAGACCCGCTGGCGGTGCGGCTGCGCATCAACGACTGTTGATGCTCGCGTACGTCCTCACCGCGTTCGGGGGCAGCGACCCAACTGCCGTCCGGATGCAGTACCCAGCAGCGAGTTCGCGGATCGAGCGCGGAATCGAAGATGTCACCGAGTTGCTTCGACAGTTTCGGATCCTTGACCTGCACCATGACCTCGACGCGGCGATCGAGGTTGCGGTGCATCATGTCTGCGCTGCCGATCCAGAATTCGTCGGCCGAGCGGAAGTGGAACATTCGCGAGTGTTCGAGGAACCGCCCGAGAATGGAACGTACTTCGATGTTTTCGCTGAGGCCCGGAACACCCGGCTTGAGCGCGCAGATTCCGCGGACCACGATCTCGACGGGGATACCGGCCTTGGACGCGCGGTACAACGCGTCGATGACCTGCTCGTCGACCAATGCGTTGGCCTTCAAGCGGATACCGGCATCGCGGCCTGCGAGCTTGTGGGCGATCTCGTTGTCGATCCGCTCGATGATCCCGCGGCGAACCCCGTACGGCGCGACGAGAAGGTTGCGGTAGCTCGTCTTGCGGGAGTATCCGGTCAACGAGTTGAAGAGGTCGGTGAGGTCAGCACCGATCTCCGGTGCTGCCGTGAGCAATCCGACGTCCTCGTACATGCGCGCGGTCTTCGGGTTGTAGTTGCCGGTGCCGATGTGGCAGTAGCGACGAATGGTCGAACCTTCGCGTCTGACGACGAGGCACGTCTTGCAGTGAGTCTTGAGACCGACGAGACCGTAGACGACGTGAACGCCGGCCTGCTCGAGTTTGCGTGCCCACTTGATGTTGGCTTGCTCGTCGAAGCGGGCCTTGATCTCCACGAGGGCAACAACTTGCTTGCCGGCCTCGGCGGCGTCGATCAGTGCGTTGACGATGGGGGAGTCGCCCGAAGTTCGGTACAGGGTCTGCTTGATCGCGAGCACCTGCGGGTCGGCCGCGGCCTGTTCGATGAAGCGTTGAACGCTGGTGGAAAACGAGTCGTAAGGGTGGTGGACGAGCACGTCGCCCTCGCGCAGGGTCGAGAACACACTCTTCGGTGTCTCACGCTCGCCGAACGCCGGATGCGTCGCCGGGACGAACGGCGCGTCCTTGAGTGCTGGGCGGTCGACGGCGTAAACCTGCCAGAGGCAGGACAAGTCGAGGAGCCCGGAAACCTCGATCACGTCGGCCGGATCGACGTCGAGTTCACGCAGAAGCAGTTCGAGCATGTGCTCGGTCATGTCGTCGGCAACTTCGAGGCGAACGGGCGAACCGAAACGACGACGCGCCAATTCACGTTCGAGTGCCTGCAGCAGATCCTCGTCCCGATCCTCTTCGACCTCGAAATCGGCATTGCGTGTGATTCGGAAGGCGTGATGTTCGACGATTTCCATTCCGGGGAACAGCACGTCCAGATGAGCCGAAATCAGTTCTTCCATCGGGAGGAACGAATCGATGGTGGACGAAGACGTCGTGCTCTTGACTCGCACGAACCGGCCGACGTTGTCGGGAACCTTGACGCGAGCGAAGTGTTCGCCGCGGGTGACGGAGTCCTTCACTGTCACGGCGAGGTTGAGGCTCAGTCCGCTGATGTAGGGGAACGGGTGGGCGTGATCGACTGCCAACGGCGTCAGTACCGGGAAGACCTGCTCGTGGAAATGCGCCGATAGCCGGCCGTGATCGTCGGCGCTGAGGTCGGCCCATCGAACAATTGAAATGCCTTCTGCCGCCAGGGCAGGGCGGACCGAGTCGAGAAACACGTGTGCGTGCTTGTCGGCGAGTTCCTGGGTGCGACGCGCAATGAGCGCCAATTGTTCGCGTGGGGAGAGGCCGTCGGCGGACCTGACCGACAGTCCCGTCTCGTCGCGGCGCTTGAGTCCGGCGACCCGGACCATGAAAAATTCGTCGAGATTGGAAGCGAAGATGGCGAGGAACTTTGCGCGTTCGAGCAACGGCAGTGACTCGTCGGCAGCCAATGCGAGAACACGAGCATTGAAATCGAGCCAGCTGAGTTCGCGGTTTAGGTAACGATCCTCGGGAAGTCCGACGAGCAATTCGGGTAGCTCTGCCTTGGTAGCTGCAGGGGGAGCGCCCGGGATGTTGGTGGCGACCGCGACGGCCTGAGATCGCGGCGAGGTGGCCGCGCCGTTCTCGTGTCGGCCGGAGCTGTGGTCTCCGTCCGACTGGTCTTCGGAAATACGGTTTTCGAGTGCTTCGCCATTGCTCACTCGTCGATCATCCCCCACAATCGCGCGGTCCGACAATCGATGAAAGAAAATTCATCGACTGTTCGACGGCGTGGCCTTGAGTCTGGTCAACGAAGCCAATGTCGCGGGGCCTACTCCCAGTGCGCGCACGGTGTCGAGATCGGCGTGGGTATCGACGTCGGTGCGCAGTCCCGGCCATTGGCCGTTGAGTGGACGAGCACCTGAATTAGCATGTCCCCGTGCGGATTCCGGACCGAATCGGGGGTCGAGCGCACTCTCGCCACACGCAAACAATGCGGAAGTGCCGGTGCCGTGGTGATCGACGACGACTGAACGTCCACCGCTTCGGGCGGCGGCCACGGCCTCCGTCAGCTCGCTCGGTTGCATCGCGGGCAAGTCGGCTTGCAGCACAACGAGGTCGACCACTCCGCGTTTGGCTCGGATATCGGCGGCCGCTGCACTCAACGCTGCGTTGAGGGTTTCCTCCGCGCGCGGTGAGGCGCCGTTGGTCAGCGAGATGTCGGGAGCTGGATCGGCGTAGACCGTCACGCCGACGGAATACGCAAGAGCGGCAACGGTCGGGTCTGGGGTGACCACCGTGACGGTGTCGATGGCAGAGACGGCGGCAACGGTCGCGAGGGTGTCGTGAAGCATGGCCAACACGAGGTCTGCACGCGCGTCCGCGTCGAGTTCGCCCGCGAGCCGGGACTTGGCCGATCTCAAGGACTTGACGGCCACTATCGCATGCATGGGGCGTTCGATCTCCGTGCGCGCATGCGGTGTCTCCACGACGTGTGGGTACGGGGGTTCCGCGCTGTCCATCCCTCGATCTTGCCAGTCATCACGCTCGGTGTCCGCGGCTGCCCACCGCAGTGCACCACAGGCGATACTCTGTGCAGACGATTTTTCTGGCGGCGACCCGCTTCGCCGGGTAGACGGGGTGAGCGTGTGAGTAAGGCAGCTGTATTGGGCGCAGGTTCGTGGGGAACAGCGTTGGCCAAGGTGATGGCCGAGGCCGGAACCGACGTGACGATGTGGGCCAGGCGTGAAGAGGTCGCGAAGCGCATCGACACCACGCACGAGAACAGCGACTATCTGCCAGGCATTGCTTTGCCTTCGTCGATTCGCGCGACCCACCACCACGAGGAGGCGATGGCAGGCGCTGACTTCATCGTGCTGGCGGTTCCCTCGCAGTCGCTACGGGGAAACCTGGAGCAGTGGAAAGGCTCGATTGGACCCGATGCGACTCTGCTGAGTCTGGCCAAGGGAATCGAGACCGGGACGCTCATGCGCATGAGCCAGGTCATCGTGTCGGTGACCGGCGTGGAACCGGGGCGCGTCGCGGTGCTCTCGGGCCCGAATCTTGCACACGAGATCGCCAGCGGGCAGCCAGCGGCCACGGTGATCGCCTGCTCGGATTCCTCGCGTGCCCTCGCTCTCCAGGATGCTTGCGCTACCGGCTATTTCAGGCCGTACACCAACTCCGACGTCATCGGTTGCGAGATCGGTGGCGCGTGCAAGAACGTGATCGCGCTGGCCTGCGGCATGGCCGCCGGTAGTGGATTCGGCGACAACACGGTTGCCAGCATCATCACCCGTGGTCTCGCCGAGACGATTCGGCTCGGTGTCGCGCTCGGCGCCAAGGCGTCGACGCTTGCAGGCTTGGCGGGCGTCGGTGACCTGGTCGCGACCTGCACGTCCGAGTTGTCGCGAAACCGGACGTTCGGAGAGCGACTCGGACGGGGCGGGTCGATGGAGTCGGCACAGAAGGCAACCAACGGTCAGGTCGCCGAGGGCGTGAAGTCGTGTACGTCGGTACGCGCACTCGCTGCCGGCTACGACGTGGAGATGCCGTTGACCGACGCGGTCCATCGGGTGTGCCACGAAGGCATGGCCGTCAGCGATGCGATCGGTCAGTTGCTCGGACGCCGGACGAAGCCGGAATGAGTGAAATTAATGTGAGTGATTTCGAGGGTTACGGGGATTCGACGCGCAGTGTGAGCGCCGTTGCGCGCGAACACGCTGCGGGTCAGCCCATGCAGCTGGGTCCGATATTTGCTGCGCCGTACCAACTTTCGGTGGACGAAGGCTCCGAGTCCGATACCTATGCTCGAGCGTCGAACCCGGGTTGGCGCGGACTCGAATCGGCGCTCGCGGCGCTCGAAGGAGCGGACCACGCACTCGTCATGGGGTCGGGGATGTCTGCGATCACCGCGACCTTGCGCAGCGTGCTCGTCGCCGGGGATACCGTCGTCGTGCCCTCGGACGGGTACTACCAGGTGCGGTTGTACGCGAACGAACGTCTGGCGCCGTTGGGAATCACCGTTCGCGAAGTCTCGACCCTGCAGATGGGCGACGCGAGCTTCGCGGATTTGCTCGACGCGTCACCGGGTCGCGTGGTCGTCGTCGCCGAGACGCCGTCCAACCCGGTGCTGGACGTGGTCGACCTTCGCGTGCTCGCCGACGTGTGTCACCGATCGGGCGCGCTGCTGATCGTCGACAACACGACTGCGACACCGCTGGGGCAGCGCCCGCTCGAATTGGGTGCCGACGTCGTGGTGGCCAGCGGTACCAAGGCACTCAGCGGGCACAGTGACCTCCTGATGGGTTACGTCGCTACTTCCGATGCGGCGGTGAGTCAGCGGATCGAGCGTGAGCGACTTCTTTCGGGAACGGTGCTCGGCCCCTTCGAGACGTGGCTTGCGCACCGGAGTCTCGGCACGGCAGGCCTGCGATTCGGGCGTCAGTGCGACAACGCGCTGGCCCTGGCCGAGATGTTGGCTGGACACAAAGCGGTCCGGTCCGTTCGTTATCCCGGCCTTCGCGGTGACCCGTCCTACACAACGGCATCCGGTCAGATGAAACGATTCGGCGGATTGGTGAGCGCCGAGTTGGATTCGGCTCAAGCATTCCAC
The DNA here is from genome assembly GCF_903819475.1 of Rhodococcus sp. UFZ-B548. Classification (NCBI taxonomy): domain Bacteria; kingdom Bacillati; phylum Actinomycetota; class Actinomycetes; order Mycobacteriales; family Nocardiaceae; genus Rhodococcus; species Rhodococcus sp. UFZ-B548. Next base: position 6,443 of record NZ_CAIJDS010000009.1, read on the forward strand.
TCGTTCGTCGAAGCGAGCAATCTCGTCACGGCCGCCACCAGCTTCGGTGGGATCCACACGACGGCGGATCGTCGTGCGCGCTGGGGCGATCCGGTCAGTGCGGGTTTTGTCCGAATCGCTTGTGGCATCGAGGACACCGCCGATCTCCTGGCCGACATCGAGCGCGCGCTCGACGCGTGAGCGGACCACGTCGATGATTTCCGGCCCGGCCCGATCGCGTGCCGAAGTCGATTCGGCGGTACGGTTTGACGCGTGAACAGCAGCCGTACCCGCGTGGCCGTGATCTTCGGTGGCCGGAGCAATGAGCATTCAGTGTCCTGTGTTTCCGCCGGAAGCGTCCTGAGCAACCTCGACCCGGATCGGTACGACGTCGTACCGATCGGCATCACAGTCGACGGTTCCTGGGTCCTCGGGTCGAGCGACCCCAGCTCCCTCGCGATCAGCGGGCGCGCGTTGCCGTCGGTCGACAAAGACGGAACGTCGGTGGTCCTCAGCGCGGACCCCACCCGCGAGGGCGAGGTCATCTCCTTCGACGGCTCCGACGCCGGTGCTGTGCTCGCGTCGGTCGACGTCGTTTTCCCCGTTCTGCATGGGGCTTACGGCGAAGACGGCACCATTCAAGGATTGCTCGAACTTGCCGGGGTTCCGTATGTCGGACCCGGAGTCCTGGCCAGCGCCGCCGGCATGGACAAAGAGTTCACGAAGAAGCTTCTTGCCGCTGAAGGACTTCCCGTCGGAGTGCAGGTCGTGCTTCGGCCGGGAATCGCAACGCTGACCGAAGAGCAGAAGGCGGAGTTGGGCCTTCCCGTGTTCGTGAAGCCCGCTCGTGGAGGCTCGTCTATCGGCATCACCCGGGTGAGCAATTGGGACGGTCTGGACGGGGCGATCGCTCATGCGCGCCTGCACGATCCCAAGGTGATCGTCGAAGGCGCGATCATCGGCCGTGAGGTGGAATGCGGCGTCCTCGAATTCCCGAACGGTGACGTCAAGGCCAGCGTGGTCGCCGAGATCCGGATGCCGGATGCCGACACCGATTCGGACGCGTTCTACGACTTCGACACCAAGTACCTCGACGACGTCTGCGAATTCGACATCCCCGCAAAACTCGACGAGTCGGTGAGCGACCAGATCAGGGAGCTTGCAGTCCGCGCGTTCAAGGCACTCGATTGCCAGGGACTCTCGCGGGTCGATTTCTTCGTCACGGCTGACGGCCCGGTGATCAACGAGATCAACACGATGCCCGGGTTCACTTCCATCTCGATGTATCCGAAGATGTGGAACGCCACCGGAATCGATTACCGCACTTTGATTTCGACACTGGTCGACACCGCCATCGCTCGCGGTACCGGACTTCGCTGATCAGGGAACCGCGACCGGCGCCGGGTCGAGGGGCTTCTGTTCGAGAGTCGCCGTGATGGTGTCGGAGATCTCCTGAATCGGCGTCGGGCCGGTCCCGTCGGGGATCGTGATACCGATGTACTCACCGCGGTCTACGGCAAACCAAGTGCTCGCAGCCAGACCGACGTCGGTTCCCGAGACCTGGAACCATTGGACACCGTTCACAACCTGTAGTGCTGCAGCCTGGTCGAACTCGGTCGGACGGTCGAGCCCGCAGCGCAACACGATCGGCTCACCTTCGCTGCGCTGCCAAGCTGCCGCTCCAGCCGGAGCAGGGTCAACCAACTCGGCTTTCGTGAAGTCGTCGATCTTGTCGGGGAGCGCACCGAGGAGGGAAACGCAGGCCTCCGACTCCGCCGCCGGTGCCGGTACGGGTCCCAGCGCTACCGGCGAGAGTTCAGGGTTGTTTCCCGCGACGACGGCCGCGATCACCACTCCGACGATCAGGGCTACCGGGAGCGCGATGGCGGTGGCGATCAGCGCCGGACTGCGGCGCTCGGACGGATCGTCGTCGCTATCGGGGTCGATGTCGGCGTTGTCTGCGGTGGAGGTGTTTTCTGCCATGCTCAGTTCTTCGCTCGGGTCCTGGTCCAGTCGATCAGCGGTCTCGTCACTTCGCAGGGCACGTCGGTGAATCGGTAGGATTGCCGACACACGCGTGAGCTTGCAGAAGCATTCACGACCACAGCTAGAAGGTACCGCAGGCCGCTTACGAGCGAATTGCGTCGGCATTGGAGACACTCATCGCATCATCGGAGTTCGGGTCAGAGCACACTGTTGAACAGGTGGGGGAGTTCGACGTGATCGCGCGATCTCTGGTCGGCCGAATCCAACCGGTCACCACCGAACTGGGGCCGGGTGACGATGCCGCGATCGTGACGTCCGGAGACGGCCGTGTGGTTGTCTCGTCCGACATGCTGGTCGAAGGTCGGCATTTCCGAATGGATTGGTCTTCGCCACGCGACATCGGCCGAAAGGCAGTGGCACAGAACGCTGCGGATGTCGTATCGATGGGAGCGCGGCCGACGGCATTCACCGTGTCTCTGGGATGCCCGCCTTCGACTCCGGTCGACGTGATCGACGCAATCTCCGCGGGAATCTGGGACGCGGCAACTGATCTGGGGACCGGTGTGGTCGGCGGTGACCTGGTCCAGTCACCGGTGATCGTGGTGTCGGTGACCGTGCTCGGCGATCTCGGTGGCCGTCCGGCAGTTCTGCGTTCGGGAGCAAAGATCGGTGACAAGATCGCGGTCGCCGGGTTGTTCGGTTGCTCGGCAGCCGGGTTGGCTCTACTGCTCGACGAAGCCGTATTGCTCGACGAGACCGAAAGCTTTCCAGACTTGCTTGCCTCTCATCGTGTTCCGAATCCGCCGTATCAATCGGCATGGGACGCCGCAGAATCAGCACATTCCATGACGGACGTATCCGACGGATTGATCGCGGACCTACGACATCTCGCAGAGGCCTCGCACGTGCGGTTCGACATCATCTCGGCCGCGGTTCCCACCTCACCCGATGTCGCATCGGCGGCCGAGGCGCTCGACGTCGATCCGCTGGACTGGATCCTCTCCGGTGGTGAAGATCACGGATTTGCAGCAACTTTCGGGCCTGAGGTCGAGATTCCGTCGGGTTGGACTGTGATCGGTGAGGTTGCGGCCGGTTCCGGCGTGAGCGTCGACGGTTCGCCTCGTGAGAGCGGTGGGGGATGGCACAGCTTTTCGACCACCGTCACCACCGCGGTATAGGTTGCTTTCATGGCTGTATATGCACTTGGAGACAGAGTTCCGGACATTCATCCGGACGCATACGTTCACCCGGACGCAGTGGTGATCGGTGCCGTGACTCTCGCGGCAGGCACCTCGATCTGGCCGCAGGCGGTATTGCGTGGTGACTACGGAACCATTTCGGTGGGAATCGGATCCAACATCCAGGACGGAACTGTCATCCATTGCACCGCCATCGATGCGACTGTCATCGGTTCCGGTTGCGTGGTGGGCCACAACGCGCATATCGAGGGGTCGACCATCGAGGACCACTGCCTGATCGCATCGGGATCCGTGGTTCTCAACGGAACGGTGATCGGGACGGGGTCGATCGTCGCCGCGGGTGCGGTGGTGGCCAACAAGATGCAAGTTCCCCCGCGCAGCATGGCACTCGGTGTGCCCGCCAAGGTCCGTGCGGGATACGAAGTTCCGCTCGGCCACCTCGACGGAAACGTCAAGATGTACGCAGCCAATGCGGCGTACTACCGCGACGCGTTGCTCAGGCTCGACTGATGGCGCCGCTTGCAGAGATCGTCGATCCAGGGTGGGCGCGGGCACTCGAACCGGTCTCGGAGCAGATCTCCGCGATGGGTAAGTTCTTGCGCGAAGAGATCGCTGCGGGACGGGAGTATCTGCCTGCGGGAGAGAACGTCTTGCGTGCATTCACGAACCCGTTCGACGACGTTCGGGTGCTCATCGTCGGTCAAGATCCCTATCCGACGCCCGGTCATGCTGTCGGGTTGAGCTTTTCGGTTGCCCCGGACGTGCGGCCGGTTCCACGAAGTCTCGGTAATATCTACAAGGAGTATCACCAGGATCTCGGGTTGCCGATACCGCCGAACGGCGATCTGACGCCGTGGTCGAAACAAGGTGTGCTGCTTCTCAATCGCGTACTCACCGTGCAGCCGGGTCAAGCCGCTTCTCATCGTAAGAAGGGCTGGGAGCCGGTGACCGAGCAGGCTATCCGCGCTTTGGTGGCGCGGTCGTCACCGATGGTGGCGATCTTGTGGGGTCGTGACGCGGCCACTCTCGCGCCGATGCTGGGCGACACACCGATCATCGAATCAGCGCACCCGTCACCGCTTTCGGCTTCGCGCGGCTTCTTCGGTTCGCGCCCGTTCAGTCGTGCGAACGAACTCTTGACCGGACTCGGGGCCGACCCGGTCGACTGGAATCTGGGCTGATCGAACTGCGCCTGCACTCACCTGGCATGCCGAACGTCGTGACACGACATTCGGCATGCCAGCTGACTAGGCCTGCTTTGCGGAAGTGAAATCGGGGCGACGCTTGTCGACGAATGCGTCGACACCCTCGCGCCCGATCGGGCTGTTCGCCGCGAGGGCGATGGACGCAGCCTCGGCGTCGAGTTGCTCGGCGAGCGAGTTCGTCCGCGACGAACGCAGCAGTGCTTTGATTCCCGAGTACGACGTACTCGGTCCGTTGGCCAAAGCGCGGGCGAGGCGAGCTGCCTCTTCCTGGACCTCGTCGTCGCCGACGAGTCGGGTGAGGATCCCCAGCCGGACGGCTTCGTCGCCACCGATCACCGAATCGTTGAGAAGAATCTCGCGAGCGCGTGCCACGCCGACGATGCGTGGGAGTGTCCACGACATTCCGCCGTCCGGGGTGAAACCGATGGAGGGGTACGCGGGGCGGAGCTTGGTGCCGGTGCCGCCGATTGCGACGTCGGCGAGGCAGACCAGGCTCATTCCGGCGCCGGCAGCCCATCCGTGGACCCCGGCCACCACTGGAGCGGTCGCGGCGTCGAGCGCGCGAACGAACACGTGGAAGACACGGGCAACCTCGGCGACGTACTCGCCGCGGTCAGGGGCTGCGGCGAACGCACGGACGTTGCCGCCGGCACAGAAGTTTGCGCCTTCGCCGACCAGAAGGATGCTCCCGATGTCGTTTCCGACTGTCTCGAGCGCCTGCGCGCCCTGAACCAGTCCTTCGTCGTCGAGGGAGGTGCCGTTGGCGGCGGTGGAAATGGTGATGCGGAGTACGCCCTCGTCGAGGGTCACTTTGCTCAGGTCATCGATGGAAGTCACTCAACGCACATTACGGGTGTCGGACAGCCATACGAAACACGGGGACACATAGATACAGCCACATAGAAACAGCTCTGCCCCCGTCACCGAAGTGACGGGGGCAGAGCCTGCAATAGTTTGTGCTCGGGCAATCAGCCCCGAGCGACCTTGCCTGCCTTCAGGCAGGAGGTGCACACGTTGACCTTACGGGTGTTACCCGGGGCAACCTCGGTACGAACAGACTGAATGTTCGGGTTCCAGCGACGATTGGTACGCCGGTGCGAGTGCGAGACCGACTTACCGAAGCCGGGCCCCTTGGCGCATACGTCGCAGACGGCAGCCATAGTCGCGAACTCCTTGTTAGAAATGAATATTGAAGTGGTTACCCTACACGGTAGGGCAGCCAGAATTACAATCCGAATATACTCGACTTCGAACCGATCCTTGACCGCTCACTGTGCAGCCGAACGTGAAAACAGTCAATCAGCAACAAACAAAGTGCAGCATTATTTCGTGTAGCCCGTTCGAGGCAACCGTGTAAGAGTAACCGCTTCCGGCCCGAATGGCCAAACCGCCCGGTAATGACGGTTGCGCAGAAGCGTCGGACTACCCTCGACTGCACCGATCACCGATCTCTTTTTCATCGTCAGTCTTTCCATCGTCTGTCTGTCCATCGTGGAGGGGAACCGTCAGTGGGGGAAGTGCAACGCGTCGCCGAAGAAGCGGAATCCGTCGCGGACGGACATCTGCTGCGGCGCTGGGCCCGTCGGGCGGTCGACAGCCTCCAGAAACGTCGCGGTGAGATCAACAGCCTCAACGTCTTTCCCATCCCTGATTCGGATACCGGCACCAACCTGTTGTTCACGATGCGGGCCGCGCTCGATTCCGCCGAGACGATCGAGGACGACGTCCGCAGTGCCGGCCGCGTCGCCAACGCGCTGGCTCGGGGCGCGGTGTCCGGTGCACGGGGTAATTCCGGAGTGATCCTCTCCCAGGTGATCCGGGGTATCGCGGAGAGCGTTCAAGGCGAGCACATCGACGGCCGTAGCTTTGCGAACTCACTGACCACGGCGACGGGGCTGGCTTCTCGGGCTGTCTCCGATCTGGTGGAAGGCACCATCGTCACGGTTCTGCGCGCGTCGGGTGAGGCAGCGCAGGAGTGCGTCGACACCAAGACGCCGAGCGGCGAGGATCTTGCTTCCGTGGTTGCCGCCGCTGCCGATGCGGCTGCGATCGCGCTGAACAAGACCCCGGAGCAACTGGACGTTCTGGCGTCGGCCGGGGTGGTCGATGCCGGGGGATTCGGTCTGGTTCTGATCCTCGACGCTTTTGTCGAGGTGGTGACCGGGAAGTCGCAGGTTCGCGAGGATCTGGGGACGCCGGACCCGAGGTCGAGCGCAGTTGTCGACGTCAGCGCATTCGATCACGATTGGGCTCACAAGAGCCCGATCGAATGTGGTGATCACTCGGAACAGGATTTCGAGGTCATGTACCTCGTCGACGACTCGGACGACGATCGCATGACGGCGCTGCGCACGCGGCTGTCCGTCCTCGGAGATTCGACGGTCATCGTCAGCGACGGCTTCGGTGGCTGGTCGGTGCACGTGCATTGCTGCGATGCCGGTGCAGCCGTCGAAGCCGGCCTCGAAGCCGGGAAGGTCCACGGTATTCGCATCAGCAGTTTTCTCGTCGACGAACGCGACCAGTTGGTGGCACGGGCGGAGAGGCGATTCCCGGGTGCCGGTGCCCGCGGCGTTCTGGCCGTCGTCGCCGGTGAGAGTGCGGCGGCGTTGTTCGAGAGTGAGGGTGCGACGGTTCTTCGGTGCGACGACGCGCCGGTGACACGTGCGCAACTGCTCGGCCGCATTCGTCAGATGGAGCGAAGTGAAGTTCTGGTGCTGCCGAACGGAGCCTTGACGGCTCAGGAACTGGTCGCAGTCAGTGCCGCTGCACGCGATCCGCTTCACCAGGTTCTGCTGCTGTCGACATCGTCGATGGTTCAGGGCTTGGCCGCACTTGCCGTTCACGACGCTCAACGCAACGTCGCCGACGACGGCTTCACGATGTCCGAGGCGGCGGCTGCGACGCGCTGGGGATCATTGCGAATTGCGGTCGAGCGTTCGCTGACGTACGTCGGGACGTGTGATCCGGGTGACGCGATCGGTCTGATGGGGCACGAGGTGGTGCTCATCGGTCCCGACGTCGCGGAGTCGAGTGCGCGACTGGTCGACCTCGCGCTCGGATCCGGTGGCGAACTCGTGACCCTACTCATGGGCGCCGACGCGCCGGACGCCCTGGCCGGGCAGCTCGAGGCGCACGTCATCGCGCACCATCCGGGCGTCGACGTGCTCGTCTATCAGGGTGATCAGCCGGGTGACCTGTTCCAGTTGGGTGTGGAGTGATCGAACCGGGTCTGTCGGTGACTACTGATATACGAACACATGTGCTTACCGCGACACTGTGCTGGAGGAACTGATGGCGACGCTCGCCGACCCACTCGATCGGCTGCTGGGAAAGAAGACCGCGGACGCGCTCGACGAGGCATTCGAGATTCGGACGGTCGAGGACCTGCTGCGTCACTACCCACACCGGTACGCGTCGGCAGGCAAGGAACTTGCCGAGAAGGAGCCGCCCGAAGGTGAGCACATCACCATCATCGCGCGGGTGGCGTCGGCGGCGGTCGTGAAGATGAAGAACCGTCCGGGGCAGATGTTGCGAGTATCGCTCGCGACTGATTCGCAGACCGTCGACGTCACGTTCTTCAATCCGCAGAAGGTGCGGCACGTCATCAAGCCCGGCGTGCGTGCGATGTTCTCCGGGACGGTGAAGTACTTCCGCGGCAAGTGGTCTCTCACCCACCCGAGCTACCTGATCCTCCCGGAACCTCGTGTCGGCGAGGAGGATTCGGTAGTTCCGCTTGCATCCATCAAGGGGGCCGGTGACCTTGCCGGTCTGGCTCGCGCAAACCAGGATCCCGGCGCCGAACTCGATCTGTCCGTCTTCGACCGCGCATTGATCCCGCTGTACCCGGCGACCCGCGAGGTCGAGAGCTGGACCATCATGCGGTGCGTGCGGCAAGTGCTCGATCAACTCGATCCGATCGAGGAGCCGTTGCCCGCCGAGACTCGGGCCGAGCACGGATTCATCGGTTTGGACGAGGCACTGCGCACCGTTCACCTCCCGGATACCAAGGAGGACATCGAACGATCTCAGGATCGTCTGCGTTTCGACGAGGCGCTGTCTCTGCAGTTGGTCCTCGCGATGCGTCGTCACGACAATTCCGAGCGTGTAGCGCCGGCCTGCGCTCCGGTTGCCGGCGGGATCGCGGACCAGTTCGAGGAGATGCTCCCGTTCACTCTGACGGAGGGACAGCAAGCAGTCGCGGAGGAGATCTCCAGCGATCTCGCTCGCCCACACCCGATGAGCCGGCTTCTTCAGGGCGAGGTCGGGTCAGGCAAGACCATCGTGGCTCTGCGCGCGATGTTGCAGGTCGTCGACGCCGGTTATCAGTGCGCGTTGCTCGCACCGACCGAGGTCCTGGCAAATCAGCACGCGCGATCACTGCGCAAGATGATGGGCCCGCTGGCCGCAGGCGGTGAACTCGGTTCGGCCGAACATTCCACCCGTATCGCCCTTCTGACCGGCTCGCTGCCGGTCGCTGCGAAGCGCGCAGCGCTGCTCGAAGCCGTGACCGGCGACGCCGGGATCGTCATCGGTACCCATGCGCTCATCCAGGACAACGTGGAGTTCTTCAACCTCGGCATGGTTGTCGTCGACGAGCAGCACCGCTTCGGCGTCGAGCAACGTGATCAGTTGCGATCACGAGCGCGTGAAGGTCTGAGTCCGCATCTGCTGGTGATGACGGCAACGCCGATTCCGCGAACCATCGCCATGACGGTGCTCGGCGACCTCGAGGTCTCGACCCTGCGGGAACTACCGCGTGGGCGAACCCCGATCAAGAGCAGCGTCGTGCCCGCGAAGCAGAAGCCGCAGTGGGTGGATCGCGCATGGGAACGAATCCGTGAGGACGTTGCCGCTGGTCGTCAGGCGTATGTCGTGTGCTCACGCATCGGCGACGGTGAGCAGGGTGCCGGTGAGGACCAGTTCACCGAGGAGAAGCAGCCCGAGACCAAGTCGGCGGTCGACGTCTTCGAAGAGCTGTCGAGTGGCCCGCTGGCCGATCTGCGAGTCGGGTTGCTGCACGGTCGACTGCCTTCCGACGAAAAAGACGTCGTGATGAGCGCATTCAACGTCGGTGACATCGACGTCCTCGTCTGTACGACTGTCGTCGAAGTCGGTGTGGACGTTCCGAATGCGACGGTGATGGTGATCGTCGACGCCGAGCGGTTCGGCGTCAGTCAGCTCCATCAGCTGCGCGGACGAGTCGGTCGAGGCAAGCACCAGGGGCTGTGCATCCTCGTCACCGGAAGCAATCCCGGCGGACCGGCGTACGAGCGGCTCTCGGCGGTGGCAGCGACCAACGACGGGTTCGAACTGGCGCAACTCGACCTCGCGACCAGACGTGAAGGAGACATTCTCGGTGCGGCGCAGTCTGGCACAACCTCGAATCTGAGACTGCTTTCCCTCATGGCCCACGGAGACATCCTCGAGTCCGCCAGGGAGTTCGCTCAGGGAATCGTCGACTCCGATCCGTCGCTCGAGGATCATCCCGCCCTCGCTTCCATGGTGACCGCTGCCCTGGACTCCGACCGGATCGAGTACCTCGAGAAGTCGTGACGGGTATGACGACAAGCTGAAATCGAATAGCACGAGGACCACCGGGTTGGTTTCTCGATTCAGTCCGAAATATGAGACTCCGCATGTAGACGCAAGATGAAATCGGGGTAGTTTTCTCGAATGTTCTCCAAAGTGCTCGTCGCGAACCGCGGCGAAATTGCGATCCGTGCCTTCCGCGCCGCCTACGAACTAGGTGCCGGAACCGTCGCGGTGTTCCCGTACGAGGATCGGAACTCGATCCACCGTCTCAAGGCAGACGAGAGCTACCAGATCGGGGAGAAGGGTCACCCCGTTCGGGCGTATCTCTCAGTCGAGGAAATCGTCGCCGCCGCCAAGAGTGCCGGAGCCGACGCCATCTACCCCGGTTACGGCTTCCTTTCCGAGAACCCGGATCTGTCGGCGGCGTGCGCCGAGGCAGGCATCAAGTTCGTCGGCCCGTCCGCCGAGATCCTCGAGTTGACCGGAAACAAGGCTCGGGCCATCGCAGCGGCAAAGGCCGCCGGTCTCCCCGTGCTCGCGTCCTCGGAGCCGTCAGCGGACATCGACGAGTTGCTCGCGGCCGCCGAGGACATGACCTTCCCGATCTTCGTCAAGGCCGTTGCCGGCGGCGGTGGACGCGGAATGCGCCGCGTTGCGGAGCGCTCACAGCTCAAGGAATCGATCGAAGCCGCAGCGCGCGAAGCGGAATCGGCCTTCGGCGATTCGACGGTCTTCCTCGAGCAGGCCGTCATCGACCCCCGGCACATCGAAGTGCAGATCCTCGCCGACGAGCAGGGCAATGTCATCCACCTCTTCGAGCGTGACTGCTCGCTGCAGCGTCGCCACCAGAAGGTGATCGAGCTTGCTCCGGCGCCCAATCTCTCGGAAGAGTTGCGCGCCAAGATCTGTGCCGACGCCGTCGCCTTCGCGAAGGAGATCGGGTACACGTGCGCGGGCACCGTCGAGTTCCTCCTCGACAAGCGCGGCAATCACGTCTTCATCGAGATGAACCCGCGAATTCAGGTGGAGCACACCGTCACCGAAGAAGTGACGGACGTGGACCTGGTCCAGTCGCAGCTCAAGATCGCGTCCGGTTCGACGCTTGAAGAACTTGGTCTGTCACAGGACACGATCAAGCTTCGCGGCGCGGCGCTGCAGTGCCGCATCACCACGGAGGATCCGGCCAACGGATTCCGCCCGGACACGGGCCGCATCACTGCGTACCGCACCCCGGGCGGAGCCGGTATCCGCCTGGACGGCGGCGCCACGCTCGGAGCCGAGGTCGGCGCGTACTTCGACTCGATGCTGGTCAAGCTCACCTGCCGTGGTCGTGACCTCGAAGCCGCTGTCGCGAGGGCTCGCCGCGCGGTCACCGAGTTCCGCATTCGTGGCGTCTCGACCAACATTCCGTTCCTGCAGGCGGTTCTCGACGACCCGGACTTCCGGGCCGGACGTGTGACGACCTCCTTCATCGAGGAACGTCCTCAGCTGCTGACTCTGCGTTCTTCGGCAGACCGCGGCACGAAGATCCTGACCTACCTCGCGGATGTGACTGTCAACAAGCCTCACGGTGAGCGGCCCTCGGCGGTGTACCCGCAGGACAAGCTGCCCAAGATCGATCTTTCGACGCCTCCTCCTGCCGGTAGCCGTCAGCGCCTGCTCGAACTCGGACCCGAAGGTTTTGCGAAGGCACTGCGTGAGCAGAAGGCCGTCGGCGTCACCGACACCACCTTCCGTGACGCGCACCAGTCGTTGTTGGCCACGCGAGTTCGGACCAGCGGACTGCTCGGAGTAGCCGGGCACGTTGCGCGGTTGACGCCGGAACTGCTCTCGATCGAAGCCTGGGGCGGCGCGACCTATGATGTGGGACTTCGCTTCCTGCACGAGGATCCGTGGTACCGGCTCGCCGCACTCCGCGAGGCGATCCCGAACATCTGCCTTCAGATGCTTCTTCGCGGCCGAAACACGGTGGGCTACACGCCGTATCCCGAAAAGGTCACGCGCGCATTCGTTCAGGAAGCCACCGACACCGGTATCGACATCTTCCGAATCTTCGACGCGCTCAACAACGTCGACCAGATGCGGCCCGCCATCGACGCGGTGCGTGAGACCGGAACGGCCCTCGCGGAGGTGGCGCTGAGCTACACCGGTGATCTGTCGGATCCGAACGAAACTCTGTACACGCTCGACTACTACCTGAAGTTGGCCGAAGAGATCGTCGATGCCGGCGCTCACGTGCTCGCGATCAAGGACATGGCAGGCCTGCTGCGCGCTCCGGCAGCTACCAAGCTGGTGACGGCGCTACGCAGCAACTTCGATCTGCCGGTTCACGTTCACACGCACGACACTCCCGGTGGACAGCTGGCCACGTACTTCGCAGCGTGGCAGGCGGGCGCCGACGCAGTCGACGGTGCTTCCGCGGCACTGGCCGGAACCACCAGCCAGCCTGCGCTCTCGGCCATCGTCGCCGCTGCCGCGCACTCCGAGTTCGACACCGGACTGAACCTGCAGAACGTGTGCGACCTCGAGCCGTACTGGGAGGCGCTGCGAAAGGTGTACGCGCCGTTCGAATCCGGACTGCCGGCGCCGACGGGTCGCGTGTACACACACGAGATTCCGGGCGGTCAACTCTCCAACCTCCGGACCCAGGCCGTTGCTCTCGGTCTCGGCGACCGGTTCGAAGAGGTCGAAGCCAAGTACGCCGACGCAGACCGCATGCTCGGGCATCTTGTGAAGGTGACGCCGTCGTCGAAGGTCGTCGGCGACCTCGCGCTCCATCTTGTCGGTGCCGGCGTGCCTTCGGAGGAGTTCGCCGCAGATCCGGCGAAGTTCGACATTCCCGACTCCGTGGTGGGCTTCCTGCGCGGTGAACTCGGTACGCCTCCCGGTGGTTGGCCGGAACCGTTCCGCAGCAAGGCACTCGAAGGACGTGGCCAGGCCAAGCCGGAAGCGACGTTGTCCGCTGAGGACGAGGTGCTGCTGGAGGGCTCGTCGAAGGACCGTCAGGCGACGCTGAACCGTCTGCTGTTCCCCGGCCCGACAAAGGAATTCCTCGAACACCGCGAGAAGTACGGTGACACGTCGCGGCTTTCGGCAAACCAGTTCTTCTACGGTTTGCGGCGCGGCGACGAGCACCGGGTCGAGTTGGCTCCCGGCGTGGAACTGATCATCGGTCTCGAGGCGATCTCCGAGCCCGACGAGCGCGGCTACCGCACTGTCATGTGCATCCTGAACGGCCAGCTGCGCCCGGTCTCGATCCGCGATCGCTCCATTGCCAGTGACGTACCGGTGGCGGAGAAGGCCGACAAGAACAACCCGGGCCACGTGGCTGCACCGTTCGCGGGCGTCGTGACGCTCGCGGTCAAGGAAGGCCAGAAGATCGAGGCCGGCGACACCGTGGCCACGATCGAAGCGATGAAGATGGAAGCGGCGATCACCTCGCCGCGCGCCGGCGTCGTCTCTCGGATCGCGATCAGCGCCGTCCAACAGGTCGAGGGCGGAGACCTGCTGGTAGTCGTCTCGACGGGGGAGAGCGCCGCAGAGTGACACGCATCATCTCGGGACTCGCGGGCGGTCGACGCCTGCGAGTCCCGCCGAGCGGCACCCGTCCGACGTCGGATCGGGTTCGTGAGGCGTTGTTCAGTGCTCTCGAAGCGCGCATCGATCTCGAAGGGTGCGCGGTTCTCGACCTCTTTGCGGGTTCGGGTGCTCTCGGCCTCGAGGCGCTCTCGCGGGGAGCCGAGCACGTTGTTCTCGTGGAATCCGATGCCAAGGCTGCTGCCGTCATCAAGGCGAACATCGGCACTGTCGCGTTGCCGGGGGCGACGGTTCGCGCCGCTCCGGTTGCGGCCGTGGTCTCGGGTCCGAGCGCGCGTGAATACGACATCGTGATCGCGGACCCGCCGTATGCGGTAACCGACGAGGCCGTCGTGTCCATGCTCGCTGATCTGCAGGCCAACAAATGGGTGGGGGAGGGCACGATCGTCGTACTCGAACGTTCGTCGCGCTCGCCGGAGACTGTGTGGCCTCAGGGCTACGAGCCGATCAAGGCCAAGAACTACGGTGAAGCCCGCATCGAGCTGGCCACCTGCTACGGTCTGGACTCATGACTGGCGCCGTCTGCCCCGGATCCTTCGACCCTGTGACCAACGGTCACCTCGACGTAATCGGAAGAGTTGCTGCGCAATTCGACGAGGTCGTGGTCACCGTGCTGATCAACAAGAGCAAGCGTGGCATGTTCACGATCGACGAGCGGATCGAGATGCTCGAAGACGCGACGAGCCACCTGCCCAACGTTCGCGTCACGTCGTGGCACGGATTGTTGGTCGACTACGCGAAACAAGAAGGACTCAGCGCGATCGTCAAGGGTCTGCGCGGCGCGAACGACTTTGATTACGAGCTGCAGATGGCCCAGATGAATCAGAAGCTCACGGGCGTCGACACGCTCTTCGTTGCCACGAACCCGACCTACAGCTACCTGTCGAGTTCTCTGGTGAAGGAAGTTGCGACCTTCGGCGGCGACGTCTCCGACATGCTCCCGGCCAAGGTGCATTCTCGGCTACTCGCGCGTATCGCCGAACGAGCATCCGAAAACAGCTGATCCCCGACACACCGACCACGACGACACCCCGTTGGCCGTTCTTCCGGCAAACTTGGACAGGAACGGGCACAGGTCCGAGTGGACCGGTGACGATGTGGGCCGATTTCGGCCGGTAGAGATTGGGGTTGCTTGTGTACCGCGTATTCGAGGCACTGGACGAACTGGTCGCAATTGTCGAAGAGGCGCGCGGTGTTCCCATGACCGCAGGGTGTGTTGTGCCTCGCGGTGACGTACTCGAGCTACTCGACGACGTCCGGGACGCAATTCCGAGCGAGCTGGACGACGCTCAGGACGTCCTCGATCATCGCGACAAATTGGTCGGTGACGCGCGAGCAAACGCCGAGAAGACGGTCAGCAGCGCCAATGCCGAGGCAACCTCGACTGTCGAGAACGCACGCGACGACGCCGACCGGATTCTGTCCGATGCCAAGGCTCAGGCCGATCGCATGGTTGCCGAAGCACGCGCGCACGCCGATCAGTTGGTCGAGGACGCCGAAGCAGAAGCGGAACGGACCGTCACCGACGGCCGTCGTGAGTACGAGGCCGTCACCGGACGGGCGCGTGCCGAGGCCGATCGGATGATCGAGTCCGGCCAGGCCTCGTACGAACATTCAGTGGCGGAGGGAACGGCGGAGCAGGCTCGTCTGGTGTCGCAGACCGAGGTTGTCCAGTCAGCGCACGCGGAATCCGCGCGAGTGATCGACGCCGCTCATGCCGAGTCCGACAGGATGCGTTCGGAGTGTGACCTGTACGTGGACACCAAGTTGGCCGAGTTCGAAGAGTTCCTCACCGGAACGGTTCGATCGGTCGGGCGTGGTCGTCAACAGCTTCGAACAGGTTCGGGAGTCCCCGACTACCAGGACGACGATCGTCGTTCGGAGCGTCGTCGCTAGAGCGAACGAGACAGTCGAGGGTGGGTCGTCCGATATGGGGCGGCCCACTTTTTCGTGGACGGAATTGGGATTTGCGTTGTAGCTGCCGTATTGTGGAGTGGTTGCCCATACCAGTTTCAACAGTTAGGTGAGTTCTCTTTGTCAACGCATCGTCGTAGTTCGTCGCATCAGTCAAGTGATGCGGGATTTTTGCTGGACACGGTCAAGCTCGGTCGTCGTCCAGGGTCGATGCGTACCGTCGAGAGAACAATTCAGTCCCCGAACCGTATCGGTCTCGATCTAATCGCGATCGAAGCGGGCGCGGACATAGATCTCGATCTTCGTCTCGAAGCAGTGTCCGAAGGCGTTCTCGTCACCGGAAACGTGCACGCACCCACCAAGGGTGAATGCTCGCGGTGCCTTGAACCTTTCACCGGCACCGTGGACATCTATCTCACGGAGTTGTTCGCTTACCCGGACAGCACCACCGAGGAGACGACGGAAGAGGGAGAGGTCTACGCGGTCGAAGACGACGAAATCGACCTCGAACCGGTCATCGTCGATGCAGTCGGTCTGGCGCTTCCGCTCCAGCCTCTGTGCAGTGATGATTGCCTGGGATTGTGCTCAGAATGTGGCATTCGCCTGGCGATTGCGGAATCTGGGCATGGGCATGACATACTTGATCCTCGCTGGGCTGGTCTCGCGGCCAAATTTGGCGTGGAATCAAACACCAGCGAAAATCTTGTGATCACCGAAGCCGAGGAGAAGTAGAAGTGGCTGTCCCCAAGCGCAAAATGTCGCGATCCAACACGCGGTCGCGTCGTAGCCAGTGGAAGACCACTGTGCCCACCCTCGTTACCTGCCCCAACCGTGGCTGTGGCGAGCAGACCCTTCCCCACATCGCATGCCCGTCATGCGGTACTTACAAGGGCCGCCAGGTAACCGCTGCTGTCTAGTTCTCCCCGGAGAAAGACTATGACGAGCGAAAATACAGTTTCAGCCGCCGGCGGCGAGGGCAATCACGACAAGCTCCTCGCCGCTGTCGGCGTAGATATAGAGCCCGGTCTTCTGACCCTGGCTCTCACGCACCGCTCGTACGCGTACGAGAACGGCGGTCTGCCCACGAACGAGCGCCTCGAATTTCTCGGGGATTCCGTTCTCGGCGTCACGGTGACCGAAAATCTTTATCTGTCCCACCCGGACAAATCCGAAGGTGATCTGGCGAAGATTCGTGCCAGCGTGGTCAACATGCATGCACTCGCCGAGGTTGCCAGGACTCTGGGTGAAGGTGGACTCGGAGCTCACCTGCTGCTGGGTAAGGGCGAGGAAATGACGGGCGGCCGTGACAAGCCGTCCATCCTCGCCGACGGTATGGAGTCGATTCTCGGCGCCATACACCTGCAGCACGGCATCGATACTGCGAGACGTGTTGTTCTCGATCTGTTCGACGATCTACTCACTCGCGCACCGCTTCTCGGCGCGGGTCTGGATTGGAAGACGAGTCTGCAGGAACTGACCGCAGAACACGGTGCCGGAGTTCCCGTCTACGAGATCACCGCTACCGGACCCGATCACGACAAGGAATTCACGGCCACAGTTCTCATCAGTGGCAAGCCCTTGGGCGTCGGTGTCGGTCGTTCCAAGAAGGAAGCCGAGCAGAAGGCAGCAAGTTCGGCATGGAAGACGATGTCGGAGAATGCCGCTGCTAGCGCAGTCGCTGCTGACAACCCGTCTGATCTCGCCGGCTGAGTTCACTCTTGCCTGAGCTTCCCGAAGTCGAAGTCGTTCGCCGCGGCCTACAGTCTCATGCTGTAGGTGCGGCGATCGAGGCCGTCGAGGTCCTCCATCCCCGCGCGATCAGGCGCCACATTCTCGGTTCCGAGGACTTGATCGGCCAACTCACCGGGCAGACCATCGCTTCGGCAGAGCGTCGCGGCAAGTATCTGTGGCTGGTTCTCGAGCCTGCCGGTGTCGGACTGGTGGTTCATCTCGGGATGAGCGGACAGATGTTGGTCCAACCCCCGACAGTCGACTGGGAAAAGCACCTACGCATTCGGTTGGCCCTCGATTCCGGGGCTGATCTTCGATTCGTCGACCAGCGGACCTTCGGTGGCTGGTCGATTTCACCCCTCGTCGAGGTCGACGGAACGATGCTGCCCGAGTCGGTGGCGCACATCGCTCGCGATCCCATGGATGCTGCGTTCGATCTCGAATCCGTCGTGAAAGTCCTGCGGGGCAAGCACACCGAGATCAAGCGGGCGATTCTCGACCAGACAGTGGTCTCCGGAATCGGAAACATCTACGCCGACGAATCATTGTGGCGTGCAAAGATTCACGGCAACCGAATCGCCGAATCGCTCACCAGGCCCAAACTTCGAGAACTGTTGACCGCGGCGCACTCGGTGATGGGCGAGGCGCTCGATCAGGGCGGTACGTCCTTCGACGCGCTGTACGTGAACGTCAACGGGGAATCGGGCTACTTCGACCGGTCGCTGTCGGCGTACGGGCAGGAGAATCTTCCGTGCCCGCGATGCGGCGCGCCGATCAAGCGTGAGAAGTTCATGAATCGATCGTCGTTCAGTTGCCCGCGGTGTCAGCCGACCCCGAGGGCACGGCGAATCGCCTAGGTCTCCGCCCCTTCGATTCGGCGGAGTGGCAAGATTGCGTCATGGCTGAACAGACTCCAGACAACACTGCAACCGCCCCAGCTCACACGGAGCTTTGGGTGGAACGCACAGGAACCCGCCTCTACACCGGCAAGAGTTCGCGTGGCGCAGAGGTTCTCATCGGCTCCGAATCGGTGCCAGGAGTCTTCACGCCCGGCGAACTCCTCAAAATTGCACTGGCTGCATGCACCGGGATGAGCTCAGACTTCCCGATCTCTCGCCGCCTCGGTGACAACTACGACGCGACGGTTCGAGTGTCCGGTGCCGCCGATCGTGAAAACGAGGTCTACCCGCAGCTCGACGAGGTTCTCGAACTCGACCTCAGTGAGTTGGATGCCGAAGCGCAGCAGCGCCTCATCACTCTCGTCGAGCGTTCCGTCGACAAGGTGTGCACGGTCGGGCGCACTCTCAAGGCCGGAACCAAGGTCACGCTGTCGTTCGACACGGAAGCCTGATGTCCCGCGCCGGCAGTGCTGTCGCTGCGATCGCACTGGGTTCCGTTGTGGCGGTGAGTGCTCCGGCACAGGCATCGGTCCCGGCCGACGGCTCGGACGGTGGTTGCGGCAAATGGACGTCGAGCGTCGTGACGACTGGTGCCGGAATGCTCGAGAATCTCGAATTCGACGGCAGCGGATCGATGGCGTTGTCGCAGTCGGCTCTGATCGGGCCGGGTGCACTGCTGAAAGTGGCGCCGGACGGAACACGGACAACTTTGGTCGGTGACGTCACCGGTCCTGGCGGGCTGGTCGCGCGTGACGGTTCCGTGTACTTCACCACGGGCAACTCGACTGTCTCGGGTCTGTTCGGAATCGCCGACGGCAGCCTTCGTAAGGTCGACGTCGCAGACGGATCGGTGACTACGATTGCCGACGGTCTGGTGATGCCGAACGGGCTTGTGCCACTGGACGGTAACCGTTTCCTCACAGCTCGCACCCTGACCCGGCCGGGGCTCACGGTCATCGACAGTGACGGAACCAGTTCGATCGTTCGTGAGGATCTCGGCACCGTCGACGGCCTCGCACGCTCCGGTTCGACGATCTACGTAACGACCACTTTCGACATGGTGACCGCCGTCCACGTCCTCGACGCACACGATCTGGGCGGGCCGGTGCGAACGATCACGCTCCCCGGGTTCGGTCCGGCAAACATGGCGGACGATCTGACCGTCGGACCGGACGGCGCGTTGTACGTCGCATTCAATGCCGGCGGCAAAGTTGTTCGCGTCGATCCGGATTCGGGATCTTCGTGTGAGATCGCCTCGGGTCTGCCGTTCACATCGGCGGTGAAGTTCGGTGGCGGCCCGGGCTGGGACCCCAACTCGCTCTACACCACCGGTTTCCTCGGCGACGTCCACCGTCTCGAACGTGTGGCGGGCTGAACGTCATGACTGAGACACCGCCTGTGCGGTTGACGGCGTGGGTTCACGGATATGTTCAGGGCGTCGGGTTCCGGTGGTGGACCAGGGCCCGCGCCCTCGAACTCGGGTTGATCGGATATGCGTCGAATCAGCGTGACGGTCGAGTGCTCGTCGTGGCGGAAGGCGAACGCACGCAGCTCGAGAAATTGTTGGAGTTGCTTCGCTCGGGAACAACACCGGGCACGGTGGACCTCGTGGTCGACAGCTGGGACCCCGCCAGGGGCGACCTGACAGGGTTCGTCGAACGCTGACCGGTTTGGCGGTAAAGTTTCCCCCCATGCACCTCAAGAGTCTGACACTCAAGGGATTCAAATCCTTTGCGTCGGCAACGACTCTTCGGTTCGAGCCGGGGATCACCTGTGTCGTCGGGCCGAACGGCTCGGGTAAATCCAACGTCGTCGATGCGTTGACCTGGGTGATGGGCGAGCAGGGCGCCAAGGCTCTGCGCGGCGGCAAGATGGAAGACGTCATCTTTGCCGGCACCTCCGGCCGCGCACCGCTGGGCCGCGCCGAGGTGACCTTGACCATCGACAACGCCGACGGCGCGCTCCCGATCGAGTACTCCGAGGTGTCGATCACGCGCCGGATGTTCCGCGACGGCGCGGGGGAGTACGAGATCAACGGCTCGTCCTGCCGTCTGATGGACGTCCAGGAACTGCTCAGCGACTCCGGTATCGGCCGCGAAATGCATGTCATCGTCGGGCAGGGACGGCTCGCCGCGATCCTCGAATCCCGCCCCGAGGATCGACGCGCCTTCATCGAAGAAGCCGCGGGAGTCCTCAAACATCGCCGCCGCAAGGAAAAAGCGGTACGCAAGCTCGATTCCATGCAGGCCAATCTCGCTCGACTCAGTGACCTCACCGCGGAACTGCGTCGGCAACTCAAACCGCTGGGACGCCAGGCCGAGGTTGCTCGGCGAGCACAGACGGTCCAGGCCGACCTGCGTGATGCCAAGATGCGGCTGGCCGCTGACGACCTGGTGACCCGTCGAACCCAACTGAACGACCAGGCGCAGGACGAGAAAGCCGCCCGCGAACAGCACAACGAGGTGGCGTCCGCGCTCGACGAGGCCAACCTCGAACTCGGGCGCCAGGAGCAAGCTCTCGCTCGTCTGACTCCGGGATCGGAAGCGGCTGCGCAGAGTTGGTTCCAGCTGTCCGCGCTTGCCGAACGAGTCAACGCCACCGTGCGCATCGCCCGCGAGCGTGCACGACATCTCGACTCCGAACCCGTCGGCAATCGCGGCCAGGACCCGGACGAGATGGAAGCGCGCGCCGAACGTCTTGCGGCCGAGGAGGCCGAACTCCTCGAAGGCGTCGAAATCGCGCGAGCGGCGTCGGAAGCTGCTCGGGACCAGCTGGCAGCCACCGAAGATGCTGCAGCAGAAGCGGAACGGGCGCACATGGCGGAAGTTCGTGCCGTCGCCGACCGCCGTGAAGGTCTTGCTCGACTCTCCGGTCAGGTCGACACTCTGCGTACCCGCGTCGAATCCGTCGACGCGGAAGTTTCCCGACTGACCGAGGCCATCGACGAGGCTCGTCTGCGTGGGGATGCCGCACAAGCCGAGTTCGACACGGTGCAGGAAAGCATCGGGGACCTCGACGCCGGTGAAGTGGGCCTCGACACCAATCATGAACGCGCCGTCGAAGCTCTCGAGATGATCGACGCACGTGTCGAAGAACTTCGCGAGGAAGAAAAGACGAGCGGGCAACGTATAGCTTCGCTCCGTGCGCGCGTCGAGGCACTGTCGATGGGCTTGCAGCGCAAGGACGGTGGCGGCTGGCTGCTCGAACACCGGCGCGACGACGGCATCACCTCGCTGGTCGGATTGATTCACGTCGAACCCGGCTACGAAGCTGCGATCGCTGCCGCGATGGGGCCGGCGGCGGACGCCGTCGTGGCGCAGTCGCTGGACTCGGCTCGCTCCGCTGTTGCAGCGCTGGCCGATCAGGACGGTGGGCGTGCCTCGCTGATCGTGAGCGGTGAACCGGTGATCAAACGCGAGGCCGAGATCGCACCGGGCAGTCGTCCTGCCGTCGACGTCATCGACTGCCCTGATGAGTTGCGTGCGGGGTTGACCGCAATACTCGATGGCGTTGTCCTGGTCGAGACTCTCGAGGACGCGATTCGAGTTGTTGCTGACCACAAGGGAATTCGTGCAGTGACGCGTTCCGGCGATCTGCACGGTTCGGGGTGGATGATCGGTGGCTCGGATCGGCAACCCAGCACGCTGGAGGTACAGGCGGCGATCGACGCGTCAGCAGCGGAACTGGCGGCAACGGAGAGCCGATCCGAGGAACTCGACGCGGCGCTGTCCGGCGCTATGGCCGAACAGGCCGCTCGACGCGAGACCGCGGAGCAGACTTTGGCGGCGCTCAACGAGTCGGACGCCGCCATGTCCGCCATTTACGAGCAGTTGGGCAGATTGGGGCAGGCAGCACGAGTCGCCCACGCGGAATCCGAGCGGTTGACCGCCCAGCGAGTGCGTGCCGAGGAGGGCCGCGGTGAGTCGCTGACAAAGCTGGCGGACCTGGAAGAACGTCTGCGTGTGGCCGAAACCGACGGCAGTGCACCGGGACACGGTGCGGAATCGACCGCTGCCGATCGCGAAATGGCCGCAGCAGCGCTGGCCGAAGTGCGCATAGTCGAAATGGATGCTCGCCTTGCCGTGCGCACCGCCGAAGAACGTGCGGAATCCGTACGCGGAAAGGCTGATTCGCTTCGCCGCGCCGCTGCTGCCGAACGAGAGGCACGAATTCGCGCCGAGCGGGCTCTGCGCGCCAGAGCGCACGCTGCGGAAGTTGCAGCTGCCGTCGCCGAGTCGGGACAGCGCGTGGCGGCCGAACTCGAGGCCGTCGTCGCCGCGGCTCTTGCTCACCGCGACGAGTTGGCTCGGGCCCGCTCCGAGTGCACGGCCAAGCTGGATCAGGTCCGCGAGATCGTCCGGGCACTGACCGGACAGCTCGCTTCACTCACCGACGCCGTCCATCGCGACGAGGTTGCGAAGGCTCAGGCGGCGCTGCGCATCGAACAACTCGAGGAGTCGATCCTCGATCAGTACGGTATCGGCCTCGATGATCTGATCGCCGAGTACGGACCCGACGTCGAACTGCCGCCGACCGCTCTCGAAATCGAGGAGTACGAGCAGGCCAAGGAGCGCGGCGAGCAGGTAACCGCCCCCGCTCCGCTTCCGTACGATCGTGCGACTCAGGAACGGCGCGCGAAGCGGGCGGAGAAAGACCTCGCCACCCTCGGCAAGGTCAATCCGCTGGCGCTCGAGGAATTCGCAGCTCTCGAGGAGCGGTATACCTTCCTCTCCACTCAGCTCGAAGACGTCAAGACCGCACGCAAGGACCTTCTTGCTGTGGTCGCAGACGTGGACGCACGAATTCTGCAGGTGTTCACCGAGGCCTATGCCGACGTCGAGCGTGAGTTCGTGGGCGTGTTCGAGAAATTGTTCCCCGGGGGAGAAGGACGACTGGTTCTCACCGATCCGTCGGACATGCTGACCACAGGCATCGAAGTCGAGGCGCGTCCGCCCGGTAAGAAGGTCAAGCGGTTGTCGTTGCTGTCGGGCGGCGAGAAGTCCTTGACCGCGGTGGCCATGCTGGTCGCGATCTTCCGGGCACGCCCGTCCCCGTTCTACGTGATGGACGAGGTCGAGGCGGCGTTGGACGACACCAACCTGCGGCGGCTGATCGGACTCTTCGAACAATTGCGGGAGAAGTCGCAGTTGATCGTGATCACTCACCAGAAACCGACGATGGAAATCGCCGACGCGTTGTACGGAGTCAGCATGCGCGGCGACGGCATCACCACCGTGATTTCGCAGCGACTTCGCGGTCAAGACATGGCCTCGACGTAAGCCCTGCTCACTTTCCGGGTCGGAGCCTGAAACAATGGGCCGGTGACTACCCAGGCTTGGATCATCATCGCGGCTGTAGCGGCCGTACTACTCGTCGTTCTCGTTGCCGGATTCCTGCGCTACCGCAAGGGGCAGGTGTCGCTGAAGGCGCCCGAGACGAAGCCGGAGCTCGGCACCCCCGAGAAGGACAAGTCAGGCGGCTACAAGGCCGGCGGCGGGTTCAACTTCAGTCAAGGCTCGACGGCAACGGCGCCACCTCCGGTGGTTCCGACGCCGCCGGTCGCGGAGAAGCCGCCTGTCGTCGAAAAACCTGTTGTCGAGGAGCCGGTTGTCGAAGAGCCGGTAATCGAAAAGCCGGTCGTAGAAGAACCACCAGTAGCAGAACCTGTTGTCGAAGAACCTGTCGTTCCCGAACCTGCAGTCGTACCCGAGCCCGTCGTAGTTCCCGAGCCCGTTGTAGTTCCTGAACCCGTCGAGCCTGCACCGCTCGTGTTGGACGAGATCGACCCGACCGAAGGCCGGCTGGACCGACTGCGCGGGCGCCTCTCCCGCTCGCAGTCAGCGGTCGGCAAGAGCTTGCTCGGCCTACTCGGTGGCGGCGATCTGGACGAGGACTCGTGGGAAGAAGTCGAGGACACCCTTCTCATCGCAGACCTCGGCTCCGCGACCACGGAAAAGGTTGTCACGAAGCTTCGTGAGCAGATGGCGGCCCGCAGCGTCCGGACCGAGGCTGCCGCCCGCGCCCTTCTGCGCGAGGTGTTGATCGCCGAACTGCGTCCCGAACTGGACCGCTCCATCCGCGCATTGCCGCATGATGATCACCCGGCTGTTCTGCTCGTCGTCGGCGTCAACGGGACCGGCAAGACAACGACCACCGGCAAGCTGGCTCGCGTGCTCGTCGCCGACGGTCGTCGCGTCGTGCTCGGTGCCGCGGACACGTTCCGCGCGGCCGCCGCCGATCAGCTCCAGACGTGGGCCGAGCGTGTCGGCGCTGAAGTTGTTCGTGGCAAGGAGGGTGGCGATCCCGCTGCGATTGCCTTCGACGCGGTCTCACGGGGCATCGCGGACGGCGTGGACGTGGTCCTCATCGACACCGCCGGCCGCCTGCACACCAAGACCGGCCTGATGGACGAGCTCGGCAAGGTCAAGCGGGTCATCGAGAAGAAGGCGTCGGTCGACGACGTTCTGCTGGTTCTCGATGCGACGGTCGGCCAGAACGGACTGGCACAGGCTCGAGTGTTCGCGGAGGTCGTGGACATCACCGGCGTCGTACTGACCAAGCTGGACGGAACCGCCAAGGGCGGAATCGTCTTCCAGGTTCAGCATGAACTGGGTGTGCCGGTGAAGTTGGTCGGTCTCGGTGAAGGTGCCGACGACCTGGCGCCCTTCGAGCCGGGTGCGTTCGTCGACGCCCTCCTGGGCTGACGCCCCGTGCGCCTTTTTGGTAGCGCGAACTACCGAAAAGGCGCACAGGGTCGGTAGAACCCCCTGGCGAAACCTGTTTGCAACAAAGTTGGGCAATTGGTTCACGTCTGCGAAACGCGACAGCGCCATGGACGAAACACCAGCCCAGCACTCTTCTCCTTAACGACGTGCTGCCCGGCACGTGCGACTAGGAGGTAGTAAGTGAGTACCGACGATTTGTTGGCGAACTCCGGTAACGCCGCATGGATGCTGATGGCTGCATCTCTGGTCTTGCTGATGACACCCGGCCTCGCTTTCTTCTACGGCGGGATGTCTCGGTCCAAGTCCGTCCTGAACATGATGATGATGTCCTTCGGGGCCATGGCCGTCATCGGCGTCATCTACGTTCTGTGGGGATGGTCGATGTCCTACGGCACCGAGAACATCGGGGGCATTTTTGCCAACCCGTTCGAGTTCTTCGGCCTCAAGAACAGCATCACCGATGCTGACGGCAACTTCATCGCCGGCGCGTGGGGCTACCCCAACGTCATCGACATCGCGTTCCAGGTGACATTCGCGATCATCACCACCGCCCTTATCAGTGGTGCCCTGGCCGAGCGGGTCAAGTTCGGCACCTGGCTGCTGTTCTCGGGTATCTGGGTCACCGTCGTCTACTTCCCCCTCGCACACATGGTGTGGGGCGGCGGACTCCTCTCGGGCTCCGAGGACGGCATCGCGGCAAAGCTCTTCGGCACCACGGTCAACGAAGACGGAGTCACCGTCGCCAACGTCGCTCCGATCGACTTCGCCGGTGGCACAGTCGTTCACATCAACGCGGGTATGGCCGGTCTGGTCCTCGCCCTCATCGTCGGCAAGCGTCTCGGCTTCGGCAAGACCGCCTTCCGTCCGCACAACCTGCCCTTCGTGATGCTCGGCGCAGCACTTCTCTGGTTCGGTTGGTTCGGCTTCAACGCCGGCTCGGCATTCGCCGCCGACGGTAACGCCGGTCTCGCCTGGGTCAACACGACCACCGCGACGTGTGCCGCAGTCCTGGCCTGGCTCGCCACCGAGCGTATTCGTGACGGTCACGCCACCAGCCTCGGCGCAGCTTCCGGTGCGGTCGCCGGTCTGGTCGCCATCACCCCTGCTGCCGGTGCGCTCAACCCGGTCGGTTCCATCTTCCTCGGCGCCGTAGCCGGCATCCTGTCCGCTCTCGCAGTCGGCCTGAAGTTCCGCTTCGGCTTCGACGACTCGCTCGACGTCGTCGGTGTGCACCTTGTCTCCGGCCTGTGGGGCACGATCGGTATCGGATTCTTCGGCACCGCAACCGGCCTCTTCTACGGCGGCGACTACAAGCAACTGGTGGTTCAGATCGTGATCGCACTCGCAGCACTCGTCTTCACCGGCGTTCTGACGACGATCATCGGCTTCGCACTCAAGCCCCTGGGCTGGCGAATCTCGGCCGAGGACGAGGCACGCGGCATCGATGAGACCGAACACGCAGAGACCGCATACGACCTCGCGTGATCAGCACGTGATTAAAGTGAATTCAGGCACTTCAGAGTTTGGAAAGGGATGAGCACATGAAGCTGATCACAGCAATCGTCAAGCCGTTCACGCTCGAGGACGTCAAGACCGGACTCGAGCAGGCCGGAGTGCTGGGTATGACAGTCAGCGAAGTTCAGGGCTACGGCCGACAGAAGGGTCACACCGAGGTGTACCGAGGCGCGGAGTACTCCGTGGACTTCGTACCCAAGGTCCGGGTCGAGGTCGTCGTCGACGACGCGGCCGTGGACAAGGTGGTCGAGGTGATCGTCGAGGCCGCTCGCACCGGCAAGATCGGTGACGGCAAGGTGTGGGTCTCGCCAGTCGAGTCGGTCATCCGGGTTCGCACCGGGGAACGCGGTGGCGATGCACTCTGACCCGAAAGGGTCCGAGAACCTCGGCCCTGGTTCCGTCGCGAAAGCGACGGGGCCAGGGCCGGTCTCGTCAGGGGGATCCGACGAAGCTGCGGACCTGGCCCGCGCACGCAAGGCCCTACTCACCGGAGGCGTCAAGAACAGGAGGCTCGACGCCCCTTCTCTGCGACATGCACTGGTCGATCTGCACGAGTTCTGGTTGACCACCAAGGGGACCGAACTGGGCATCAAACCGGATTGTGGGTTTGCCATCGTCGCCGTGGGTGGTCTTGGCCGACGCGAACTGTTGCCGTATTCCGATCTCGATCTGATTCTGCTGCACGACGACATGGACCCAGCAGTCGTGGCCCAGGTTGCGGACAGCCTGTGGTACCCGCTGTGGGACGCGCACATCAAACTCGACCACAGCGTGCGGACGCTTCCGCAGGCGCTTCAGGTTGCGGCCACCGACATGACGGCGGCACTCGGAATGCTCGAAGCACGCCACATTGCCGGCGATGTGGAGCTGAGCAACCTGTTGATCAGTGGTGTCCGTCGACAGTGGCGCATGGACATCCGCAGCCGATTCGACGAATTGATCACCCAGACCCGTACGAGGTGGGAGCGCAGCGGCGAGATCGCCCATCGCGCCGAACCGGATCTCAAGAGCGGCCGTGGCGGGCTGCGTGACGTCCAACTGCTCAACGCCCTGTCCATCGCGCAATTGACCGACGGGATGCCAGGGCTGGGACCCAACTCGCCCGGCGGCGGTCTGGCACTCGCGCACAGGCGGTTGCTCGACGTGCGCACCGAACTTCACCGCGTTGCCGGTCGCGCCCGCGATCAACTGCGAGCGCAGGACGCCGACGAAATCGGTGCGGCGCTGCGGATCGGTGATCGATTCGATCTGGCCCGCCTTCTCAGTGAATCGGCGCGCACCATCAGCTATTCGGTGGACGTCGGTATCCGTACCGCCGGAAACTCCTTGCCCCGGCGTGGTTTGTCGCGGCTGCGTCGCGCGCCGGTGCGGCGACCACTGGACGAGGGCGTCGTCGAGCATGCCGGCGAAGTTGTCCTGGCGCGCGATGCGAGGCCGAAGAAGGATCCCGGTCTGGTGATGCGGGTCGCGGCAGCGGCGGCCACCAACGGCATGCCGATCTCCGCGTCGACGCTCAATCGACTGGCCGACAATGCCCCGGAACTGCGTGAGCCGTGGCCGAAAAATGCGGTCAACGATCTCTTGGTCGTGCTCGGTTCGGGATCGCGTGCCGTTCCGGTGATCGAGGCGATGGACCGGACCGGGCTCTGGGGTCGCCTCCTGCCGGAGTGGGGGACCATTCGCGATCTTCCGCCGCGCGACGCCGTCCATACGTGGACGGTGGATCGCCACCTGGTCGAAACCGCCGCGTATGCAAGCGGATTCACCACTCGCGTCGCTCGGCCGGATCTGCTCATGCTCGGTGCGCTGATCCACGACATCGGGAAGGGGCGAGGGGGA
Source organism: Rhodococcus sp. UFZ-B548 (assembly GCF_903819475.1). Classification (NCBI taxonomy): domain Bacteria; kingdom Bacillati; phylum Actinomycetota; class Actinomycetes; order Mycobacteriales; family Nocardiaceae; genus Rhodococcus; species Rhodococcus sp. UFZ-B548. Next base: position 34,564 of record NZ_CAIJDS010000009.1, read on the forward strand.
GACCACAGCGTCGTCGGTGCCGAATTGGCCACCGCGATCGGAAATCGCTTGGGACTCTGGCCTTCCGACGTCGCGACGTTGACGGCGATGGTGCGCTATCACTTGCTGCTGCCGGAAACCGCGACTCGTCGCGACCTCGACGATCCGGCAACGGTGCAGCGAGTGGTCGACGCACTCGAAGGGGACGGGACGCTTCTCGATCTCCTGCATTCGTTGGCGGAGGCGGATTCGTTGGCCACCGGTCCTGGCGTCTGGGGCGACTGGAAGTCGTCTCTGATCGGTGAGCTCGTGCGTCGTTGCCGTTTGTTGATGGCGGGGGAGGAACTCCCACAACCCGACCCACTCGCTCCCGAGCAGTTGGCCATTGCCGAGGAGGGCGGGGTTCACGTCTCGCTCGTACCGGCCGAGAATCCGCACACCTACGTCGTGACCGTCATCGCGCCCGACGCGCCCGGGCTGCTGTCTCGGGCTGCCGGCGTTCTGGCGCTGCAGTCGTTGCGGGTGCATTCCGCTTCGCTGGGGTCGCATGCGGGTTCGGCGGTCAATTCGTTTGTCGTCACACCGAGGTTCGGCACACCGCCGCAGGCGGTGCTGCTCAGGCAGGAATTGATCCGCGCTTCGGCCGGTGAACTGAATCTGCTCGAACTTCTCGACGCCAAGGACGAGGAGGCACGGGCAGAGCAGTGGGACGACCCGATCCAGACAAACAAGGATTCGGCGGTTCCGGTGCTCTATTCGCAGGCACCGCCGCGGGTCATCTGGTTCGACGCGCCCGGTGACGGTCACGCGATCCTCGAATTGCGTACCGAAGACCGCGTCGGCCTGCTTTGCCGACTGGCCGCAGCACTCGAACACAGTGGTGCCGACATCCGGTGGGCGAAGGTCGCCACGTTGGGTTCCTCGGTGGTCGACGCGTTCTGCCTCGACTTCGGTGAGGCCGATACCCGCGCGGCGCGAGAGCGCGTCGAGGAGGCGGTGCTGGCGGTGGTTCCGGTGCCACAACCGAAGAAGAAAGAGGATTGACGGACCGGTTTCGGCAGTTACGCCCGCATCGGCTGGGATCGGTGCGGGCGTAGCGGCTAGGCTGGTGCCCGAGAATATCCACGGCTAACTCGCACGACCTTCAGGAGCGCACTCGGTGTTCGAATCCCTTTCCGACAGATTGACCGGATCTCTCAAGGATCTGCGTGGCAAGGGTCGTCTGTCCGGCGCCGACATCGACGCTACGGCCCGCGAGATCCGCCTTGCCCTGCTCGAGGCCGACGTCGCGCTTCCCGTAGTGCGCAGCTTCATCGCCAAGATCAAGGAACGCGCCAAGGGCGCCGAGGTCTCGGGTGCACTGAACCCGGCTCAGCAGGTCGTCAAGATCGTCAACGAAGAGCTGGTCGAGGTTCTCGGCGGCGAAACTCGTCGACTCCAGTTCGCCAAGACTCCGCCGACGGTCATCATGTTGGCCGGTCTGCAGGGTTCCGGTAAGACCACGCTGGCCGGAAAGTTGGCCAAGTGGCTCAAGGACCAGGGGCACACGCCCCTCCTCGTTGCCTGCGACCTTCAGCGTCCCGGCGCCGTCACTCAGCTTCAGATCGTCGGTGAGCGTGCGGGCGCGGCAGTCTTCGCGCCGCACCCCGGTACCTCCATCGGCGGTGGCGAGAACGCCCTCGGCGTTTCCGCAGCCGACCCCGTCGAGGTCGCCCGCGCCGGCGTCGAAGAAGCACGCAACAAGCATTACGACGTCGTGATCGTCGACACCGCCGGTCGCCTCGGTATCGACTCGGAGCTGATGGCGCAGGCCGCCGGTATCCGTGACGCCGTCAACCCGGACGAGACCATCTTCGTCCTCGACGCCATGATCGGTCAGGACGCGGTCAGTACCGCCGACGCGTTCCGTGAAGGAGTCGGCATCACCGGTGTCGTCCTCACCAAGCTCGACGGCGACGCCCGCGGTGGTGCCGCACTGAGCGTCCGCGAGGTCACCGGCCAGCCGATCCTCTTCGCGTCCACCGGCGAGAAGCTCGAAGACTTCGACGTCTTCCACCCCGATCGCATGGCCAGCCGGATCCTCGGTATGGGCGACGTCCTGAGCCTCATCGAGCAGGCCGAGCAGGTTTTCGACGCCGATCAGGCCGAAGCGACCGCAGCGAAGATCGGTTCCGGTCAGCTCACCCTCGAAGACTTCCTCGATCAGATGATGGCCGTCCGCAAGATGGGCCCGATCGGCAACCTCCTCGGCATGCTGCCGGGTGCCGGCGGCATGAAGGACGCGCTGGCCAACGTCGACGAGAAGCAACTCGATCGCATTCAGGCCATCATCCGCGGTATGACACCGGCCGAGCGCGACGATCCGAAGATCATCAACGCCTCACGCCGACTGCGCATCGCGAACGGTTCGGGCGTCAAGGTTTCCGACGTCAACCAGTTGGTGGATCGCTTCTTCGAAGCCCGCAAGATGATGGCTGCCATGGCCGGCCGTATGGGCATGCCCGGCGCGCGTAAGCAGGTTCGCAGCAAGAAGGGCAAGAAGGGCAAGAAGGGCGGCAAGGGCCCGACGCAGCCCAAGATGCGCGGAGGATTCCCCGGCATGGGCGGATTCCCGGGTATGCCCGGCGGAATGCCGGCCGGGATGCCCGACCTGTCGAACATGCCCAAGGGTCTCGATCAGTTGCCGCCCGGACTGGAAGGCATCGATCTTTCCCAGCTCAAGCTGCCCAAGAAGTAGTCGGTGGCTGCGCTTCATCTGCGGGGTATCGGTCTGCCCGATGCCGAGCCGATCGAATTGTGGATCGTCGACGGGCTGATTTCCTTCGAGCCGGTGTCCGGTGCGGAGACGATCGTCGAATCGGGTTGGATCACACCGGGTCTCGTGGATGCGCATTGTCACGTCGGTATCCGCTACGGCGGTGGCGGCGGCGAAACCGTCGACGGCTTGCTGGAGCAGGCGAAGACCGAACGTGACGCGGGCGTGCTGTTGCTCCGCGACGCCGGATCACCGGTCGACACCAGGTTCATCGACGAGCGCCTCGATTTGCCGCGGATCATTCGCGCAGGTCAGCACATCGCGGCACCCAAGCGGTACATCCCGGGCTTGCCGGTCGACCTGGACGACGAATCTCAGTTGCCGGCCGAGGTAGTGCGTCAGGCACGCGCTGGTGACGGCTGGGTCAAGCTCGTCGGCGACTGGATCGATCGTTCCGTCGGCGATCTGGCTCCCTTGTGGAGCGACGAGATCCTGGTCGAGGCCATCGCTGCCGCCCACGCCGAAGGCGCAAAGGTCACCGCTCACGTTTTTGCCGAAGACGCTTTGCCCGGCCTGATCAACGCCGGTATCGACTGCATCGAGCACGGCACCGGATTGACGGACGCGACCATCGAGTCGATGGTCGCGCACGGCACGGCCCTGGTTCCGACGCTGATCAACATCGCTACTTTCCCCGAGATCGCGGACTCCGCCACGCGATATCCGATCTACGCGGCGCACATGCGCGATTTGCACGCTCGTCGGCACCAGACAATCGGTGCCGCTCACGAGGCCGGGATTCCGATCTATGCCGGAACGGATGCCGGCGGATCGATCAGACACGGGCGGATCGCCGACGAGATCGCCGAACTCGAAGTTGCCGGATTGACAGCTCACCAGGCGTTGGGCGCAGCCAGCTGGGATGCGCGGAGTTGGTTGGGTGCCCAGGGCATCGAAGAGGGAGCGCCCGCCGACCTGGTGGTTTATTCCGAAGATCCGCGCGGAAACCCCGATGTGCTCGCGAAGCCGATGCGTGTGATCCTCCGCGGCACCCCCGTGAGTGGTTAGGGAGTCCCTGCACTCTCGAAGCGCGCACAGGGTGGTTTCCGAACGAGCCCACCCATCTGGCACAATGGACCATTGTTCGTCGCAACCGGTTACGTACCGCTGCGACGGTCACAGGATAGAGGCAAAACCGGGCTCACAAATCGTGTGGGTCGCTGAATTGCACGTGACATGCGCAGCACTGTTGTGCGCGCTGAAGGAGAACTGCAGCTGTGGCTGTCAAAATCAAGCTCACCCGACTCGGCAAGATCCGCAACGCTCAGTACCGCGTTGTCATCGCCGACTCGCGCACCCGTCGTGACGGCCGTGCGATCGAGACCATCGGCAAGTACCACCCCAAGGAAGAGCCCTCGCTGATCGACATCGATTCCGAGCGTGCTCAGTACTGGCTGTCCGTGGGCGCACAGCCCACCGAGCCCGTCGAGGCACTCCTCAAGATCACCGGTGACTGGCAGAAGTTCAAGGGCCTGCCGGGCACCGAAGGCACCCTTCGCGTCAAGGAAGCCAAGCCCACCAAGCTCGAGCTCTTCCAGGCTGCGCTCGCGCAGGCCGAGAACGAGCCGGTTGCAGAAGCAATCACCCCCAAGAAGAAGAAGGCTGCAAAGGCTGACGAGGCCAAGGCAGAAGACACCGCGGCTGACGCCGAGGCTCCCGCTGCAGACGCCGAGGCTGCTGACAAGTGAGTGCCGTCGTCGCTGATGCGGTAGAGCATCTCGTGCGTGGCATCGTCGCCAATCCCGACGATGTGCGTGTCGAGCTGATCACCGGACGTCGGGGACGGACCGTCGAGGTGCACGTGCACCCCGACGATCTCGGCAAGGTCATAGGTCGGGGTGGTCGCACGGCGACCGCTCTGCGGACCTTGGTCTCCGGCATCGGTGGCCGCGGTATCCGTGTTGATGTCGTCGACACCGATCAGTAGACGGCAGTAAACAGGTGGAACTCGTAGTCGGTCGTGTCGCGAAGTCGCATGGCATCAAAGGTGAATTGGTAGTCGAGGTTCGTACAGACGAGCCCGAAGATCGTTTTGCCGTAGGTTCTGTGCTGCGTGGGCGCAAGCCGCGCGAGTCCACACTGAAGTCGTACACAGTGGAAGCCGCCCGGGATCATTCCGGGCGGCTTCTGCTGCGCCTCGAAGGCGTCAGTGACCGTGGCGACGCAGATGCGTTGCGCGGCACACTGTTTGTCATCGACAGTTCCGAACTCGAGCCTTCGGATGATCCGGACGAGTTCTACGATCACGAACTCGAAGGACTGAAGGTCGTCCTCACGGACGGTACCGAGGTCGGTTCGGTCATCGAGGTATTACATTCCGCCGCAGGCGAATTGCTTTCGATTCGTCGTACCGGCGAGACGTCCGGTGAATTGCTGATCCCGTTTGTCGCCGCCATCGTCACCTCGGTGTCGATTGCCGACGGCGTCGTGATGATCGAGCCTCCCGAGGGGCTGCTCGACCCGGACTTCGGCGACAAGTCGAACAGCGATAATTCGAACCCAGACAACGACTGATCGTTTGTCATGCGTCTCGACGTCGTCACCATCTTTCCCGAGTATCTCGAACCGCTTCGTGCTGCCTTGCTGGGCAAGGCAATCGAACGTGGCTTGATCTCGGTCGACGTCCACGATCTTCGGTCGTGGACCCATGACGTACACAAAGCCGTCGACGATTCCCCGTACGGCGGCGGGCCCGGCATGGTCATGAAACCCACCGTCTGGGGCCCGGCGCTCGACGACGTGATCGGTCGCTCCGATACTTCCGGCCCGGATGATGCCGAGACGATCCTGGTGGTGCCGACTCCCGCCGGCGTCCCGTTCACTCAGGCGACCGCACATCGCTGGGCCACCGCCAAGCACCTTGTCTTCGCCTGCGGCCGATACGAAGGTATCGACCAACGCGTCTTCGACGACGCCGCCAAGCGGGTTCGCGTCGAAGAAGTCAGTATCGGCGATTACGTTCTGATCGGCGGCGAAGCAGCCGTGCTGGTGATGGTCGAGGCTGTTGTGCGACTGATGCCCGGCGTTCTCGGCAATCAGCTGTCGCACCAAGAGGATTCGTTCTCCGACGGGCTCCTCGAAGGGCCCAGTTACACTCGCCCCGCCGTGTGGCGTGATCTCGAGGTTCCGCCTGTTCTGCTTTCCGGAGATCACGCGAAGATCAAAGCCTGGCGCCATGAGCAGTCGCTGCGGCGCACGGCCGAGCGTCGACCGGATCTACTTCCTTAGGTATTTCTCTTCAACCAGGTGATGCTTGCGCCGTCGTCGAGCGATTCGGTTGCAGTCGGTGTGAACAGTGTCGGCTCGAAGTTACCTCTGATCAGCGGTATGCCCGCGCCGGCGACAACCGGATACCTTTTGACGATCAACTCGTCGATCTCCGGTAGTAGTTCGCCGGCGAGAGTTCCGCCGCCGCACAGCCAGATATCTTGTCCTTCTTCCTCTTTGAGGGATCTGACGACCGCACGTGGATCGGTGCGAACGATGGTGACCGCGGGATCCTCGGCGTCAGGGAGGGTGCTGGAGACGACGAACTGGCGCAGGTGCGCAAAAGGGCTGGTCACGCCGAGGCTCAGCCCGGGCTCGTAAGAGCCGCGGCCCATGACGACCGTGTCGAAGGTTCTGTTGGGTGCGTCCTCGATTCCGAGAGCGGGCCGCACATGCGTTGGCACGGTCTCGGGATATCGATCGCATATCCAGACCGTGATCTGTTCGGAAACCGGGAAGAAATCGAATTCGCCGTCTGGTCCCGCGATGTAGCCGTCGAGGGAAGCTCCCACGTAGTACACAAGCTTTCGCATCAAACGCTCCGTTCGTAGTACTATGGTCGTAGTGGTTTAACTTAGGGTCGTGTCAGGAGTGATGTCAAGTGCGAAAGAACCCGGAACGACGGCTTGCCCTGATCGACGCGGCAATCGAGGTGTTGGCCCGAGAGGGTGCTCGAGGCTTGACTTTTCGAGCCGTCGACACCCAGGCAGCCGTGCCGAACGGGACAGCGTCGAACTACTTCTCCAATCGCGACGACCTACTCACGCAGGCCGGTGGCCGGATCTACGAGCGACTGATTCCGGACGACCTCGAGGGATTGATCGATCCCGTCAACGGCACCGATCGTGAGCGACTGGTGACGCTCATGCTCGACGTGGTCGAGCGGGTCACCTCGTTTGGAACGGGTTTCCTCGCGCTCATGGAGTTGCGGCTGGAGGCGATACGTCGTCCGGACCTGCGAGCGGTCCTGACCGTCCGCATCCGAGAAGACTTCGATCTGAACGTAGCCAATCATCTGGCGTCGGGCGTGCCGGGTGATGCGATGACCGTTCGCCTGCTCTATTTGTCGTTGAACTGGCTCGTACTGGATCGACTGACATTGCCGAACCTGTTCCGGGAGGAAGATATTCGTACGATCGTCGAGGCCGCGGTGGATCGAGCGCTACCCCGCGAATCGTAGAAGGGTCAGTGCCGCTCGGCAGGTTTGCGGCGGAACGAGAAGTATCGATGACCGAAGAAACTCACCCCGGCAACGATCAACATGACAACCGCCTGGGCGGGAAGCGGCGGGGCATGCAGAATCGACACCGCGATTGTTCCGAGTATCAGATTCAGCACGAGGCCACCGGAATTGACGACGATGAACGCGCCCAGGTCGCGTGCCACATGTCCGCGGACGCGGAAAACCAACGTCCGATGCAGAACGAAAGCGATGAGCACGCTGATGGAGTACGCACCGATCACAGCCACTTGATACAGATCCTTGTTGTCGAGGATCAGTGACCAGATCACGAAGAGCCCGTATCCGATCGCCGTATTGGCCACTCCGACAATGGCAAACGCGATGGGTTGATGCTTGACCACCCGCAGCAGTGGGCCGGGGTTCTCGGGTGATGCGATGTCTTCGGTCATGAAGACTCGGTTTTCACGGTGTTGATCCGGTCCTTGTGTCGTGTCCGCAGATACATCCACTCGAGCACACCGAGGCCGAGGATTCCGGCGACCATCGAAGCGCCGCCGACCTTCCATCCCGGGGGTCGCCACGTGAGGACAAGTTCAGCGTCCTTCGTCCCGGCTGGGATGTCCACGGTGACAAAGGACTTCGCGACGACGTCGATCGGGACAGGCTGACCGTCGAGGCTAGCTCGATACCCGGGCCAGCCGAGCCGTGCGAACACAACCTTGCCGCCGGTCTCCGAACTGACACGAAGGGTGCTCGACATGTTCGATTCCGCGGTCGAAACAGCTTCGACGCCACGGGTATCGGCGATGCGGCCGTTTCGTGTCGAGACGGGGCCGTCGACGCGTTCGAGCACGGAGATGTAGTTCTCGTGTCCGGGGTAGTCGACCCATGTCCACCCGTCGGGGGCCGGGTTCTTACGTGCGTCGGGGTAGAGGGCGTTCTGCAGTACGACGCGGTCCACCTTCATCAGGTCGACGATGGTGCGGCCGGTGGTGGGTTCGACGGTGAATGCCCGCCGGAAGGCGTCGGGGCAGACGCTCATGTCCCAGCGCATGCAGAGCAGATCACCGAAGTAGAAGTGCCCGTTGGGGGTGTAGCCGCTGGTGTAGGTCAGTTCGAGGTCTTTGGGGTAGTTTCCGAAAGCCAGGGAACCGTATGCTCCGTCGAGGGTTTTGTCCCCGGGTCCGATGAGTGCACGGTCGCCCAGTTGCAGTGTCGTGCCTTCGAAGTCGGGGAAGGTCTCTTTCATCTCCGAGCGGGATTCGGGCAGGTTCCAGCTCATCGGGGTTGGTTGCGCGGCCCGAACCTGGGCGTAGGCGATGGGGGAGACCGCGGCGATTGCCAACAGGCATGCGAGCGCGGTGCCCTTGGTGCGGCCCAGCCACACCATCGCAGCGCCGAGTGCGGCAACGACCAGGGCTGAGATCACATGCCATTTCGCGAGCCCGGGAGCTGCCGAGGCGGACCTGATCAAAAGCAGGCCCACGAGGATTCCGGCTGCAACGCAGCGTCCGCGCAACTTGTCGGTCGTGGCGTAACGCCCGAGCAGGATGCACACCAGAAGCAGGAGTCCGATGGCCACCATCGGAAGCACGCGCGCGGGCCACCGCAGTGGGCCGATCGTGCTCGGCCCGGCAGTCCACATGAGGACGGCGACCGTGAAGATCCCGACGGCGGTCAATTCGCGTCCCGCGGCGCGTGCCTTGCCCCAGTCGATGAATGCCAGAGCCGGAATGAGGAACCACGCGACGTAGACCATGGGCATGGTCTGGATGTATCCCCACCACGAGGAGAACGCGGGCATCGTGCTCGGCAGGCTCGCGTTCAGCGATTCCGACCAGGGAACGGCGAGGAAAGCGTCGTTCTTGACTTCGGATGCACCGCGCCAGGTGACGTCAGCGGTGAGCAGGCTCGGCAGATACGTCGCGAGACCGGCGAGGGCGGCACACGCGGACACCGCCAGAAGCCGCAGCGACGGCAGCCAACGCCGCTGATAGACAACTTCGCCGATCGCGACTGCGACGATCATCAAACCGGATTCGACTGCGGGGAAAACATATTGGACCGACATCGCGAGATACAAGAACACGAAGGTCGGGATCGGACCGCTCTTACCGCGGGCGTAGCGGATTGCCGAGGCCCACGCCTGAACCATCCAGGCAGTGCCGGTGAAGGCTGTCATCCAACTGGCCGAGTCGAAGAAGAGGAGGAAACCGGTGAACGGAATCGAGACTCCGGCGACCGCAGCCCACGTGGGCTTCGAGCCGTACTCCAGGCAGATCCGATAGACGCCCAGCGCAAGGATGATCGCGAAGATCAATTTCACGATCGTCGCGTAAAGCGCCAGGTTGTCGAAGGACGGTGCGATCAGGTCGATCAGAAGTTGTGGCGGATTGAGAAGGCCCGCTTCCTCGATCGCGTAGTTGCCGGCCATCCAGTTCTCGGGGACGAGTACCGGCAGGTGTCCTTCTCGCAGGCTACGGCCGAGCATGACCCACAGCGGCGCGTACTGGGACTCGGTGTCGTCGGTGTAGAAGTGACGAGCGTTCGCGAGCACCACGGCCAGGTAGCCGGCGATGACACCGACCGCCGTGACGGCGCCCCACTTGTACACGTCTGCCCGGGCGAGAGTGCGAGTTTCCACCACGAGTTCCAGACCTTAACAGGGCAGGTGGGGCGCGCGGAGACGCGAGCGCATCACGCGCCGTCGGCATCCGAAGTCCGGACATCTCTGCGTGTTAAAGTTCGCGACGGTGTGGGCCCGATCGTGCCTGTCTCTCGGCGCCAGTCGAGCCCCCTGAAGGGAGTGGAAGCGAGTGCACTCGATTTCCGTCGTAGTGCCCGTTTATCAGGGCGAAAAGACGATCACGGCGCTCGTCGAGGAGTTGGACGGCCTGTGCGCACCCAGTTCGACGCCCGGTGGAGCGCAGTTCACCGTCGACGAGATCGTGCTGGTTCACGACAACGGTCCGGACCGTTCCGACGTCGTGTTACTCGAATTGGAGCGCCGTTTCGATCAGGTGCGTGTCGTGTGGCTCAGTCGCAACTACGGCCAGGACGCGGCGACTATCGCCGGTATGGCCGTTGCACGTGGCCAGTGGATCGTGACGATGGACGAAGACGGTCAGCACGACCCGGTGCACATCGGGGCTTTCCTCGACACCGCGCTGACGGAGCGATCCGATCTCGTGTATTCCAAACCCACGAACACCCGCCCGCATGGATTCTTGCGGAACCTGACCTCGCGCGGCGCAAAGATCGTCTTGGCGACGGTATTCGCGTTCCCTGATTCGACGAGATTCGAAAGTTACCGCCTGATCCGAGGTGACATCGGCCGACAGTTGGCCGGCGTCGCCGCCAACGGCGTGTATCTGGACGTCGCGCTGACGTGGGTTGTCGGCAATACCGCCACGGCGCCGGTGACACTTCGAGCGGAAGGCCGCGAGGAATCGGGGTACAACTATCGCCGTTTGTTCTCGTTGTTCTGGAAGATGGTGTTGTGTAGCGGAACACGCGGTCTGCGACTGGTGAGTCTGCTCGGGGTCACCCTGGCGTCGGCCGGTGTGATCATGGCTGCGGTGATCTTCGTCCAAGCCATGACCGGTGACAACAACGACCCGGAAGGATGGGCGTCGATCATCATGGCGCTGCTGGTCTGTTCGGGTGCGATCCTGTTCTCGCTCGGTCTCATCGCCGAATACCTTGGCGTGGCACTGCACGTCCTTGTCGGAAAGCCTCTGTATCTGACTGTCGATTCACCGCGGCCCGGAACCTCGATCGATCGGCGTAGTCGTGAGCACTGATCGCATCATCTTCTCCCGCCCCTATCGGGCATCGAACGAATTGTCGAATCTGGCAACGGTTCTGGAGTCCGATCACATTCACGGTGACGGACGTTTCACCAAGTCCGCGACTGCAGCACTCAAAGCGATCACCGGATCCACGCATGCTCTGCTGACGACCTCGTGCACGCACGCACTCGAATTGGGTGCGCTGCTACTCGAATTGGGCCCAGGTGACGAGGTGATCGTCCCGAGCTTCGCGTTCAGTTCGGCGGCGACCGCCGTCGCGTTGCGCGGGGCCACTGTTGTTTTCGTCGACATCGATCCGAGTACCGGCAATATCGATCCCGACTGCGTCGCAGCGGCAATCACGGAACGAACGAAAGCAGTACTGGTCATGCATTACGGCGGAGTCGCCGCCGACATGGAACCCCTCCTCGACCTCGCGGAACTCCACGGTGTCGCGTTGATCGAAGACAACGCTCACGGGCTCGGCGGAAAGTGGCGCGGGCGGGCGCTCGGCACCATCGGAACTATCGGTACGCAGAGTTTTCACGACACCAAGAACGTTCACTGCGGCGAGGGTGGCGCGCTGTTGCTCTCCGACGATCAGTTGATGACCCGCGCCGAAATCATCCGTGAGAAGGGGACCGACCGTGCGCGTTTCCTGCGCGGCCAGGTCGACAAGTATTCGTGGCAGGACATCGGGTCGAGTTATCTGCCCAGTGAACTCAATGCCGCTGTCCTCGACGCACAACTCTCGGAGTTCGACGCGATTCAGGCGGCCAGGCATCGCGTCTGGGATGCCTACAGCGTGAGTCTGGGCGTGTGGGCGTCCGAGAACGGTGTCGTTCCCATGGCGGTTCCCGATGATCGCGAGCACACCGCGCACCTGTTCTATCTCAAGATGCCTACCGAAGAGAGCCGCGACGGCTTGATTCGGCATCTCGCCGCCGACGGAATCGTGGCGCCGTTCCACTACATTCCGCTCGATACGAGTGCGGCCGGTGTGCGCTACGGACGAACACCGGAGCCGTGTGTGCGTAGCGCCGAGTTCTCCGCGTCGATCCTTCGACTGCCACTGTGGCCCATGCTCACGTCCGAACAACAGGAACGGGTCATCGGTTCGGTCCTCGAGTACAAGCAGGCTTGAGGACGAACACGACCGCGTGGATCGAATCAGGGCCCGGAAGCTTCGGGCATCACCGAATCCGCGGTCGTGGATGCCGCCGCCCAGTCGTCGATGCTTCCGCTCGGGAAGAGAATCTGTGTGACGCCGGTGACAGTGTCACGTGCGTGCAGTGCGCTTTCGTCGTCGACGGCGTCGGTGAACGAGGTGTCGGGATAGAAGCTGTCCTCGTCCGTGTACTGGACGTCTTCTCGCGAACCGATTGCGATGATGTATCGGTTGTCGTCACCGACGATGCCGGTGGACAGATGGATCCACTTGTCCTCGACACAGCACATCCAGCCTTGCTTGACTCCGATGACCGACTCGCCGAACAAGGCCTCGGGCAATCCGAACCTCTGGTCGTAGCCGTCGGTTCCTTCGGGAGTGGATTGCCGCAGGTACTCGACGAATTGCTCGACCCGCTCAGGTCCGAGCCGGTCGGAGTCGTCGAGGACGCCGTTGTAGAAAGTGACCAGGTCGTGCGTCGTGGTCTCGGTGTTCCACCACATTCCGTCCCACGGCGGCGTCGTCGCGGTCAGTGCGTAACGCTCGGCAACCCGGGTGATCACCTCCTGACCGCCGACCTCGTCCCACAGAAGGTTGGCTGCGGTGTCGTCGGAGGATTCGAGCATTGCCGCCATGAGGGTGCGATCGTCGTCCGTGATGGGCCGCTCGCCGCGAGCGTCCTGATGGAGGAGATCCTCGGCGATGAAAAGTTTTGCCACCGAGGCAGTTTCGATTTGCTGGTCGCCGGCAACATCGAGGTACTTGTCCGAGGATCGATCGAGGACGGCGATGGAGACGTCCGCACCGCGCCCGAGCGCCGCCACCTGAGCTTGAGCCAGTCGGCCGTCGAGAGTCTCCGCGACCGGAACATTGGTGTCGGGGAAGGCGGGGGTCTGCATCGAATCATCCGGGTTCTGTCCACCGCTGCACGAAGCCGCAAAAGTAACTGCGGCCGCCATTGCGGCAATCCGGACGTACCGCGTACTCATCTGTTTCCCCCGGTAGCCCTGACACGGCACTGTTGCCGATCTTCTTGTCTCAGGATAGCGGTAGGGTCGGATCTCGTGATTCTCAAGACCGTGAACCAGCGCATTGCCGAGGAACTCGACGTCCGCGAAGGCCAGGTTGCAGCAGCAGTCGACCTTCTCGACGGCGGAGCCACGGTGCCCTTCATCGCCCGGTACCGCAAGGAAGTCACCGGCACGCTCGACGACGCCCAGTTGCGACTTCTGGACGAGCGGCTGCGGTATCTCCGCGAGCTCGACGACCGTCGTGACGCCGTGCTCACGGAGATCGACTCTCAGGGCAAACTCGACGATCAACTGCGCGGTCAGATCATGCTGGCCGAGACAAAAGCGCGGCTGGAGGACATCTACCTCCCCTTCAAACCGAAGCGGCGCACCAAGGCGCAGATCGCCCGCGAGGCCGGCCACGAGCCTGTCGCGGACGCTCTCATCGGAGATCCCACCACCGATCCCGCGCAGTATTCGGACGAGCAACTCGACGGTGCCCGGTCGATCCTCGTGGAGCGCTTCGCCGAGGACGCCGATCTGGTCGGTGAATTGCGCGAGCTTATGTGGAGTCGCGGCCAGGTCGTCTCATCGGTCCGCAAGGGCAAGGAAACCGATGGCTCGAAGTTTGCTGACTACTTCGAGTTCTCGGAACCGTTCTCCAAATTGCCCTCGCACCGCATCCTCGCCGTCCTGCGCGGAGAGAAGGAAGAAGTGCTGTCGCTCAACATGGCGGCCGACACCGAAGAACTCGCGCCGGGGGAGCGCACGGTCTACGAAGGCCGCATCGCGTCGCGGTTCGAGATCGCCGACCGTGGTCGGGCCGCCGACGGGTGGCTTCTCGACACCGTCAAGTGGGCGTGGAAGACGAAGTTCGCCGTCACGCTCGGTATCGACACTCGAATGCGTCTGCGGCAGTCGGCCGAAAAGGACGCCGTCGACGTCTTCGCCACCAACCTCAAGGATCTACTCCTCGCGGCTCCCGCCGGCGCCCGACCCACCATGGGACTCGACCCCGGATTTCGCACCGGAACTAAGGTTGCCGTCGTCGACGGAACCGGCAAAGTTGTTGCATACGAGACGATTTACCCGCACCAGCCGCAGAACAAGTGGGACGCGGCGCTTGCGACGCTTGCCGGGCTGGTCGCCAAGCACGGCGTCGAACTGATCGCCATCGGCAACGGCACGGCCTCACGCGAGACCGACACGCTCGCTACCGAACTGATCAAGAAGACCGGCGCGCCCAACCTGACCAAGATCGTCGTCTCCGAGGCAGGCGCATCGGTGTACTCGGCTTCGGCCTACGCGTCGCAGGAACTTCCCGACCTCGACGTCTCGATTCGCGGTGCGGTGTCCATTGCGCGTCGCCTGCAGGATCCGTTGGCGGAGTTGGTCAAGATCGATCCCAAGTCCATCGGTGTCGGTCAGTACCAGCACGACATCACCGAATCGCTGCTCTCACGTTCGCTCGACGCCGTCGTCGAGGATGCCGTCAACTCGGTCGGCGTCGACGTCAACACCGCGTCCGTGCCACTTCTCGCTCGGGTGTCCGGAATCGCAGGTTCCCTAGCGGAGAGCATCGTCGCCCATCGGGACCAGAACGGTCCGTTCAAGTCCCGCAAGGGACTCAAGGACGTCTCCCGACTGGGACCCAAGGCTTTCGAGCAGTGCGCAGGCTTCTTGCGGATCACCGACGGCGACGACCCTCTCGACGCGTCGAGCGTCCACCCGGAGGCATATCCGGTGGTTCGCAAGATCGTTGCCAGTGCCGGCGGGGACGTGCGCACCGTGATCGGAAACTCGCAGGCACTTCGATCGGTCAAGGCGTCCGACTACGTCGACGAGCGATTCGGTCTACCGACCGTCACCGACATCATCTCCGAGTTGGAGAAGCCGGGGCGAGATCCACGACCCGAATTCAAGACCGCGACCTTTGCCGCAGGCATCGAGAAAGTCGCGCATCTCAAGCCCGGTATGACTCTCGAAGGTGTGGTCACCAACGTCGCAGCCTTCGGTGCCTTCGTCGACATCGGAGTTCATCAGGACGGTCTGGTTCACGTCTCGGCGATGTCACACAACTTCGTCAAGGACCCACGCGAGGTCGTCAAGTCAGGTGACGTCGTCAAGGTGAAGGTCCTCGAAGTGGACGAGGCACGCCAACGCATCGGGCTGACGCTTCGTCTCGACGACGAGGTGGGCGCACCCCGCAAGTCCGAAGGCCCGCGAGGTGGGCAACCACAGCGTCAGGGCCAGCCACAGGGTCAGCGTCAGGGGCAGCAACGAGGTAGTGGCGGACGTCAGGGTGGACGCGAGTCGCGTCCGGACAACCGCGCGCCCGCTGCCGGGTCGATGGCTGAGGCTCTGCGCAAGGCGGGCTTCGGCAAGTAATTCCGTCCGCCGGGTTTTCGGAGTCCGTATCGTCTCATTCGAGTCGGTTGGCGGTATCAATCGGAAGAATGGTCGGATCTGAAATTCGGTGAAGGGAGGACAGTGATGCGGGAGTGGCTCGAGCGCGAGATCATCGCCCATGGCCGATTGCCATTGCTGTTCTTCCTGCTCGGATTCCTCTCTGCCTTCCTCTTCATCCGTCTCAGCGTCCGGATGATCCGTGCGCAGGTGAAATGGTGGCCGGGCAACATCGCGCCCGGAGGTCAGCACGTGCATCACGTCGTGTTCGGTGTGATCGCCATGATGATCTCCGGTGGTGCGCTGATCGCGGTCTACGTCGATGGTTCGCAGACCACCGGTGCCGTCCTGGCGGCGATCTTCGGTATGGGTGCGGCATTGGTGCTCGACGAGTTCGCACTGATCTTCTATCTGAAGGATGTGTACTGGTCCGAGCAAGGTCGGACCTCGGTGGATGCGGTTTTCGTCGCAATCGCCGTGACCGGTCTGGTGCTGTTGGGTTTCCGCCCGCTCGAACTTCTCGACGTCGCCGGGTTCCGTGAAGAACGGGATCCGTGGATCAAGTTGGTGTTCGTTTTTGTCGCGTTGATCAACTTCGCCTTGGCGGCAATCGTGATTCTCAAGGGGAAGATATGGACGGGGCTCGTCGGCCTGTTCGTCTTTCCGCTGCTGGTAATCGGAGCGGTTCGCTTGAGCCGGCCGGGTGCACCGTGGGCTCGCTGGCGGTACACGCGTAAGCCGAAACGGATGAACCGCGCGCTCGAGCGTGAGCGGAAGTGGCGGCGACCGGTCATCAGGGCCAAGATCTACGTCCAGGATCTGATTGCCGGATCGCCGAGCGTCGAGCATGCGATGACCGCGGCCGAGCAGGAATTGGACCACACCATTCACGCGGCTCCGCCGCCACCGATTTCCCCGCTGGTATCCGCGTCTGGCACAATGGACGGGTTGCCTGGACCAGGCAGCAGCACTTGATCTGGGCACGAACCAGACGAGCGCCGTTTCGGGAGACCGAAACGCGTGCCGCTCGGTTCCTCTGCTCCTGCGAAATACAAGGATGACATATGAACACCCTGGACTTCCTGGACAAAAAGTCGCTCCGCGACGACATCCCCGAGTTCCGTCCCGGCGACACGCTCAACGTGAACGTCAAGGTTATCGAAGGCTCCAAGGAGCGCGTGCAGGTCTTCAAGGGCGTCGTTATTCGTCGCCAGGGCGGCGGCGTTCGCGAGACCTTCACCGTCCGTAAGGTCTCCTTCGGCGTCGGCGTCGAGCGCACCTTCCCGGTTCACAGCCCCACGCTGGCCTCCATCGAGGTTCTGACCCGCGGTGACGTCCGTCGCGCCAAGCTGTACTACCTCCGTGAGCTTCGTGGCAAGAAGGCGAAGATCAAGGAAAAGCGCTGATCTTTCCGATGAGCCCGGCACCGCGTACGCGCGGTGTCGGGCTAATCTGGTTTCTGTGGCAGATTCTTCGAAGGAGCAGGCATTGTCGTCCGGACCCGAGAATCACGAGGGATCAAGCGGTTCCGCGGAACCGACCTCACATCGGCCGCAGAAGAAACAGCGATCGTTCCTGCGAGAACTCCCTGTTCTGATCGGCGTAGCGCTGGTACTCAGCATCGTCCTTCAGGCATTTGTCTTCAGAGTTTTTCTCATCCCATCCGAGTCGATGGAACCGACACTGCACGGCTGTGCGGGATGTACCGGTGACCGCATCGTGGTGGAGAAGATCGGATACCGCTTCGGCGATCCGGAACCCGGCGACGTCGTCGTCTTCAAGGGACCCGATTCGTGGAACACGAAATATGTGTCCAATCGGTCCGACAACGTTGTCGTTCGCGGCATTCAAGAGGTCGGTTCGTGGGTCGGCCTCGTTCCGCCGGACGAGAACGACTTGGTCAAGCGAGTGATCGCTACCGGCGGCCAGACCGTCGAATGCTGTGACGATCAGGGCCGAGTCCTGGTCGATGGCAAGCCGCTCGACGAGCCGTACATCAAGATGGATTTCCCGTTCACTCCGGGAACACAAACGTGTGACACCGAATTGAAGTCGGGCCGCTGCTTCGGACCGATCACCGTTCCCGAGGGCCACGTGTGGGTCATGGGTGACAACCGCAGCAATTCCGCCGACTCGCGCTACCACGTCGACGACGAGTTCCAGGGAACCGTCCCGATCGACAACATCATCGGTCAAGCTCGTTTCATCGTTCTTCCCCCGTCGCGAATGGGCGGCATCGATGCGCCTGATATTCAGGGCAATTGAGTTGTCGTACCGCACACATGGACTCGCGTAGTTCCGAGTAGGCAGAGACAGTGAGTAGTTGGCCCCCTCGCGTTGTCATTCGCAGATCGGCAGGTCTGCGGACGATGGAGTCTGCGTTGGCGCGAACCGGACTCGGTCCGGTCGCCGGCGTCGACGAAGCCGGGCGCGGAGCGTGCGCTGGTCCACTCGTCATTGCCGCGTGTGTCCTGGCGCCGAAACCGCAAGCGGCACTGGCGCGGCTCGACGATTCGAAGAAGTTGACCGAACGCGCGCGCGAGGAGCTTTTCCCGGCCATCAAGCGTTTGGCGTTGGCGTGGAGTGTTATTTCGGTACCCGCTGCGGAAGTCGATCAGATCGGTATCCACGTTGCCAACATCGAGGGGATGCGACGAGCAGTTGCGGGCCTCGATCTCGAACCGGGCTACGTCCTCACCGACGGGTTCCGGGTTCCGGGTCTGACGGCTCCGTCGCTACCAGTTATCGGCGGTGACGGCGCCGCTGCATGCATCGCCGCGGCGAGCGTTCTCGCGAAGGTGACCCGAGATCGTGTGATGACCGAGATGGACGACACTCATCCCGGATACGGCTTCGCGATTCACAAGGGATACAGCACGCCACTGCACATGGACGCTCTCGACGAGCTGGGGCCGTGCCCCGAGCATCGCATGACGTACGCAAACGTGGTGGCTGCGGGAGTCCGGTTGGAACAACGCGCGGGCCGTACGGGATGATGGACGTTCAGACGAACTGGGAGGACTGGCTAAACCGATGAGTGCCGAGGATCTCGAGAAGTACGAAACCGAGATGGAGCTGTCGCTCTACCGTGAATACCGGGACATCGTCGGACAGTTCTCCTACGTCGTGGAGACCGAACGACGTTTCTACCTGGCCAACACGGTCGAGTTGCTGCCCCACAATTCAGACGGGGAGATCTACTTCGAACTGCGGATGTCCGACGCCTGGGTGTGGGACATGTACCGCCCGGCGCGATTCGTGAAGTACGTGCGCGTCGTGACGTTCAAGGACGTCAACATCGAAGAGCTGGACAAGCCGGATCTGCGCCTTCCTGACTGATCTTGACAACGAAGTGCCCCGCCGATATCGGCGGGGCACTTTGCATTTCGCGGAGTTGCGCGGGGTCAGTTGCCCTTGACATTCACGATCTGACGCAGCGTGTGTCGAATCTCGACCAAGTCCTTCGCGTCGTCCATCACGACGTCGATGTCCTTGTACGCACCCGGGATCTCGTCGAGGAACGCCGCGGAACGCTTGTATTCGATGCCGACCATCGCCTTGTCGAGATCTTCGATCGTAAAGGTCTTGCGTGCCTGGTTACGTCCGTACACCCGACCCGCGCCGTGGGGGCTGGACTTGAACGACGGCACGTTTCCCTTCCCGACGACGACGTAACTCGCCGTCCCCATCGAACCGGGGATGAGCCCGGGCGTGCCCTCGTCTGCCTTGATCGCACCCTTACGGCTCAGCCACACACCCCGGCCCATATGGAACTCCTTCTGGGTGAAGTTGTGGTGGCAGTTGATCCGCTCGACCTCGTCGATGATCGCGGGCTTGCCGTCACCCATGAAGTGCGCGAAGTCCTTCACCACGCGGTCCATCATCTCTTCGCGGTTGAGCAGAGCGAAGTGCTGAGCCCAGTTGAGATCGGTGATGTACGAGTCGAATTCGGGCGTCTTCTCGACCAGGTAGGCAAGATCCGGATCGGGAAGGTTGATGTACCACCGCTCGCACAAGTCCTTGGCGATCTTGATGTGATGCTGTGCGAGCTTGTTTCCGATACCGCGGCTGCCCGAGTGCAGGAACAGCCAGACGCCGTCGCTCTCGTCGAGCGTCACCTCGATGAAGTGGTTGCCAGAACCCAGCGTTCCGAGCTGAAACCTCCAGTTGTTCTTGAACTTGTCGTAGAAGGCCAGGCGATCGCCCGCCATTGCCTCGAGTTCTGCGATGCGGATTTGCGCCGTGTCGCTCAGCGTCTTGTTGTAGACACCCGCCGAGAGCGGAACGGAGCGTTCGATGCTGTGGCGAAGAACGCTCAGGTCGCGGCCTTGAAGGTCGCGTGCACTGAACTGGGTTTTGACCGCGATCATTCCGCAGCCGATATCGACTCCGACGGCGGCGGGCATGATTGCGCCTTCCGTCGGAATGACCGAACCCACCGTCGCTCCCGCACCGAGGTGCGCATCCGGCATAAGTGCCAGATGTGGACGGACAAAAGGCATCTGGGACGTACGCAGCGCTTGCTCGCGAGTGTTCTCGTCGAGTATCGATGCCCAGTTCCACAGCCTCTTGGTGATCTTCTCCATCAGATTTCTCCCACATAGTTCACAGCCGAACCGATCGGTCCGGTGTGTCGTGCAGGAATGACCATGCGCTCCGTCAGTGGTTGTGTGCAACCTCTTTTCAGGTGCGCAGACCGTCTGCGAGTTCGTAGATTCGTCCGACGTACTTCTCCTGGAAGGCTTTTCGAGCAGCATCTGCTTGTTGCCGTGCGCCCATCCTGGCGTAGAGGTACTCGAGTTGAACCAAGCTCTCGCCGATGTCGACGCGTCGCTGGTCGAGAACCGTCAACTCGTCGACCAGCCGAGCCAGATCGAGTCGTGCAAGATCTAGCGCTGTCTCCGGTACCTCGTCCATGGTGATCCTCGATGTCCGTGAGTGCTTCCTGGGTTTGAGGCTAGCATCATTCGAACATATTTTCGATACCTGGAATTGTTGGTTACTTCGACAATGTGGCGGTCAGTTGGTCGATGGCGTACGGAATGCTCAGGACGGTATTGCCGGACATCGCCGCGCCGACGGGTGGATCTGCGGTGTATCGCACGACTATCGCATTTCCGTTTTTCACAGCGGGTAGCCGCTGGTAGAGAGTGTTGCCGGGGAGGGCCTTCTCTCCCTCCGGATCGGCCATCACGATCAAACGATCAACGGGTTCGAGGATGTCGTATCGCTCGTTCGGCAGCCAGTCGCCGAACTGGTCGCCGACGAATGCGTCGACCGTCGGGGGGAGGGTGAATCCGAGTGGCGAGAGGAAGATGCCGCGTGGGTCGTGCGACGAGAACACGTATCCCTCGGGAGTGTCGAGGTTGACGATCGTTGCGGTTTGCCCGGAAAACTCCGGGTGTGCAGCGCGAGCGGTGGCAAACGCGTTTTCGGTATCCGCGATCAGTTGCTGAGCTTGTGGTTCTTTGCCGAGGGCGCGCCCGGCGGTGAGTGTCATGTCGGTCCACGGCGTTGTGTATGCGTCGTAGTCCTTGCTCTGCGCGACAGTCGGCGCAATCGAGGTCAGCTTCTTGTGGGTCTCCGTGTCGATGTCGGCGTACAGCGCTAGGATCAGATCTGGTGCGAGGGAGGCGATTTGCTCGAAGTTGAAGTCTCCGCCGCTGTTGATGTAGGTCGGAGTTTTCCCCTTCCAGTAGTCCTTCGTCCACGGCCAGCTTTCATCCATGCCGGACCCCCACCATTCGGCCATGCCGACGGGTTCGACTCCCAAGGCGAGCAGTGGTTCGTGATCGGTGTATCCGAGTGTCACTACCCGCCGCGGTTCGGCATCGATGGTCGTCGAACCCTGTGCGTGCTCGATCGTCACGGGGAATGCGTCGTTGCTCTGGGTCGCTGATGCGGTGTCGACGCCTTGCGAGGTTCCACAGGCGGTCGAGAACCCGATGATCGCGGCCGTCGTGAATAAGGCGGCGAGGATTCGGGTGCTACGTGAGGGCACGTGCATGCTCCTTCGAAGTGGTGGGCGAAGTGATCTGAGTTCCGCGTGAAGTGCTGAACTGGTCGCGTCAGCAATAAAGTGAGGCTAACCTTTGCAGGATCGTCGGTCCATCCTTCAGAATGGACTCGGATACGCCCAGAAAGACGCAAAATGTCCACTATTGGTTACTCGACTCGTCCAAAGTCCTTGCTAGCGCTACCCGATAGTCGCGGACGGACATTCAAAGATTTTCAGGTCTACACCAACGTCGTCGACGGAGTGACTGCGTACGGAGCTCATCGACACCCCGAGCATCAGATCGCCTGGATGAGTGAAGGGACGATGCAGATCGCTGCCGGAGGCAATGTGTGGCACCTGCACAGCGCGCACTTGGTCTGGTTGCCGGGCACCGTTCTCCACGACATGACACTTCTGACGGAGGGGTGCATGATTGCGGCCTATGCGCGTCCGGATCTACGCCCTGCCGGGCCGCGGTGGACTCAGCCACTTGTTCTCGAAGTCGATGCTCTGTCCGCTCAATTGCTGCGCCATCTCGCCGACCGGACCATCGACGATGCTCGGCGGTTGATGAGTCAGGAGTTGCTCTACGACATTCTTGCTGCCGCGCCCGAACGGCACGACGTCCTCGCGGTTCCTCGCAATGCTGCGGCGAGTTCGGTTTCTGCCCGCATCCTTGCCGATCCGGCAGACTCACGGACGCTGGGGGAGTGGGCGGGCGAACTCGGGGTCAGTTCCAAGACCTTGATGCGAGCCTTTGTCGCCGATACCGGGATTACCTTCGGGCAGTGGAGAACTCGAGCACGCATGTACGCATCACTCGAGATGCTCGCGCGGGGTGAGGGTGTCAATGACGTTGCCCCGCAGGTTGGTTACCGCACCAGCAGTGGGTTCATCGCCGCATTTCGGGAAACCTTCGGTACGACGCCGGCCCGGTACGGCGGAAAGCTGATGCGGTGATTTGCTGATGATTTCTTGAACTCGGTTGACGGCAAAGCTTTGTTCGGCAAAGTAGAAATGGGCCGAGCTACCAGCATCTGCTGGTAGCTCGGCCGATTTACTAATCTGAACTGAGTCAGCTCATGTTGCCGAGCACATTGCCCAAGACACCGCTGATGACATTGGTCATCGACCCCTGCGGGTCGGTCAGGGAGCCGAATACCTGGCCTGATCCGGAGTTGAGTGAGCCGAAGCCCATGTCCTCGAGGCTTCCGGCGCCCGCCTCGACGGGGTTCGGCTGCCGGATGGTGACGCAGACGCCCATCGGATTGATGTTCCAGTCGCCCGCCGCCAGCACAATGTTGGTGCCGGCGCCGCTGTCGAGCTGCGTGCCTACAACTGCGTTATCGGGAACTTTGTAGGTGGTTTCCAAAGCGATGACGCCGCCGCCCGCAGTGGTCCATCCGCCGCCCTTTGCCACCACGGAGTTGTTGCCGACAACGACGGTCTTGGTGACGTCGTCCCACTTCTGGTCGCCGATAAGCCATTTGACGTTCAGGCGAGCCTTGACCAGCTGGAATCCTGCCGGGTGGAAATCGCGGATCTGATTGACGAGGGCTCCGGAACCGGAAACCTTGGTGATGTAGGTGACCGTCTGACCCGCGGCGACCTTGCCATCGCCGACAACCTCCTTGCTGACGGTGTACGGCGTCCCGAGGGAACCGGCCCAACTGTCGGTGACCGACTGGTTGAGCGCGCATGCCGGTGCTGCTTGCGCCACCGAGGCTCCAAGTCCAACAGTGACGCCGGCGGCGATGAGAACGAGGGATGTAGTGGTTGCTACTGCGTGGCGAAGTGAGCGGCGGGCCATGTAGAACTCCATTCAGCGGGGTGCGTGACGGTTTGAGCAAAACTGTAACTAGTTCTACTGGACTTTCGTCCAAATTGTGGGGATTTCAGAAAATTGTCACGGTTCGGGCCGCCGTTGGTGTGTCGCGCTGCCGAATTCCACAGGTTCTGAGTTGTCAACAGGTTGTTTTCGGGTGGCTTGGTTTTGTGGTGGTGGGTCGAGGGTGGTGGTTGGGACGCGATTCGTAGGGGCACAAGAGTCCAGAGACTTTGATGTGCCCCGGAAACTCCGGTGCGATTCACAACGACAGCGGCGAGACGATCAAGAACTGGGGGAGTCCGTTCTTCAGCTGCGAGACACACTGCGATTGGAATGAGATCGAAGACCTCAACGTGCGGCGAGGGGGACCGTTGGCATTCGTTGGTGGTTACGGCAATCTTCTAATCCAAACAGCAGGGACCGGAGCGAACCTTCGTTTCAACGACTGCCCACGTCCTGAGTGCTGGCGATGACTACATCGACCAGCGCAGCGAGAACCCACCTGAGCTAGTCCGTAACGTCTAGATCGAAGACTTCCCTGGATCAGTGCGTCGTTAACACGGTCTGTGTGACGTGCGATACACCAGCATGATCGGAAACGTGGCTGACATTCCCGAAGAAGTCTTGTTTTGGTACCCGTTCCTGAGACCGCTCACAGCATGGTGGAACCCGTTTTGAGGAGATGACGATGATTGGAAGCTTGCCCGACCTAACCAACCCGTTTCTCGATACTTTGCTCTTTCCGGGCTCGTGGTGGATCGAGTTCATCAACTGGTGGAACCCGTTCTGACTCGGTGACTAAAGCCGTTCTTTGCACCGCATTTAAGGCGAAATCCTGTTCGGCGGTACCACTCCGCCTTCAGGCGTTCGGTAACACCGTCAGGCATGGTCGAGCAAGAGTTCTCACGGCGCTCTTTAGCGTGGTCAAGTGCGGAGTCGGTAATCCCCACCGTCGCAACAGTGCTCTTCCAACCGCCGAACGCAGCGATCCGGCCACGGTTGAACCTCGCGGCGATGTCCATCTTGTCAATCGCGAGTTGATCAGCATCGGTCCGCGGTAGATCCCGCCAGCTACTGCACGTTCGATGTACAGCACTAGGCCCAGGCTCAACGAGCGCTCTTGTCTGGTTCCGTCTACAGAGAGGTGTTTGCCTGCTCCACCCAATTACTGCTCACCGCGTTGCTAGCATGATCGCCGCCTTGTCCTCCCGTTCGCACTTGATGACGTAGCCCATCTTCTCTTCCTCTGCGGCACCAAGTACTGAGCAGGTCCACCCGTCGAAACGGTAGGTTCGATCATTTACGTTGGGATCGTTCAGGTATTCACTCATGACAGAGACAGCTTCTGTGCAGTCGATGACCGCGTTGTCGTTCAAGACCGTCGCGGTCTTGCCGCGACGGTCGGTAACGGGACCGCACTCTTTGGGCGCGTAGTCAGCAGCGGGTCCACTACTGCTCGGGGCTGCACTGATTTCGCCTCCATTGGACTCACCTCCGACTCGCGACACTTTCCATGTTGCGCTATTGGGTATGTTGTCCAGCCCGAACTTCGCACTAAAGTCATATATCTTCGACACCGCAACTCTGCTCAGGACGAATGAAATGGCAGTCGATCCGAATTCTTTGCCGCAATTGGCCGCGGTCTGAACTGCGTCGAGAAGATTGTTTATCTCTGAGGAGCAACCGACTAGAACCTTGATCACCTTTGCTGGCGGGAACAGTGCGGAAGAGATATTTTCGAGAGCGTATGCATACCCCCACGACGAGAAAGCAGCGTTATCAAGCTTGGGGTCGCGTGTTAGTGTGCCCGACTTAGGTGAGCCGACGTATTGCTTAAAGTCGAGCGTCAGCGCATCGCCTGGACCGAGGAAACTGACGTCTGAACCCATAAGCTGCTCGTAAGCTATCGAAAGTGAGCGGTTCTGGCTGTCTGTTTTCGTTTTGTTAATAGCAAGCGGGGAAGGATCGCTAGAAATCACCCAAGGCACTGGAGAGTTAGAATGCAGCTCGACTGTTTGAGGGGAGTCGAGCGTGCCTGTCCAGGTTGATCGGAGGCATGTCCACGCTACATCGTCCGCTAGTGCTGATATTTGAACGCTGTACGTCGAATACTTGATCTGATCTCCAACGCAGGCAGGCTTGGTGAACCCGGTTCCCAGGACTTCCTTGATCCCCTGTCCTGCTTTGTTCAAGAATTCATTGGTGTTGAAGATGACAGCTTGGAACCAGCTGAGATGGTCTACCGTTGCCGTCACCGTGGAGTCATTGGGGTTGAACTGTGCATCTACCATCGATGGGGTATCTGCACCTGCTGATTCTGAGAGGACCACCACCTCACCCCCGGAATCTATTGCTCTCTGCACCGCTTCACCATCGACGCGGAAACGCAGGGTGATAGGGGCGTTCGGTTGCCCATCGGAATCCTCGATGACGACCTGGTATCGGTCGCTGATGGTTATGAGCATGTTCTGATCACCCTGGATGGTGCTGACGCCGTCCTGATCAACACTAGCGCTTGCCCCCACATCACCGCTGTTCCCGGTTCCTTCGACAGTCAATTCGTCATACTGTATGTGAAAACCCTCGTCAGATATTTGCGCAGATGCTGGAACCTGCTCATTAGTGCCCGGCGAATCAGTACTACAACTCGGCAATATTATCGTGAGTATGCCGAAAAGAAGGACTAGCCGGAATGTTGTCCTTTTTCGATTCCCAATTCCCATCGGCGGATAGTAGCATCTGTGGGTTGCCTAGACTGTCGTCTATTTGAATGACACTGGATGCTAAATGCGATGTATGTTTAGTCGAGGTCGGATGCGGTGCATTACCACGCCGAACAAGGCAGAGAGTTGAACCCCGCCGAGGCTATGAGGTCCTGGGGCTTCACTGATCCGGTCGCAACGACTGGGAGAGCGGACGGCGGAATTGATGGTCGATCATCACATGCCCTGACACAGGTGAAGTGGAAGGTCGGCGCCGCGGTCCGGACCGAGATGCAGCAGCTTTACGGTGCGCGGGAGACTGACGCCAAGAAGGCATTGTTCTTCTTTGCGGCATCGAGTTGCAGCAAAGCTGCGGTTGCGTATGCCGATGAAGTGGGGATCGGGTTGTTCACGTACGACCCGGTTGGCCTGATGGCAGCAGTGTATGCACACGCAGCATTGGTGTTGAAGCAGCCGAAGGTTTGGTGACAGTTCCAGGGCTGGGTCTCTGGCTTATCGCCGCACTGATCTCCGCCATGATCGTCTTATTAATATTCATTTTCGCAATCTGATATATCTTCAGAAGAGAATATGAGTACGACGCTTCAAGTAGATTTATTCAGTCCAAACAGAATCCGTGAACGCACGTCCTTGGTCGAGGGCGTTCCTGAGGGTGCGACTGGAATCAAGGTCGCAACTGGGTGTGAAATCGGTCCGATTATTTACGTGGGTGAGCTGGCTCGCGAGCAGTGTGAGAAGGCCGTGGTCGAGTCTTTTACTGAAGACATGACTGTCATACGGTTTCTCCACTCGAACCCCCGCACGCCGCGTTAGCTGATGTCGCGGGCGTACTTAGCGACCTGGTTCACTGCTGTCGAGAGGCCGAACGTGGACGGGAAAGTGCCGGCTGACTGGCATTTCCGTGGTTTCGAATTCTTTTGTTGGAGCATGTATTTCAACGCGATGGGGAAGGAGGAGACAACGCACGCTGACGGTGACGCTCGGCGCGGCCGAGACTGGGGCAAAATTGCTCACTCGATGGGATCCGGGCCGAGGCAGGATTCACGACGACTTTCAACCTGAACGACAGCCTGATCTTCCAGTATCGACAATCGGCGCAGAGCGAGTTCAACACTGCGCTTGGCTCAGTCTACGCGGTGCCATTCAAGCCCGTCCCTGAAATCATTCCGCACTCTGACGAAGAAGCTTGTAGCGGGGATGCTGCTTTAAACGACTTGTGGCGAGTTATCTTCGCAGGCCGGCATCAAGCTGAAAGACGTATACACGTGGATCCACGTCTAACAGTACCGAGCAGACAACCTGCGTCGAAGAGGACCACACTTCGGTTGAAGTAGCCGCGAGGCCGGTCTGTGCTCGGTGGCCAGTGCATGTTGAGTTTGTCAACAGGTACGGAGTTGTCAACAGGTGGGTTTTGGGTGGCTTGGTTTTGTGGTGGTGGGTCGAGGGTGGTGGTTGGGACGCGTTTCGTATGGGCGGGCGCGGGGTGTGAGTGGTGGGGGCTGCGATGGCGAGGAATATGGCGTTGGGGGCTCGGGGCGAGGATGTGGCTGTCGAGTTCCTGGTTGATGCGGGTTTGGAGATTGTCGAGCGCAATTGGCGTTGTCGGTACGGCGAGTTGGATGTTGTTGCGACGTCCGGTGATCGGATTGTGTTCGTGGAGGTGAAGACTCGGTCGGGTGTCGGGTACGGGAGTCCGGCGGAGTCGGTGACGTTCGCGAAGCAGCGTCGGATTCGGGTGTTGGCGATGCAGTGGCTCACTGATTCGGGTCGGTCGTGGTCGAGGGTGCGTTTCGATGTGGTGGCGGTGTTGATCGGCCGCGACGGCGTGCCTTCGGTCGAGCATTTTGTGGATGCGTTCTGATGGCGTTGGGGCGGGCGCATTCTGTTGCGGTCAGTGGCGTGGACGGGCAGATCGTGGAGATCGAGGCGGATATCGGGCGCGGGTTGCCTGCGGTGCATTTGGTGGGGCTGCCTGATACGGCGTTGCACGAGTCGCGTGATCGGATTCGGGCCGCGGTGACCAATTCTGGTGAGGAGTGGCCGGACAGCAAGGTGATTTTGGCGTTGTCGCCGGCGACGTTGCCGAAGGTGGGCAGCGTTTACGATTTGGCTCTGTCGTTGTCGGTTCTCGATGCGGCGAAGAAGTTGCCGCGGAAGTTGTTGCGGGAGACTGTCTTTTTGGGGGAGTTGGCACTCGACGGTCGACTGCGGACGGTGCGTGGTGTGTTGCCTGCGGTGCTTGCGGCGAAGCGGGCGGGATGGGGGACTGTGGTGGTTCCAGCTCGGGCGTTGGCTGAGGCGGGCCTGGTGAAGGGGATCGAAGTGCTGGGCGCTGACGATCTGTCCGCGGTGATCGGGTGGTTGCGTGGTGAGTTGGCGCTGGCTGTTCCTGATGTTTTCGAGCGTGCTGACGTGGTGACGGTGCGGGATCTGAGTGAGGTTGTCGGGCAGACGGATGCTCGGTGGGCGATCGAGGTTGCTGCGGCGGGTGCGCATCATTTGATGTTGACGGGTCCGCCGGGGATCGGGAAAACGATGTTGGCGCAGAGGCTTCCGGGGATTCTTCCGCCGTTGACGGAGGGGGAGTCGTTGGAGGTGACGGCGATTCATTCGGTGGCGGGGGTGTTGCCGGAGGATCGGCCGTTGATAGATATGCCGCCTTTCATTGCGCCGCATCACAGTTCGTCGGTCAGTTCGCTGGTGGGTGGTGGTAGTGGGATGGCTCGTCCTGGTGCGGTCAGCCGGGCTCATCGCGGCGTGCTGTTTCTCGACGAATGTGCCGAGATCGGGGTGAAGGTGCTCGAAGCGCTACGCACGCCACTCGAAGACGGGGAAGTGCGAATCGCCCGGCGGGACGGAGTTGCCCGATACCCGGCGCGGTTCCAGCTGATCCTGGCCGCCAATCCCTGCCCATGCGCGCCGCCGCGAGACGCGGACTGCGTCTGCGCACCTGCGGCGCGTCGCCGTTACCTGGGGAAATTGTCCGGTCCACTCTTGGACCGAGTCGACATCAGGGTCCGGATGCAGGCCGTTGCAACCGGAGCGCTGATCGACGAAGTAGGGGAAAGTACCGGCGATGTTCGTGCGCGCGTGGCGGCGGCTCGAGACACTGCAGCCCAGCGGTGGAGTGAGTACGGGTGGCGGACCAACGCGGAAGTACCAGGGCCGGCGTTGAGACAGAAGTTCAGACTCTCGCGTGCGGCGCTGGCGCCGGTGGAACGGGCGCTGCGTAAAGGTGTGATCACTGCTCGTGGGGCGGACCGAGCGTTGCGGGTTGCCTGGAGTGTCGCCGATCTGGCAGGTGAGGCGATGCCCGGACCAGACCAAGTTGTCACCGCACTCGACTTCCGAGACAGGGGATTCCAATGACTGCGCACGATCCGCGACTACTCGCTTGGGCATATCTGTCCCGCGTCGTGCAGGGCCCAAGCGCGTATATGTCCATGTTGATCGACGAGCTCGGGGTCGAAGAAACTGCGAGGGCGGTCCGCAACGGCGATCTGCCACCCGCGATCGAGGAGAAGACGCGAGCCCGCGCTCACATCGACACAGCCCAACGAGACCTCGACCTGATGGAGGCGATGGGTGGCAGACTCGTAACAGCGAACTGCGCCGATTGGCCGGCGTGGCGAATGCTTTCCTTCGACGGACTCGATGCCTCCGGGGGTGAGACGGCGCCATTTGTGTTGTGGGTGTTGGGGTCCGGGGATTTGGTTGATCTGACCGAGAGATCGGTTGGGATTGTCGGTACGCGAGCATCTACTGCGTACGGCGAACACGTGACGGCAGAGATTGCCGGTGACCTCGCTGTCGACGGATGGACCGTGATTTCCGGGGCGGCCTTCGGTATCGACGGGGCCGCGCACCGCGCTGCATTGGGCGTAAGTGGAAACACACTGGCTGTCTTGGCCTGTGGGGTCGATCGAGCGTATCCGTCAGGGCATGCGCGACTACTCAAATAGATAGCGAGTTCGGGTGCAGTGATAAGTGAATATCCACCGGGCACAACACCTGCAAAGTTCCGGTTTCTGGCAAGGAATCGACTGGTAGCTGTGTTGTCGGACGGAGTAGTGGTGGTCGAGGCGGGTTGGCGCAGTGGTGCTCGCAATACCGCCAATTGGGCCCGGAAATTGGGCCGGCCGGTAATGGCGGTGCCCGGGCCGGTTACTTCGGCATCGTCGACCGGATGTCACCGGATGATCCGCGAAGGTGAAGCGCAACTCGTTTCCAATGCCGTGGATGTAGTCGAAGCGTCAGGTCCATTTGGTGTCGGGGAATCCGCGGAGGATGCAGCCGCTACACGTGACATCGATGCATTGCGGGGCAATTCTCGATTGGTATACGAAGCATTGCCGGGAACAGGTTCACGTAGTACGCGTGAGCTGTCCGAGGAATCGGGATTGCTCATAACGCAGGTTCGTGCAACTCTTCCTCTGCTCGAACTCGAGGGGTTTGCGAGTTCGGATTCGAGTGGATGGTTTCGGACGCGGTAGCGCGTGAACTTGATTGTGCTCGTCCGGTGGGCGGGTGGCGATGCCCACTAACCGTTCCGGCGAGAACGAAACTCGAATACCCTCGCGATGCTGGTAATTGCACGTCAGGACTGCTTTTCGTGAACTCGATCGGCCTGTGTGCAGCGTTATTCTCGACCCAGCTTTGCAGACTTGGCCGTGAATTTAACGGGCCTCAGGAAAGTCTCAGGTCAATGTGCTTTGAAGTCTGATTAGTCTGGTTCCCCTGAGTGCGGGTATTGATTGGTTCGTCGTTAACCCGCTGCTAATTCGGACCATTGAGTCTGTTCGGAAATGGCACAGGTTTCCGGACTTCTTTTGTTCATCAACGCTCTATCTGTGTATTGTGAAGGAGAATTGAATCGATCATTGAAAGAGGAGTGCAATGGCTGAGAAGCTGATTCGGCAACTCATCGACGACCTTGACGGTAAGCCGATTGACGATGGATTCGGTGATCGAATTGAGTTCTCTTACCAGGGAACGGATTACGTGATCGATCTGCGCGCCACCAATGCAGAGAAGTTCGACGCTGCGGTGAAGCCGTTCGTCGAGGCGGCGGCGAAGGTGAGCGGGAAGCGTGGCAAGAAGGCGCAGGCTGCATCTCCGCAGGCCACGTCGGGTTCTGGCCGCTCCAAGGAGACGCTCCAGGCCATTCGTGATTGGGCGGGTAAGAACGGTTACGAAGTTGCTCCGCGCGGGCGTATCAAAGCGGAAATCATCGACGCTTTCGACGCTGCACACTAGGTTGAATTAATACCTCCTCTGGCCCCTGGCGAACCTCGCCGGGGGCCAGAGGCGTATTTTACTATTGCTTTGCTGAATTTCTCCGATAGCGATGTGCTGCCTGATCATGCACGAGTCCTGATTCGGAAATTTGGCTGCCACCGACGAATTTACCCGGCAGAGTGGTCGGTTTATTTCGTTGAGCACCGTGGTCTGTCGCGCGCGGGGCGGATGTACCGGGGGAGGCATTTTGTCCATGCGCTGCAATTGTCGTGTACCTTAGTTAGGTAACACTAACTTTTGGAAGGACCTTTCTGTGGCCAAGCCGACAACTGCATTGACGGTTCTGCGGACCGAACAATTGACTCCCCATATGGTGCGAGTGTTTCTCGGGGGACCGGGCTTCGAGTCCTTCACTCCCAGTGAATACAGCGATTCCTATGTAAAGATCGAATTCGGCACTCCTGATCAGCCGATACTGCGCACCTACACGATTCGTTCGTACGATCTTGATGCCAAAGAGATTGCAATCGATTTTGTCGTCCACGGCGACATGGGAGTTGCAGGTCCGTGGGCCGCGTCCGTTCAGCCGGGCGCTGAGATTACCCTGCGTGGACCGGGTGGCGCGTTTTCGCCGTCACCATCTGCTGACTGGTATCTCTTCGTCGGAGACGAGACCGCAATACCTGCTATTACTGCTTCGATAGCGAGATTGGCGCCGGATGCGGTCGGCTACGCCGTCGTCGAAGTCGGGGGGCCGGAAGACGAAATCGCGCTCGATGCCCCAGAAGGTATTGCCGTGACCTGGCTGCATCGCGGAGCATCGTCCGATGCTGTCGGCGAAGAATTAGCTGGCGACAACGCTCCGGTTGTCGCCGCGGTCACGGCACTCGAATGGTTGCCGGGCGAACCGCACGTGTTCATT
The DNA here is from genome assembly GCF_903819475.1 of Rhodococcus sp. UFZ-B548. Classification (NCBI taxonomy): domain Bacteria; kingdom Bacillati; phylum Actinomycetota; class Actinomycetes; order Mycobacteriales; family Nocardiaceae; genus Rhodococcus; species Rhodococcus sp. UFZ-B548. Next base: position 66,892 of record NZ_CAIJDS010000009.1, read on the forward strand.
CACGGTGAAGCACAAGCCGTCATGCACAACCTCCGGCCGTACATTCGCAAGGAACGAAATGTCCCGGCGGCGGCTGCTTCTATTTCCGGCTATTGGCGTCGTGGTCGCACCGAAGAAGGCTTCCGGGTCTGGAAGTCCGAACTCGCCGCGGCCGAAAACTAACTCGCGGCGGCCTTGCCGCGAGTCAGCAACACGAGCGCAACGGCCGCGAGAACTCCGAAGGTGGGAATTGCGATTGCCATCGGCACGGCAGTGTCTTCTCCCGCAATTCCCACCAACGGCGAAACCAGCGCTGCCAAGCCGAACTGGCCCGCTCCCATCAGGGCTGAACCAGTTCCGGCCGCGTTGGTGACCTCTCCTTGGGCGAGAGCGGTTGCATTGCCCATGATGAACCCGATGCTCGAAATCGCCACGAACAGCGGGACCAAGATCAACCACGTATTCGTGGAACTGAAAACCACGCTGGTACAGAACAATACGGCGCCACCAATGAGGAGCAGGCACACCCCGAAACGCAGCAGCGTGCGAGCTCCGACGCGACCGAGCAGGCGAGTGGTGATCATCGCTGCCGTGACCATTCCGGTGGCGTTCACTGCGAACACGATCGAGAATTGTGACGGACTCAGCCCGAGAACATTCTGAACGACGAACGGTGACGCGGAGATGTACGCGAACAAGGCGCCGAATCCGAAGACGAATGCGAGCGCATATCCGAGGTAGTGCCGGTTTCGGACCACGTACTGCAGATTCGAGATCAGGGCCTTCAAACCACCGCCATGGCGTCGCTCGGGTGGAAGTGTCTCGGGAACGAGCAAAACGACACCAGCCACCATCACGGCGCCCGCGACAGCCAGGACCCAGAAGATCCCGCGCCATCCGACGGGGCCGAGAAGTGCGCCGCCGATCAGTGGCGCGACCACGGGAGCGATACCGCCGATGATCATCATGATGCTGAAGAGCTTCGCTGCGTCGTCGCCGCGCGCTCGGTCGGCAATACAGGCGCGGGCGAGGACGATGGCAGCGCCTCCACTCAAGCCCTGGACGAGTCGTGCACCGATGAGAAACGCGATGTTCGGCGCCACCGCGCATGCCGCACCGCTCAGCGCCGTGATGATTGTCGCGGCCAGCAGTATTCGTCGCCTGCCAAGTCCGTCGGAGATCGGACCGATGATCAGCTGGCCGATTCCGAGGCCTGCCATGAAGGTGGTCAGCGTGAGCTGAACGCTGGCCGCAGTAGTGTCGAGTGCATCCGCCATCAAAGGTAGGCCGGGCAGGTACATGTCGATGGACAGTGGAGCGATTGCGGAAATCAGTGCCAGTACACACAACATCTTCAGAGGAATTGCTCGATTCACCGATCAACCCTATCGGCGAGGCAGCTTGCGGTTTCAATCGCGGCGAGCGAGCGTGTGTTCATGACTGACGCATTGCCGGCGAGCTTGAGCGTTCACCTCGATGCGTATGCCGAGCACCTCCGACTGAGCCGAGGCCGGTCGGAACACACGATCCGCGCCTACGTCGGTGACGCGCGGGCGTTGCTGACCCATTTCTCCGCGGGTTCGGAGAATGCAGATCTCGACCGCCTCGACCTAAGTGTCATGCGTTCGTGGTTGGCCGCCCAGAATGCCGTAGGAACAGCCCGTACGACGGTAGCTCGACGGGCTTCTTCGGCGCGTGGTTTCACTGCGTGGCTCGCGCAGACCGGACGTATTTCCGTCGACCCGGGCACACGTCTGGCGGCTCCACCTGCTCGTCGCACGCTGCCGACGGTGCTGCGTCAGAGCCAGGCCCTCGACGCAATGGATGCAGCGGAAAGCGGTGCGCAGCAACAGGAGCCGCTCGCCCTGCGAGACCGACTCATCGTGGAATTGTTGTACTCCACCGGAATTCGCGTCGGCGAGTTGTGTGGACTGGACGTCGAGTCGGTCGATGCTGATCGACGTTTGCTTCGTGTCCTCGGCAAGGGGAACAAGGAGCGATCGGTGCCATACGGCCTGCCCGCAGAATCGGCACTGAACGGGTGGCTCGAGCACGGACGACCCGCGCTGAGTTCGGATAGGTCCGGGCGAGCATTGCTCCTCGGAGTTCGAGGCGGCCGGCTCGATCAGCGTCAGGCGCGTTCGGTGGTCCACGAAACCATGGCTGCAATTCCAGGGGCTCCCGACATGGGTCCGCACGGGCTTCGGCACTCGGCTGCGACACATTTGCTGGAGGGTGGTGCAGACCTTCGTGTGGTCCAAGAACTCCTCGGACATGCGAGTTTGGCGACCACTCAGCTGTACACGCACGTGTCGGTCGAACGCCTTCGATCCGTCCACGATCAGGCCCATCCACGCGCCTAGATTGTGAAGCGACGCGAGTTCTCGGCCGGTATTTGGTAGCGTCGCAGCTCAGAAGAGTGAACAATCGGCAAGTTCGATCGTCGTGTCGAGACACTCGATGACATGCGAAATCCGGGGGATTCGTGAACCGCCAAGATGTGAAGCACCTGCCGAACAGCGGCCAACCGGCCTGGCTGTCCGAAGCGCCACAACCGGCTCCCGAGCCGGCGCCGACGCCGGAGCCTGTGGCACGACTGCAAGAGGTCTGGACCACGCCACCGCCACCGTCGAGCCAACAGCAGGTGACAAACCAGGATCTGGTTGCCGAAGCTTTACTGAAACGCCCTAAACGGACGCCGCGTGGCGGATGGCGTAGAGGATTACATCGTGCGACCGGAGGTGTGGTCAATCTGGGAGATTCGACCAACGAACAGCGCAACCGTGCACTGGCCGCCCGAATCGAGCAGCCGATCCGTAACGACTACCGAGTCGCTTTGCTCTCGCTCAAAGGGGGCGTGGGCAAGACGACGGTCACGGTCGGACTCGGTGCGACATTTGCTTCGCTTCGTGGTGACTGCGTCGTGGCGGTTGACGCCAATCCCGATTTCGGAACTTTGGCGCAACGTGTTCCGCTGCAGACCAATTCGACGGTGCGCGATCTGATTGCTGCTAGACCGGACATAAAGAGCTATTCGGACGTTCGAGTGCACACATCCCAGTCGTCGAGTCGCCTCGAGGTCCTGGCGAGTGAGCAGGATCCGGCGATTTCGGAGGCGTTCAGCGAGGCTGACTATCGCCAGGTCATCGACATCTTGCAGGTCTACTACAACATCATCCTCACTGATTGCGGTACCGGGATCATGCACTCGGCGATGAACGGCGTTCTCGATCTTGCCAATTCGTTGGTTCTCGTCAGTTCGCCGGCAATCGACGGAGCGCGCAGCGCAGCGGCAACGCTCGATTGGCTTCAGTTGCACGGATACGGCCATCTGGTCGAACGGACCGTCGTCGTCATCAGCGCCGCCCGGCCAGGGTCGAGCGTGATCGACATGGACGCTTTGGTGGACTATTTCATGCGTCGATGCCGTGCCGTCGAGGTCATTCCTTTCGACGAGCATCTCGCGGAGGGGTCGGTGATGGACCTCGAGTTGATGCGACCGGCCACCAGACGAGCGTTCATGGAACTGGCAGCGATGGTGGCCGACGACTTCGCGGACGCAGTGGGTCGGCACGCCGTTTCCGAGTGGCACTGATTCTGCGACCGATTTCTGCGACCGATCAGCCTCCTTTCAATGGCTTGAGCCTGAGCGGTTGCGTCCGAACGAGTCCGAGTGGATCGAGATACTCGCGTCCACGGCGCAAGCCCCAGTGCAGACATGCTTCGACAGCACACCCTTCGTGCCCGGTTTCGAGGGTTCCGATCACGGACCTGGCGGCGACGCGTTCACCTGCGCGAACGACTGCCACGACGGGTTCGTAGGTCGTGCGTAGGCCGCCGGAATGATCTATCGACACCGTTGGCTTTCCGGCGACCACTCCCGCGAACACCACAATGCCGTCGCCGGCCGCGAGGACGGATTGGCCGGCACTGCCGCCGAGATCGACCCCGCGATGACCCGGCAGCCAATTCTTGGCCGGTTTGTCGAAAGCGCGTTCCACGTGCGGCCGGGGAGCGAGCGGCCAGTCGAAACGCGCGTCTGCCGACGCCGTGCCTACGGCCACACAGCAGGAGATCACGGCAACGACCACTCCTCGTCGAGCTCCGAGCAACATCGTCATTCCTTGATCTTGCGCGGAGTCACGCGCGCTTCAATGCAGATCAGACGGGTAGTCCACAGGATGACCGCCGATCCACAACCGCCGGTTCGGTCTGTTGCTTCCGGGGTGGTTATGGCATCGGCGGACGAGGACGTACACTTGTCGAGCGGTCTGTGCTCGCACAGTCCGACTTCGCGCGCCCGCGCACGTTTTCCGGCCTCGGCTGGTCCTGGTTCTCACGAAACAGGTCCGACGGCCGTGCGGGTGCCAGGGCAGGGATCACCCGATCGCCTGCATCAACCGGATTGAAAGTTTGAGGTACACAGCCATGGCTGTCGTAACCATGAAGCAGATGCTCGATAGTGGAACCCACTTCGGACATCAGACCCGTCGCTGGAACCCGAAGATGAAGCGATTCATCTTGACCGACCGCAACGGCATCTACATCATCGACCTCCAGCAGACGCTGACGTACATCGACAAGGCGTACGAGTTCGTCAAGGAGACCGTTGCCCACGGCGGCACCGTCCTCTTCGTCGGCACCAAGAAGCAGGCGCAGGAGTCCATCGCTTCCGAAGCGACTCGCGTCGGAATGCCCTACGTCAACCAGCGTTGGCTCGGCGGCATGCTCACCAACTTCACCACCGTTCACAAGCGTCTGCTTCGCCTCAAGGAGCTCGAGGCAATGGAGCAGACCGGTGGATTCGAAGGTCGCACCAAGAAGGAAATCCTCATGCTCACGCGTGAGATGACCAAGCTGGATCGCACCCTCGGTGGTATCCGCGACATGGCCAAGGTTCCTTCCGCGGTGTGGATCGTCGACACCAACAAGGAGCACCTGGCAGTTGCCGAGGCTCGCAAGCTGAACATCCCGGTCATCGCGATCCTGGACACCAACTGCGACCCCGACCTCGTCGACTACCCGATCCCGGGCAACGACGACGCCATCCGTTCCGCAGCACTGCTGACCAAGGTTGTCGCTTCCGCGGTTGCCGAAGGTGTGCAGGCACGTGCAGGACTGAGCGCCGACAAGGACGCGAAGCCCGAAGCCGGCGCAGGCGAGCCCCTCGCCGAGTGGGAGCAGGAACTGCTCTCGCAGGCAGCTCCGGCTGCAGAGGCTGAGGCAGCTCCGGCCGCAGAGGCTGAGGCAGCTCCGGCCGCAGAGGCTGAGGCAGCCCCCGCCGCAGAGGCACCGGCCACCGAGGCCTGATTCGTTGAAACCGGCCCTGACCAAGAGTTCTTTTGGTCAGGGCCGTTTCACCGTTAGGCCCGAGCACCACCGTCAGGCCGTGCTTCACCGCTAGGCCGTGCTTCACCGTTAGTCCTAGGTCCGAAACAGATACATGAGGAGGCTCGCTAATCATGGCGAACTACACCGCCGCTGACGTCAAGCGGCTCCGTGAGCTCACCGGCTCCGGAATGATGGCATGTAAGAACGCACTCGCAGATGCAGACGGCGATTTCGACAAGGCCGTCGAGCAGCTGCGCATCAAGGGCGCGAAGGATGTCGGAAAGCGCGCAGAGCGCACCACCGCTGAGGGTCTCGTCGTCGCCAAGGACGGCGTCATGATCGAGATCAACTGCGAGACCGACTTCGTCGCCAAGAACGACGAGTTCATCAAGCTGGCCGACGAGATCGTGACCGTCGCTGCTGCTGGCAAGCCTGCGGACCTCGACGCTCTCAAGGCGCTCGAGCTCGACGGCAAGACCATCGACACCGTCATTGCGGAGCAGTCCGCGAAGATCGGCGAGAAGCTCGAACTGAGCCGCGTCGCTTCCTTCGACGGCCCCGTTGCCGTTTACCTGCACAAGCGCAGCTCCGACTTGCCGCCCGCTGTCGGCGTTCTCATCGAGTACACCGGCGAAGGCGATGCTGCTGCTGAGGCCGCTCGCGGCGCTGCAATGCAGGTCGCAGCACTCAAGGCAAAGTACGTCACGCGTGACGAGGTTCCCGCTGAAATCGTCGCTTCCGAGCGTCACATCGCCGAGGAGACCGCCCGCGCAGAAGGCAAGCCCGAGCAGGCTCTGCCGAAGATCATCGAAGGCCGCGTAAACGGTTTCTTCAAGGACGTCGTTCTGACCGAGCAGTCTTCGGTCACGGACTCCAAGAAGACCGTCAAGGCGATCCTCGACGAGGCAGGCGTGACCATCAAGCGCTTCGTGCGTTTCGAGGTCGGCGCCTCCGCTTAATTCGGAGCCCGTACACATGGACCCCGCCTGAAGAGCATTTGCTCTACCGGCGGGGTCTACGTGTACCTGGGGCCTCCGATGAGGCAGGATAAGAGTGCTTCGGGACGAGTCCCGGGGGCTTTCCTATGTCGCGGTGTCCGATTCGGCGGCAGAAGAAGAATGAAGGACCTACAAGGTCTTGTATCGAACTGAGGAGAACAATGTCCGAACCAGCCAACGAACGTCCAGGATTCAAGCGGGTCCTGCTCAAACTCGGCGGCGAAATGTTCGGAGGCGGCAAAGTCGGTCTCGATCCCGACGTGGTCACCAAGGTGGCTGAGCAGATCGCAGAGGTCGTTCGATCGGGCGTACAGGTTGCAGTGGTCATCGGCGGCGGAAACTTCTTCCGCGGAGCGGAACTGCAGCAGCGTGGCCTCGATCGCGCGCGCTCCGACTACATGGGCATGCTCGGCACCGTCATGAACTGCCTCGCTCTGCAGGATTTCCTGGAGAAGGCCGGCGTCGATTCTCGAGTGCAGACGGCAATCACCATGGGACAGGTCGCCGAGCCGTACCTTCCGCTTCGCGCACGTAGGCACCTCGAGAAGGGGCGAGTAGTCATCTTCGGTGCCGGGATGGGTATGCCCTACTTCTCCACCGACACCACTGCTGCGCAGCGCGCGCTGGAGATCGGTGCCGAGGTAGTGCTGATGGCCAAGGCCGTCGACGGCGTCTACTCGGCCGACCCGCGTATCGACCCGGACGCGACGATGTACGAACAGATCACGCACCGCGAGGTCATCGAACGTGAGCTCAAGGTCGCGGACGCGACGGCGTTCAGCCTGTGCATGGACAACTCGATGCCGATGATGGTGTTCAACCTCCTCACCGAAGGAAACATCGCTCGCGCGGTGTCCGGTGAGAAGATCGGCACCCTGATCAAGTCGTGAGTGACACCCAAAAAATGATGCAGAACAACATGGAGGAACAGCCGTGATCGATGAAGCGCTCTTCGAGGCAGAAGAGAAGATGGAAAAGGCTGTCACGGTAGCCAAGGACGATCTCGGCTCGGTTCGCACCGGACGCGCGAACCCCGGTATGTTCTCGCGCATCGTGATCGACTACTACGGTTCGATCACGCCGATCACGCAGCTCGCGAGCATCAACGTCCCCGAGGCCCGCATGGTCATCGTCAAGCCGTACGAGGCTTCGCAGCTCAACGCGATCGAGACGGCGATCCGCAACTCGGATCTCGGTGTGAACCCGTCCAACGACGGCAGCATCATCCGCATCTCGGTTCCGCAGCTCACTGAAGAGCGTCGTCGTGAACTGGTGAAGCAGGCCAAGTCCAAGGGCGAGGATTCGAAGGTCACGCTGCGCAACATCCGCCGCAAGGCGATGGACGAACTCGGCCGGATCCAGAAGGACGGTGAAGCCGGCGAGGACGAGGTCGGTCGCGCAGAGAAAGAACTCGACAAGACCACGGCGAAGTACGTGCACGCGGTCGAGGAACTCGTCAAGCACAAGGAAGCAGAGTTGATGGAGGTATAGCCTCCTCATTTGCAGTGTTTGTCGTCGGGAGTAGATCAGGGAGTTTGGGTGCACGCACAAGAGGGAACCGCCGGTGGTCCCGTCACGGACGGGCCTACGGGCGGCGCTGAGGGCGCGCAACCGCCGAAGTCGAAGGCGGGCAGGAACCTACCTGCCGCCATCGGCGTCGGAGCTGGTCTCGGAGCCTTGGTCATCGGCACTTTGATCTTCCTGCCCCCGGGATGGATCGCTGTCGTCGCGATCGCGATGTTCATCGCGACGTGGGAGGTCACAACGCGGCTTCGTGAAGCCGACATCGAGGTGCCGCGAATTCCCCTTCTCGTCGGAGGGCAAGCCACGATCTGGCTCGGCTGGCCGTGGGGACCGGTCGGGGTGCTCAGCGGATTCACCGCAACCGTCCTGGTGTGCATGGTGTGGCGGTTGTTCGACCACGGGCTCAAGGCGACCCCGAAGAACTTCCTGAGAGACACCTCGATCACGGTGTTCGTTCTGGCGTGGATCCCGCTGTTGGCGTCATTCGGTGCATTGATGGTGCTCGAAGACGACGGCCCGGGGCGCGTCTTCGTCCTGATGATCGGTGTCGTGTGCTCCGACATCGGCGGTTACGCGGCCGGAGTGCTGTTCGGGAAGCACCCGATGGTGCCGGCTGTGAGCCCGAAGAAGTCCTGGGAAGGATTTGTCGGCTCCCTCATTTTCTGCGTCATCGGCAGCCTGCTTTCGGTGACGTTGATCCTCGACGCGAATTCGATGATCGGCGTCCTGCTCGGTGTCGTCCTGGTGGTAGTCGCGACGGTCGGAGACCTGATCGAATCGCAGATCAAGCGTGAACTCGGCATCAAGGACATGGGAACCCTGCTTCCCGGCCACGGCGGAATCATGGATCGCCTGGATTCACTCCTGCCGTCGGCATTTGTCACCTGGCTGATTCTGTACGCACTCGTCTGATTTCGCGTGCGTGATTTCTTCTCCGGCCGTTCCAAGCCGATCCCCAGCCCGAACATCTGGCACTGGCCGGGCGTGTACGAAATCGAGAACCGCGCGCAGGACGTCGACGGTTCCATTTGGGCCGCGATGCGAGCCCAGGTCGACTGGTCTGGACGCGACGTCGTCGACGTCGGCTGTGGGGCGGGGTTCCATCTACCGGAGTTCGCTCGTACTGCCCGTCGTGTTGTCGGAGTGGAGCCGCACGCACCGCTGGTGAAGGCCGCGCGGGAACGAACCCGCGATTCGGCGTCGATCGACGTAGTCCAGGGTTCAGCAGAGTCCACGGGTCTGGTGGATGCTTCAGTCGATCTCGTTCATGCCCGTACGGCGTACTTTTTCGGCAAAGGCTGCGGCCCGGGAATTCGTGAAGCCATGCGCATCCTGAGGCCCGGGGGAGCCCTGCTGATCGTGGATCTCGATGTGAGCGCCGGCCCGTACGGAGAGTGGATGAGGGCGGATCTGCCCAAATACGATCCCGCGGCGGTCGAAGGATTCTTCGAGGCTCAAGGGTTCTCGCTCACGCGTGTCGACGCCCGGTGGGAGTTCGAGAATCGAGACGACTTGCGGCGGGTACTCGGAATCGAGTTCACCGAGAAGACTGCCGAGCGTGCGTTCTCGCAAGTAACGGGATTGGGCTTCACGGTGCGATACCGGATCCATGTTCGGTCCAAACCACGATCACTCGAACTTGCGTGAAAGCGGACTCAAAAGACGAACGTCAGGCGCTCCGACTTGAGCGCCTGACGTTTTCTGCACCGATTCAGTAGTAAAAAAATCAGTGATCGGTGGGGATGTGGAACAGGGTGGCCAGCTTGTGAATCTTCTTCGCCTTGGCGAGCTTGGGCAGGTCGCTGCCATCGCGCACGCGTGAGCCGTCTTCGCCGAGATCGTCGATGACATTCTGAGCCCAGATCGCGTCGGCCACGGAGGGACTCAGTCCCGCGTTGACGGGGGCAGTCTGCGCGGTGGTCATGCAGAGTTTGCCGGCCATACCGAGTGACAAGGTGATCGCACAGTCTCGGGCGAGCAGATCCAGATCGGGGCCGAGCGTGGGACCGTCGATCGGCGGAGCGATGCGTGCCGCGCGGCTGGCGATGGTGAGCCGCGAACGCGGGTACGACATCGACGTGGGGGAGTCGTCCATCCCAGTGTCGCGCCGGAAGTCGCCGCTGCCGAATGCGAGACGGAAGATGCCGTCAGTGCGTGCGATCTCGGGCGCAGCCTCGAGTCCTACCGCGGATTCGACGAGAGCAAGAATCTTGGTGCCTTCGGGAAGTCGCTCGGCCGTGGCGTCGGCCTGCTGACCGCTTTCGGTCTTTGCGAGCATGACACCCTCGAGTCCGGGGAGGCCCGCGAGTGCGGCCAGATCCTCTTCCCAGAACGGTGTCGTGGCGTCGTTGATCCGAACCCAGGCGTGATTGTGTTCGCTCAGGAATGCGGCGACATCGCGGCGGGCCGCCGGTTTGTTGGGTGCGGTGACGGCATCCTCGAGGTCGAGAATGACGGCGTCGGCCGCACTCGCGAGTGCGGCGTCGAAGGTGTCCGGTTTGGACGCGGGGACGAGGAGCCAGGATCTTGCCTGTTGCGGGGCAATACGCGAGGTCACAGGTCTCTCCATGTGAGTAGTCACATCGGGGCCTTTCGGGTGATTTCCACGACAACAATGATGCCTGCTTACTCGCGGGTAGACCCAATTGCGTAACTAGATTTCAGTCACATCTGCCGCTTCGCTGCGCGCCGGATCTGAATGATGCGAACCCCGCCTGCCAACGCCATGATCAATGCGCCCGCGATCGCGGAGAGCAGGATCGTGATTCCGAGCGGAAAGTCGATTTGCCAGGCCAGGATCTTGACGGAGACGCTCTCGAGGTTCTGCAGGATGAACACCAGCAGCATGATCAGCACGATTGCGCCGATGACCAGGCCAACCCACGTCGTCGCAGCCCTGGTTCGGTCGGTTACCGCGGTTCCGGTCGGCACCGGTTCAGGCGTCGGGTTCGGTTCGGGATCGTGTTTTTCGACTGCCTTGTCCTCGCCCACCTTCGGAAGTTCCGGGTCGGGACCGAAACCGTCGGCAGGGCCGTACACGGGGGAGTTCGACGGATCCTCTGGTGTGGTTGACATGACATGATCATCACGCAACCTGCGCAAAGTTGCACGGGTAATCCGGCCACAATCGGGTGGCAGTGGGGTAGCACCCCAAAACAATGGGACAATGGTGTAACTATGGCTGCCTCTCTTCCCCTCGTTTTCACTGCACCCAAGCGCGGAATGCCTCCACGGCACCTCGCCGATCTCGATTCCGCCGAGCGCAAAGAAGCGGTGAAAGAGCTCGGCCTTCCGGCTTTCCGGGCCGATCAGCTCGCGCGTCAGTACTACGCGCGTCTCGAAGCCGATCCGGAGAAGATGACCGATCTCCCCGCATCGGTGCGCGAGAAGGTGGGGGAGTCGCTGTTCCCGACCTTGCTGACCCCGATCAAGCACCTCGCGTGCGATTCGGGCGACACTCGCAAGACCCTGTGGAAGGCGCATGACGGAACGCTGCTCGAAAGCGTCCTGATGCGCTATCCCGATCGGGCGACGCTCTGTATCTCGAGTCAGGCAGGCTGCGGAATGGCCTGCCCGTTCTGTGCGACGGGTCAGGGCGGCCTCGACCGCAACCTTTCGACCGCCGAGATCGTCGATCAGGTTCGCGAGGCAGCGGCCGCAATGCGCGACGGTGATGTTGCCGGCGGACCCGGACGCCTCTCGAACGTCGTGTTCATGGGTATGGGCGAGCCTTTGGCGAACTACAAGCGCGTGGTGGCAGCGGTACGACGCATCACTTCGCCCGCACCCGACGGGCTCGGCCTGTCTCAGCGGTCCGTGACGGTCTCGACCGTCGGCCTCGCTCCCGCTATCCGCAAGCTCGCTGACGAAGGCCTGAGCGTCACGCTGGCGGTATCGCTACACACACCGGACGACGAACTGCGCGACACACTTGTGCCGGTCAACAATCGCTGGTCAGTGTCGGAGGTACTTCAGGCTGCCCGGTACTACGCAGACAAGACCGGTCGGCGTGTGTCCATCGAGTACGCGATGATCAAGAACGTCAACGATCAGCCGTGGCGCGCGGACATGCTGGGCAAGAAGCTGAAGAAAGCACTCGGCGGGTTGGTGCACGTCAACCTGATTCCGCTCAACCCGACTCCGGGTAGCGAGTGGGACGCGAGCCCCAAGGACGTCGAGCGTGAGTTCGTGCGTCGGGTCATCGCCCAGGGCGTCTCGTGCACCGTGCGCGATACGCGCGGTCAGGAAATCGCCGCAGCCTGTGGCCAGCTGGCAGCCGAGAACTGAAACCCTCCAGGCCTGAAAAACACATAAAGAGAAGGCCTCCACGAACTTTCGTTCGTGGAGGCCTTCTCTTTGTCAGGTCTCTAGCGCGGGCGGCGACGGATGACGATGTCGCGGACCAGAACGAAGATCATCAATCCGGCGGTGCCGATGAGCCACAGATCCTCGACCTTGCCGTGATGGTTTCCGATCATCATCAGAAGCAGGAATATTGCGAAGAACCATCCGAGGAAACGGAAAAACTTGAGTCCTTCACCACTCCACCCCCATGCGGCAGAGGGAACCTCGGCCTCATCGACGTGCGAGACCACGACGGGGGCGCTGGACTTGACGTCCAACTGGGTATCGGCCACGGTCGATCCTCCTGCTCATTCGGTTGCACTACTGCCCAATATGGTGACATACGACTGCCTGTCGTACGTAGTTGGGCGTCGATAAGGTTGTTCTCAGGTGTTATCAGGAACAATGGGCGAGTGCAGGAAACCACACGTACCCGCGTCCTCCTCCTCGGCAGTACCGGTTCGATCGGTACCCAAGCGCTGGAGGTCATCGCAGCCAACCCCGATCGTTTCGAAGTAGTCGGTCTCGCAGCGGGCGGCAACAACGTCGAGTTGTTGGGCGAACAGATTCGTGCAACCGGCGTCACCGAGGTCGCCGTCGCCGATCCTGCAGCGGCATCGGCGCTGGAATCGGTAACCGCCCGTTCGGGACCGAGCGCCGTGACGGAACTGGTTCGGGACAGCGGTGCCGATGTTGTCCTCAATGCACTCGTCGGTTCGTTGGGACTCGAACCGACTCTGGCGGCGTTGAACTCGGGAGCGCGCCTGGCGCTGGCGAACAAGGAATCGCTTGTCGCCGGCGGAGCGCTGGTGACCAAAGCCGCCGCACCCGGTCAGATCGTGCCGGTCGACTCGGAGCATTCGGCGCTTGCCCAGTGTCTACGTGGTGGAACAGGCGACGAAGTGGCTCGGTTGGTTCTCACCGCTTCGGGTGGACCGTTCCGTGGCTGGAGCGCCGAGGATCTCGAAAGTGTGAATCCAGCTCAGGCAAAAGCGCACCCCACCTGGTCGATGGGGCCCATGAACACCCTCAATTCGGCAACTCTGGTCAACAAGGGCCTCGAGCTGATCGAGACGAACCTGCTGTTCGGGATCGACTACGACCGCATCGACGTCACCGTGCACCCGCAGTCGATCGTGCATTCCATGGTCACCTTCTTCGACGGGTCGACGCTGGCGCAGGCAAGCCCGCCGGACATGAAGCTCCCCATCGCTCTCGCTCTAGGCTGGCCGGACCGCATCGAAGGTGCTGCGTCGGCATGCGACTTCACCACCGCCTCCACCTGGGAATTCGAGCCGCTCGATTCGTCGGTGTTCCCCGCCGTCGATCTGGCGCGAAGCGCGGGCAAATCCGGCGGTTGCTTCACCGCGATCTACAACGCGGCCAACGAAGTGGCGGCTCAGGCATTCCTCGACGGTGTCATTTCCTTCCCGGCGATCGTCCGCACGGTGGCCGCTGTTCTCGACGATGCAGGTCAATGGTCCGCGGAACCGGTTACCGTGGACGACGTTCTGGCCGCAGACGGCTGGGCACGCACACGAGCGCGTCAGCTCGTGAAGCAGGAGGGCTAGAGCTTTCATGGTTTTTGCACTGGGCGTAGTGCTGTTTGCCCTCGGCATCGGCGTGTCCATCGCCCTGCACGAAGCCGGCCACATGTGGACGGCCAAGGCTTTGGGAATGAAGGTTCGCCGCTACTACATCGGCTTCGGACCGAAGATCTTCTCGTTCCGTCGAGGTGAGACCGAGTACGGCCTCAAGGCGCTGCCGCTCGGTGGATTCTGCGACATCGCCGGTATGACGGCTCTCGACGAGATGACACCCGAAGAAGAGCCGCACGCGATGTACAAGAAGGCGGCGTGGAAGCGTGTCGTCGTCATGTCCGGCGGTATCGCGATGAACTTCATTCTCGGCTTTGCGCTGCTCTACGGGCTGGCTCTCGGCTGGGGCCTGCCGGATCGCAGCGGCGATACGTTGGCAAAGGTGGGAAGTCTGTCGTGCGTCGCACCGACGCAGACCGAAGACGGAACTCTGGCGACGTGCTCCGGTGACGGTCCGGCGCAACGGGCTGGGTTGGAGCCGTCGGATGTCATCACAGCCGTTGATGGGCAACCGGTGTCGACGTCGGCCGATGTGGTGGCCAAATTGCAGCCGGTCACCGGTACTGCAGTGCTCAGCGTCGAACGCGATGGGCAGGATCTAACGATTCCAGTCGTCGTAGAACAGGCACAGCGGTGGGTGACGGATCCGGCAACAGGTGATTTGCGTTCGGCGACAGTGGGTGCGGTCGGAATGAGCCTGGGTACCGTGTCTCCACCCCTGCTCCAGTTCAACGCTTTCAGCGCAGTTCCGGGCACCCTGAGTTTCACCGGCTTCACTCTGGTCGAATCGGTCAAGGCCATGGCTGATCTGCCGGCAAAGGTCGGTGCGTTGTGGGAATCGGTGACAGGCGGCGAACGCGCCCAGGACACACCTATCAGCGTGGTTGGTGCCAGCGTTATCGGCGGTGAAGCGGCGGACCGTGCACAGTGGGCGACGTTCGTCGGACTGCTCGCATCGATCAACTTCTTCCTCGGTGTTTTCAACATCCTGCCGCTGTTGCCGCTCGACGGCGGTCACATCGCGGTGGTCTTCTACGAGAAGATCCGCGATTGGTTCCGCGCTCGCCGCGGCTTGATTCCGGGCGGTCCCGTCGACTACACGAGACTCCTTCCGATTACTTACGTATTCATCGTGATCGGTGGCGCGTTCATGTTGCTGACACTCACGGCTGACATCGTCAATCCGATCAAGATCTTCTGACCGTGTGAGCATGGCGACGGTTGCCGCGCGGTAGTGCGGCGATCGCCCGGCTAAACTTGCAGTGAAGCTATGAAAGAAGGCACAGACGTGACCATCCCTATCGGACTGGGAATGCCCTCGGCACCCGCAGCGATTCTTGCTCCTCGACGCAAGACACGGCAGCTGCAGGTCGGCACGGTAGGTGTGGGCAGCGATTTCCCCATCTCGGTGCAGTCCATGTGCACCACGAAGACGCACGATGTCAATGCAACGCTCCAGCAGATCGCGGAGCTGACCGCGTCCGGTTGCGACATCGTCCGTGTCGCCTGCCCGCGTCAGGAAGACGCGGACGCGTTGTCGATCATTGCGAAGAAGAGCCAGATCCCGGTTATCGCCGACATCCACTTCCAGCCGCGCTACATCTTCGCGGCAATCGATGCGGGATGCGCTGCGGTGCGCGTCAATCCGGGCAACATCAAGGAATTCGACGGCCGTGTCAAAGAGGTAGCCAAGGCTGCCGGTGATGCAGGCATTCCGATTCGTATCGGTGTCAACGCGGGATCGCTCGATCCTCGGTTGATGGAGAAGTACGGCAAGGCGACGCCCGAAGCGTTGGTCGAGTCCGCGCTGTGGGAGGCCGGGTTGTTCGAAGAGCACGGCTTCGGTGACATCAAGATCTCCGTCAAGCACAACGATCCGGTGATCATGGTCGAGGCTTACCGCCAACTCGCCGCGAAGTGCGATTACCCGTTGCACCTCGGCGTCACGGAGGCAGGGCCGGCGTTTCAGGGCACGATCAAGTCCGCGGTCGCCTTCGGTGCGCTGCTCGCGGAGGGTATCGGCGACACCATCCGGGTTTCGCTCTCGGCCCCGCCGGCCGAAGAAATCAAGGTCGGTAACCAGATTCTGCAGTCTCTGAACCTGCGTCCCCGCAAGCTCGAGATCGTGTCATGCCCCTCGTGTGGCCGTGCACAGGTCGATGTCTACACACTTGCCGACGAGGTCTCTGCCGGCCTCGAAGGCATGGAGATCCCGCTGCGCGTGGCAGTCATGGGTTGCGTCGTGAACGGACCGGGTGAAGCACGTGAGGCTGACCTCGGTGTGGCGTCCGGCAACGGCAAGGGCCAGATCTTCGTCAAGGGCAAGGTCATCAAGACGGTGCCCGAGGCGCAGATCGTCGAGACTTTGATCGAAGAAGCGATGAAAATCGCCGAAAGCATGGAGGGTGACGCTTCGGAGGGTGCGCCGGTCGTCACCGTGAGTTGAGTGATTGCCGGATGAATCTTCCCCGTCGGTGTCAGGTTCGTGGCAATCTGAGTGCATCATGATCGGGTAGTGATATTCGTGGACGCGCAGTCGAGTCGAGGGGGTTGACGGATGCTCAAACTCCTCGGAGCCAAGCAGGTCGGAAGTCGAGATCTCGAAGACGTCCGACGGGTACTCGACGCCGATCCGGTGGCCGCCTGCATGATTGCCGCGCGCGTCGAAGAATGCGGTGTCGACCCACGAATGATTCACGGCGAGCTGTGGAGTCGAGGCGGGCCGTTGTCCTCGCTGTGCTTTGCCGGGGCAAATCTGGTTCCACTTCGAGGCGATCCGGATGACATTCGGGCATTCGCTGACCGCGCCTGTCGGATTCCGCGCATGTGCTCGTCGGTGGTCGGTCGCGCCGAATTGGCGTTGCCGCTGTGGGAGATGCTCGAGCTCGATTGGGGAACTGCGCGGGAGGTTCGCCCCGAACAGCCGTTGCTCGCGGTATCCGAGCCGCTGGCATGCCCGTCGGACCCACTGGTGCGGCAGGTTCGCTCGGACGAACTCGAGATCTATCTGCCTGCCGCGATCGCGATGTTCATCGAAGAGGTTGGCGTCGATCCGCGTGCAAACGACGGTGGGCGCGGATATCGACATCGTGTGGCAAGCCTGATCGCCGCTGGTCGAGCGTGGGCGCATATCGAGGACGGCCACGTCGTCTTCAAGGCGGAGGTCGGTTCGATGTCTGCTCGCTGTGGCCAGATTCAGGGCGTGTGGGTCAACCCGGAATTTCGTGGGCAGGGCTTCGGCGTGACCGGTACAGCGGCTGTAGCGGAGTCGATCATGGCGACCGGTCGCATTGCGAGCCTGTACGTCAACAGCTTCAATACGATTGCGCGGTCGACCTATTCGCGGGTGGGGTTCCGGCAGGTCGCGACCTTCTCGACGGTGCTGCTCGACTGAGCGTCCAAGCTGCGTGCAATGGTCGCGCCTACGCTGGGTGGAGCATTTGTCGCCCTACTATGGGGCTCGATGAACACTCGGCATTTCTCTCGTAGTCGCTCGGCCCAACTGTTGGCCTCCTGCACCGTGATTTTTTTGGCGGTGGGGATCAGTTCGTGTACTCCGAAACCCGCCGGCCCCGAGCCCGTCGCGCAGCAGTTCCTGAGTGCGTTCGGTGACAGGGACATCGACGAGGCAGCAAAAATGACGGACCGGCCTGATTCCGCGGGTCCTGTATTGAGTGACACCTGGGATGCGCTTCAGGCGGAGTCGATGACTGCCGAGACCACGTCGGTGAAGATGAACGGTGACACTGCGACGGTCGGCTACACCTACGAGTGGCACCTGCCGAAAGACCGCGTCTGGACGTACGACGGCGAGCTGCAGATGGGACGCAAGGACGGCGACTGGTCCGTCCGTTGGAGTTCGACGGACGTTCATCCGCGCCTCGGTGACAAGCAGACGATGTCGTTGCGGGCAACCGCGGCGCCGCGAGCGCGGGTCAACGAGCATTCGGGGACCGACGTCCTGGTGCCGGGAATCGTCTACCGAGTGAAGTTCGATCGCTCCAAGAGCAACGACATCATCGGTTCCGCGAACAGTCTCGCAAGTGTTCTCGGGCGGTTCGATGCGTCGCTGACCGGTCAGTCGATCGCCGAATCCTCGACGGCCGTCAAGGGTGACTATCTGGTGACGCGGCTGCGCAGTGACGACTACGACCAAGTTTCGGCGCAGTTGGGTGCGATATCGGGAGTATCGGTATCGGACGAATCGGATCTCGTGTCGACCGACCCGGAGTTCGCGCCTGACCTTCTCGGGCAGATCAAGAAGACGATCATCGACGAGGTCGACGGCAAAGCCGGCTGGAGTGTCGTCACGGTCAACCAGAACGGCGTCGACACCGACGTGTTGACCGAGACTGCGCCACAACCGGTTCCGTCGTTCAGTATCAGTCTGGACCGCAACATCCAGATCGCTGCTCAGCGCGCGGTGAACGTGAACAAGGATCAGGCGATGATGGTGGTGATCGAACCGTCGAGTGGCGCGATCCTGGCCGTCGCGCAGAACAAGGCAGCTGACCGCGACGGGCCGGTCGCGACGATGGGTCAGTACCCGCCTGGTTCGACCTTCAAGATCATCACTGCAGGGGCGGCAATTTCGACCGGTCAGGCGACCCCCGACACGATGGTGCCATGCCCGGGCCGAATCGAGATCGGCGAGCGCAGCGTCCCCAACTACAACGAGTTCGCACTCGGCACGGTGCCGATGGCAACGGCCTTCGCGCGTTCGTGCAACACGTCCTTCGCCAAGTTGGCCAGCGAGATGCAGGCAGACACGTTGACCACTGCCGCAGCGCAGTTTGGCATCGGCCAGGACTACAACGTGGTGGGATTGCCGATCGATTCCGGTTCGGTGCCGCCGGCGTCGGACCTGGTCCAGCGGACGGAAGACGGGTTCGGTCAGGGCAAGGTCGTGGTCAGTCCGTTCGGAATGGCGATGGCAGCTGCGACGGTCGCGAACGGTTCGACTCCGGTCCCGCAACTGATTTCGGGGCGCGAAACCACCATCGACGGTGAGCGCCCGGCGATCACGCCGGCCATGGTCGACGGCCTGCGCGGCATGATGCGGCTCGTGGTCACGAGCGGTACTGCAGAACGCGTCGAAGATCAGGGTGAGGTGTACGGCAAGACCGGTGAAGCCGAGGTCGACGGGGGATCGCATGCGTGGTTCGTCGGCTATCGCGGCAACCTGGCCTTCGCCACTCTGGTTGTGCGGGGCGGAAGTTCGGACAACGCCGTCGCAGTCACCCGCGACATGCTCACCGCCCTGCCGGAAGGCTACTGACCCCTCAGGGGAGCAGTCCCAACCTGCGAGCGGTAACCACGGCTTCGTGGCGTGAGCTCGCGTCCAGCTTTCCCATCGCGCTTCGCAGATAGCTCTTGACTGTTTCAGGTCGAAGGGAAAGCCGTTGGCCGGCTTCGATGTTGGTGCAGCCGAGTGCGACTTGCGAGAGAACATCCACTTCACGCGGGGTGAGCGCGACGTCGGATTCGGCGTCGGCGGTAGGCCGCAGCAGGTTGGCCAAACGCTGGGAAAGTCCGCGGAGCTTGGTCTGCAAGTCGGTGTCGGTCACGGTCTGGGCGACACTGCGTAGTTCGGCGTGGACTCCGCGGATCTCTTCCGAAGACATACCGTCGGCGGTGGTCGCGGCGGCGGCCTGAAGTAGTTGCAGGCGACGATCGACCTCGTCGCGGATGGCGAACTCCATCCCGAGACGCCGGGATGCGCTGACCATGACGTCTGCTGTGCGATCGCCGAGGGGAGCGGAATCACGGATCGCGGCGTAGAGGACAGCGCGCGATTTGCCGGAC
Organism: Rhodococcus sp. UFZ-B548; assembly: GCF_903819475.1. Lineage (NCBI taxonomy): Bacteria > Bacillati > Actinomycetota > Actinomycetes > Mycobacteriales > Nocardiaceae > Rhodococcus > Rhodococcus sp. UFZ-B548. The sequence continues at coordinate 86,471 of NZ_CAIJDS010000009.1, forward strand.
ACCATGACCGGAACGGCGATGATCGAATGCAGGCCCTCGCTGAGAACAGGCCGGTCGAAATGATGAGTGATGGACTGCGAATTGCCGTAATCGTTGACGGTGATCGGTGAACCCTGGGCGACGACGCGTCCGCCCATGCCCGAGCGCGGCGGGATGGCCACGCCCTTGAGATTGTTGGTGCGGGTGCCGACGAATTCGCTCAGGTGCAGGGTTCCGTCCTGGACCTCGCCTCCGAACAGCACGGGAACAACGCCCTGAGCTGCAATTGTTCGGAGTTCACCTCGCATAGCGTCCCCGTCGCGGGGACGCAGAAGTGACGAAGCATGTCGATTCACGCAGGTACCCCTTTCTGGGGGTAGTGAAGTTCTCTTGTGAGCTAGATCATAGGGGGTGAACAGTACGTATGACGAGCCGCCAACGTAACCGGTCGGGCCAACCATACGACGATCGATAAGGAGCAAGTTGATGAGCACCGATCCCACCGCACGGGTGCGCGAGCTGCTGGACCAGTACGACACCCCGCATGCCAGCGCCGCAGAATTGCTCTGCGATCGGCATCCCGCGGATGGCGTTGCATTCACCGTCGTCGAGGCAGACCTTAGCTCGGTGGATCTCACTTACGGTCATCTACGTGAGCAGTCCGCGCGTTTCGCGGCAGCTCTGGCCGACCTCGGAGTCGAGCCGGGTGACAACGTCGCGACCTTGATGGGCAAGTCTGCGGACCTCGTGGTCGCACTCCTCGGAATCTGGCGCCGCGGCGCGGTCCACGTGCCCTTGTTCACGGCGTTCGCTTCGCCGGCCATCGCTTTCCGCTTGACGGCCAGTGGCGCGAAGGTGGTCATTTCCGACGCCAATCAGCTCGACAAGCTCGCGCCGGGTGAGGACATCCCCGCCAACGCAGCGTGGCAGGTCATCGTCGCGGGCGGCGCGACCGGTGACGAGTTGGACTTCGATGCACTTGTCGCAGCTCAGGATGCCGAAGACCCGAGGGGCGCTGCGCAGGCAGTCGGCGGCAACGCACCGATGGTGCAGTTGTTCACCAGTGGCACCACGGGAACACCCAAGGGCGTGCCGGTTCCGGTGCGCGCGCTCGCGTCATTCCACGCCTACCAGGAGTTCGGCCTCGACGTCCGTCAGGACGACGTGTTCTGGAACGCCGCAGACCCGGGCTGGGCGTACGGGCTGTACTACGCGTTGCTCGGTCCGCTTGCCGCCGGCACGCGAAGCATTCTGCTGCACGCCGGATTCTCCGCGCCGCTGACGTGGCAGATCATCGAGAAGTTCGGTGTCACCAATTTTGCCGCTGCTCCGACCGTGTACCGCAGTCTGCGTGCCGACAAGGCACCCGTTCCGGAAGGCATCTCGCTGCGCCGCGCGTCCTCGGCCGGTGAGCCCTTGACTCCGGATGTTGTTGCGTGGTCGAAGAACTCGTTGGGCGTCGAGGTTCGTGATCACTACGGCCAGACCGAGCACGGCATGTTCATCGTCAACGCCTGGGCCGACGGACTCCGCGAGGACGTCCGCCCCGGATCGATGGGTCGTCCGTTGCCGGGCTGGTCTGCCGCTGTGCTGGAAGACAATTCGGATGACATCGCACCGGCTCGCACTCAGGGGCGCGTGGCGATCGATACTCACAACAGCCCGTTGATGTGGTTCACCGGGTACGTCGATGCGCCGGAGAAGACGAAGCAGCGATTCAGCGAAGACGGTCGCTGGTACATCACCGGTGACGCCGGAATGACGGACGAGGACGGATTCTTCTTCTTCTCCTCGCGCGACGACGACGTCATCATCATGGCGGGCTACCGCATCGGTCCCTTCGACGTCGAGAGCGTGCTGGTCATGCACGAGCATGTCATCGAGGCGGCAGTGGTGGGCATGCCCGACGAGTTGCGCGGTGAGGTTCTCGAGGCGTTCGTCGTACTTCGCGAAGGTGTCGACGGCGACGACGAACTCGAGAAGGAACTGCAAACCCTGGTGAAGAAGAAGTTTGCAGCGCACGCGTACCCGCGCACAGTGCACTTTGTTCCGAACCTGCCCAAGACCCCGAGCGGCAAGGTTCAGCGGTACATCTTGCGGAAGGGATAAACCCCTTGCTGTGCGCCTTTATTAACCCCCGGCGGTTAATAAAGGCGCACAGCAAGGTCAGCGCCGACGGATTCTGCCGACCACCATGAGGGCGATCAGGGTAACTGCAAGCAGCAGTGTCGTATTTGCTGCGGCAAGAAATACCTGGCCGCGGTCGGTGAGTCCGAAGATGCTGACCGGCAAGGTCTTCCATGTCGCCGGGTAGACCATGACCGTTGCGCCCAGCTCACCCATCGACAGTGCGATGGAAAGCCCGGCGGCCGCACCCAACGCTGGGAGCAGCAGCGGTAGCGTCACCCGCGTCAGCACCCGCACTGGGCCGGCGCCGAGTGATTCGGCAGCTTGACGGTAGGCGGGATCGAGCCGTTCGAGCGCGGCCGATACGGAACTGAAGGCAAAGGCAAGCACCAAAACCGTGTGAGCGAGAATCACGATCCATTTGGTGCCGCCGAGCAGTAATGGGCGCTCGTTGAAAGTGATGAGCAGACCCAAGCCGATCGCGACCGACGGAACCGCAATCGGTAAATGGAATACGGCATCGGTGATGCGCCGCAGCCACATCGGTGCCTCACGAGAGGCCAGCGCGGCCCACGTTCCGACGATCAATGCCAGTGCTCCCGAGATGAATGCAGTCTGCAAACTGACGATCAGGCTGGCGAAGTTCTCGTCGGACAGCGCCGTGGAGAAGTTCTTGCCGCCGAGATTCGACGGAAGTGGACCGGTCCACGATCCGGCCAAGGCAGCCGCGACGACGGTGGCGATGGGCGCGACAAAAACCACCGCGACGACCAGGGTGAAGAATCCGAGTACGAGGGCCCTAGAGCTTCGTGTCCACAGCAGCACGGCTGCCTCCCATCAATCTGTTGAAGGTGAATCGGTAGAGGCAGTACAGGCCGAGTGAGAGTGCGACCTGGACCGTCGCGATCACTGCCGCGCCGGGCAAGTCGAAGGTGACAATGCCGCGGGTGTAGATGAGGACCGGAAGAGTTACGACGTCTTTTGCTCCGGTGAAGAGCACAATGCCGAATTCATTCAGTGTCATCAGAAGTACGAGCGATCCACCGCCCAGGAGGGCTGGCCACGCTTCCGGCATCACCACCTGCCGCAGAACTCGGACGGGTGACGCGCCGAGGCTGGCTGCAACGTCGAGCTGTTCACGCGGAATCTGGGTGAACGCGGCCAACAGTGGACGCACGACAAAGGGTGTGAAGAAGGTGATTTCGGCCGCGATGACTCCGAACGGAGTGTTCAGGAAATTCAGCGGGCCGCTCGCGTCGCCGGTGATGCTGATGATCAAGGCGTTGACGGCGCCGGCCGTGCCGTACAGAAACGTGAACGCCAGCGTGATCAGGAATGACGGCAGGGCGAGCACCGTGTCGATCAATCGCCCCACCACCTTGGATCCGGCGAACGGAACGAAGGCAAGCACCAAGGCGAGGAAGGTTCCCAGGATCAGGCACCCCAGGGTCGACGCCACGGCGATCTGGATGGTCCGCCAGAGTGCGGTCCTGAACAGTTCCGAACCGAGCACGGAGGACCACGTGGACAACCCGGTGCCGCTTCCGGTGCTCAGCGATTCCGTGAGGACACGCGCAGTGGGATAGACAGCAAACACGAGGACAAGAAGCAGTGGCGGTAGCGTCCACCCGATCCGGCGCCACGGGATGGGGTCTTTGTGCTGGGGCACAGCGGTTTCAGGGCGTTCCAAGGTAGTGGTCATGGGTGGCGATCCGCCGGAACCAGGACACTGCCGTCCGTGGGCAAGACGACGCCCACTTCGGTGTCGACCGGTCGTTCGTCGTGCCCTGGAACATCCACGTCGACGCGGACGTCGTCGAGGCCACGGACAGCCAGCGTCAGTCGCGTCGTGGAACCGCGCCAGACGCTCGAGACGATGCGCGCCGGGAATGATCCTCGTGCGCCGACGCCGGTTACGCCTACCGCGTGTGGACGAACACACAGGTAGGCGTCTATGTCGGACTCCCATTCGATGTGCCCGATCTCGGGCTGCGGGGCGTGAGCGGTGAACGGCGTGCCACCGATCGAGACCAGTGCGGAGGTGCCGATGACGCGTGTGACGGTGCAGGGCAGCAGGTTCGCACCCCCGAGGAAGGCCGCGGTGAAGCTGGACGGCGGGCGTTTCCACAAGGCCTCGGCGGTGTCGATGTCCGCGAGTCTGGCGTTGCGCATCACTGCGATTCGGTCTGCGAGCGCCAGGGCTTCACTCTGATCGTGCGTCACATAGAGCATGGCTGTGTCAGGTAGTGCGGCGCGCAGTCTCGCCAGTTCGCCGAGCATGCTCTCGCGAAGTTGCGCATCCAGGGCGGCCAGTGGTTCGTCGAGGAGGAGTACTCCAGGGCGAATTGCCAAGGCTCGGGCGATTGCGATTCGCTGCTGTTGACCGCCGGAAAGCTCACGGGGAAGGCGCTTTCCGTACGCCGACATCCCGACCATGTCGAGGGCTTCGGCTACGCGATGGCCGATCTCCGAGCGCGGAACGCGATGGGCTCGGAGTCCGAAGGCTACGTTCTCGGAAACTCGCATGTGCGGGAAAAGAGCGTACGACTGAACGACGACGCCGATACCGCGTTGTGCGGGAGGCAGATTGGTGACGTCTCGGGTGCCGAGCTTGACGGAACCGGACGTGGGGCGGACAAATCCCGCGAGGGCCTTCAGGGCGGTCGACTTGCCGGATCCACTGGGCCCCAGCAGTGCCACAGTTTCACCCGGTGCCACTCGCAGATTGAAATCGACGAGTGCATGGGTTGCGGTCTTCCCGCGGCCGTAGGCGACGTTGACGCGATCGAAGGTGATGGCCGGAGCGGAGTGTTCGATCGCTCCGTGAACACCGACGGTCTCGGGGAGCGTCCGCCCCAGTCTGGTTCTTGCCATGATCAGCTCCCGGTGGCTTTCTGGTAAGCGGCGATGTCGGCGTCGAGCGAGCTGAGGACGTCGTTCCAGTTCGGGGTCCACACGTTGACGCCCTGCAGAACTCCCGAAGGCGTGTTCTTGTCGGTCGATTCACCGGCACTGCTTCGGACGTCCTCGCGGACCGATACGCCGAGTGCATCGGTGGCGACGGTCTTCTGGGATTCTTCGGAGAGCAGGAACTCCATCAACTTCTTGGCTTGTTCGCTGCTCGGTGCGCTCTTGGCGAGGCCCATCACGTAGGGCAGTGCAATGGTGGTGCGAGTGCCGTCGGCTCCCGCGGGGAAGAAGATGTCGAACTTCGAGCCGTCGTCGGCGATGGAGGCGAGGTTCATCTGGACGTCACCGTTGGCGACCAGGAGTTCCCCGTTGCTGACCTTGGGCTGGAGCTTTCCGGTGGAGGACGAGGGACCGACGTTGTTGGCCTGGAGCTTTCCGAGGTAGTCGAGTGCGCCCTCCTTGCCCATCAGATGCTGGAGCAGCAACAACACCGCGGTACCGTCGCCGGCCTGGCCGGGCGTGGAGTACTGCAACTTGCCCTTGAACTGGTCAGTGAGCAGATCGTCCCAAGATTGTGGGGCGGGTGATGCAGTCGGATTGGCGATGAACGAGAGGTAATTCTCGACGACGGGTACGTATTTGCCGGCGTCGTCCTTCTCGTCTGCAGGAACGGCGGAGGTGTCGATTCCGCTGGGCTCGAGCAGACCTTGGGCGTCGGCCTTCTGGATGAATGGCGGCAGCGTGATGATCACGTCTGCCTGTGGGTTGGACTGTTCCTTCTCGACCCGCGAGACGACCTCGCCGGATCCGGCTTCCACGAGGTTGACGGCGATACCGGTCTGCGCGGTGAAGGCGTCGAATCTTCCCTTGTACCAACCGGACAGACCGTCGGCGCTGTAGACGGTGACGGTCTCGGTATCTGATCCGGCAGCAGTGCCGGTGCCACCGCAGGCGGTGGTGAACGAAAGGACGGACACGGCGAGAGCGGCCGCAGCGATGCTCGGGCGTAGACGCATGACGATTCCTTTTTCGGAGGTGAGATCAGGAGTGGGTGAGGAGTTCGGCGAACTCCGTTACGGACGTGACGATGTGGGTGGCTCCGGCGTCGCGAAGCTGTTGCTCGTCGTGTGCGCCGGTCAGAGTTCCGGCGACGATGGATGCGCCGGAGCGAATGCCGCTGAGCACGTCGTTGGACGTGTCGCCGAGTACGGCGATCTGGTGGACGTCGTCGATCGAAAGTTTGAGCAGGGCAGTCAGAATCAGGTCCGGGTACGGTCGACCGCGACCGGCCTCGGCGGGGGAGAGGGTGAGATCGGCGAGGGTTTCCCAGCCGAGTGCGACGAGGAGTTTGTCCTGCGTCGATCGGCTGAAACCGGTGGTCAAGGCAACTTTGATGCCGGCCTCGCGCAGTGTGGTGATCGCCTTCTCCGCGCCAGGGATCGGCTCGGCCAGGCCCTGGTCGATGAGGGAATCGTAAGTGGTTTCGAAGGCGGCGTTCGCGGCCTGGGCGCGGTCTTCGTCACCGAAGATCGCCCGGAACACGACGATCTTCGACTGGCCCATGGTGTCGAGGACGTACTGGCGAGCGGCGTCGGCTTCCGGGCCTTCGGCAGGCAGTCCGCCGGCTTCGGCAGCGGCGGCGAACGCGCGAAGAACCAGTCCGTCGTCGGCGACGGTGGTGCCGGCCATGTCGAGAACGGCAAGGGTGATGGGAGACATGAGAAGTCTTTCTTGTCGGAAGGATTCAGAGACCGAGCTGGTCGGCGGTTTGTTCCGCCAGTGCCGGGCCGAGCGTCATGCCGCGGCCACCGGGACCGGCAACCACCCAGACGTTGTCGGCGGCTTGTGCGCGGTGAACAAGTTGTGAGGGGTCGAGGCACTGGCTGTAGACGCCCGCCCATCGCTTGACGATGGGCGGAAGATCGCGACCCAGAAGTGTTTCCACCACTCCGGACAGATGGCGATAGGGCGCCTCGTCGACGTCGAAGTCGAAGGGCTCCTCGTATTCGTGGGTGTCACCGATGGTCAGACCGCCGTGCAAGCGCTGCACGCACAGGAGTTGCATGCGGTGCTCGTCGGCAGTCGGTTCCTGTGGCTGCACCGAGCGAAGGTGATCGAGGGCAGATCCGGCGAAACCGGGGTAGTAGCGGAAGCTGTCACCGTCAGCGATTGCGGTGGTGAGCTTTTCGCCGAGTGGGGCGGTCTGCATCATCTGCAGGCGCACACGTCGCAACGGGAGATCGCCGGCGAGATCGCGGGCCAATCCGCCGAGTGTTGCTCCGGGGCAGACGATCACGAGATCGGCGTCGAAGTTGCGACCGCGGTCGTCGCGGGTGTGTACGCCGGAGCTGTTCGTCGTGATCTCGCGGGCTTCCGTTCCGGCGTGGAAGGTGTAACGGCCGGTGGATTCGAGGTAAGAACGGATGGCGGGGAGCGCTTGCCGTGACTCGACAGCGGCGTCCAGGGTGCAGTGCAGTCCGCCGAGAAACTTGCCCCGGAGCGCGGGGTTGACGACGCGAACGGCGTCGGGATCGAGAAGTGCGAACCCTCGGTTGTCGGCGTCCGGCCGAGCGAATGCTTCCTGCGCGACCGCGACCTCCTCCTCGGTGCGCATGAGGGTGATGGAGCCGGCCGGGCGGTATCCGACGCCGGGGACACGGGCGGCAAGGTCCGCCCACAGCTCGCGCGAACGCAGCGCGGCTTCGAGTTCGTGCGGAGCGCGCCCGGATACCCAGACCAATCCGAAGTTCCGTACCGTTGCACCGCGGGCTTCGGGCTCGCGTTCGAGATGGATGACGTCGTGTCCCCGGCGGATTGCCTCGTCGGCGTGCGCCGTTCCGAGGATTCCTCCGCCCACAATCAAAATTCGCATGTAGAGATAGTGACGTTTGGTCTAGACCAATAGGGGGAATCGAGACGAACTCCAGGTTAACAATTGGTATAGACCGAATTCTTGTACGCTTGCGCCATGAATCAGCAGACGTCCACCGGGCCGGGGACCTCGAGCGTCGTGATCGAACCGGAGCTGAAGTACTACCGGGTGCGCACCGAGATCGAGACCATTCTCAGTGGGCTCGAGGAGGGCGACGCAGTCCCGTCCGAGCGGGAATTGGCGGCACGGTTCACTGTCGCTCGCGAGACGGTCCGTCAAGCGCTTCGTGATCTGCTTGTCGAAGGACGGATCGAGCGGCGGGGGCGGGGCACTGTCGTCGCGAGTCCGAAGTTGGTTCAGCCTCTCTCGATTCGTTCGTATACCGAAGGCGCGCTGAGTGCTGGGCGAGTGCCCAGTCGTAAGGTTGTGACGTTCGAACGAATGTCAGCCGACGACGGTCTCGCCACGGAGTTGGGTATCGAGTTGGGCGACAGCGTCGTTCATCTCGAGCGTGTCCTCTTCGCCGACGGTGAGAAGATCGGACTCGAGTCAACCTTCCTGCCGGACAGCAGGTTCGGTGAGATGCTCGACGCTTTCGATGCCACGACGTCGCTGTACGCGGCTATCCGTTCCATCGGCGTGGTCTTCGCCTCCGCAACCGAACGGATCGAGACGGTGCTCGCGTCACCGCGTGAGGCAACGCTCGTCGAGTCCACGACCTCGATGCCGATGCTTCTGCTGCACCGGACCTCCGTCGATCCGGAGGGTGTGCCGATCGAGCGGGTTCGCTCGCTTTACCGCGGCGACCGCATTGCCTTCTTGACGACTCTTCGCGAGTAGGAGGGGCGTCGAGGGGGTCTGCCGTAACCGGGAACGGTAGGCACTCCCAGGCCCGTGGAATCTGTTCTGTACTGGACTCCATCAAACGGGAGGACAGTGAACATGGGTGACAAGAAGGTCTGGTTCGTAACCGGCGCAGGCCGGGGCATGGGAGTCGACATTGCTCAGGCGGCTCTTGCCGGCGGGCACGCGGTGGTGGCAATGGGGCGTGATGCGGACCGTGTTTCTGCAGCGATCGGTGAGCATGACGACCTGTTGGTGATTGCCTTGGACATCACCGACGAACAAGCCGCATATGCTGCGGTGGACACGGCAGTTGCACGATTCGGTGGAATCGATGTGCTGGTGAACAACGCCGGAAACTTCTACGCCGAGTTCTTCGAGGTTGTCAGTCCGGCGCAACTTCGCGCTCAGATGGAGACCAACTTTTTCGGGCCGATCAATGTGACACGGGCGGTGTTGCCGGTGATGCGTAGGCAACGGAGTGGACATGTCGTGACTGTCAGTTCGCTTGCGGGCCTGGTTGGTCAGGAGTTTTGCGCAGCCTACGCCGCGTCGAAATTTGCGCTGGAGGGCTGGATGGAATCATTGCGATTCGACGTCGACCCGTACGGAATCGGGACGACGATCGTGGAGCCGGGATTCTTCCGGACCGAACTGCTTGTCGAGGGTGCGTCGTCGATCTGGCCTGAATTGTCGATAGACGACTACGGCGCTCGGACTGGGAAGACCGTCGAAGCGTGGAAGAGCATGAACGGTGCCCAGGGTGGGGATCCGGTGAAACTTGCCGCGGCACTTGTGGCACTTGTCGATTCGCCGCTACCCCCGCGTCGGTGGGTCGCCGGCGCCGATGCACTGTCCGTGGTCGAGCAGAAAGCCCACCAACTGCTCGATGAAGTCGAAGCCCACCGTGGTTTGTCTTCGTCGCTTGGCCCTCGAGGCATGACGACCTGATCCGAATTCGTCAGGTCACGGTTGTGAGTTGAACATGTCCAGGAGCCCCTGGGGTGCGTTCTCGCCGAAGCACACGTCCAGACCGTCAGCCGACTGTTGTGCCGATGCGGCGCTGCGTGGGAAGAGTCGTTCTTCGTAGGCAGCAAGTCCTTCCTCCGTGCCGCTATGTGACGCGATCGCCTGGCCGAGTTCGGCGCCGTCGAGCATTGCCAGGTTCGCGCCCTCTCCGGCAAACGGCGACATGACATGCGCTGCGTCCCCGAGCAGAGTGACCCCGGGAGTACGGCTCCAACTGTGCCCGATGGGAAGAGCATGGATGGGGCGAGGGGTCAGCGAGCTGTCCGCTTCGACGATCAGTGACCGCAGCGACTCGTCCCAGTCCGAGAAGTGTTCCAGCAGAATCTTCTTCGCAATATGATCGTCGGAGAAGTCGACACTCGCTGACCAGTTCTCGGGAACTCGCAGGGCGGCATAGATGTGCAGACTGTTGTCGGTCTCACGGTGGGCAAGGAAGCCCTTGTCGGCACTGAGCGCGAACATCATTCCGCCGCCGACTGTTTCAGCGGCCTTCGCGTGCTGGTTGTCGGCGTCGTGAAGGTCGAACTCCACGAAAGATACTCCGGTATAGGCAGGAGTGGCGTTTGAAACCAGTGGGCGAATTTTCGACCACGCGCCGTCGGCGCCGACCAGGAGATCGGTGGTGAAGTGGGTGCCATCCACGAGGTGGACTTCATGCCGACCGTCCGGCAACGGATGGGCACTGCGGACCTTTGCTCCCCAGCGGATTGTTTCTTTCGGAATTGAGCTGAGCAGTAGGTCACGCAGCTGGCCGCGGTCGATTTCCGGGCGGTCGCCGTCTCCGGTGTCCTGCTCGCTCAGGTGCACGACGGCATTTCGATCGAGGACGCGTGTCTCTTCGCCGCCTTGATGAACGAGTGCGCGGAACTCGTCGTAGAGGCCTGCGGCACGAAGCGCGATCTGGCCCGAATCTTCGTGGATGTCGAGCATCCCGCCTTGGGTCCGAGCTGTTGGTCCGGATTCGAAATCGAATACCGCCGAATCGATTCCGCGGAGATGGAGGACTCGGGCGAGGGTGAGGCCGCCGAGGCCGGCGCCGATGATTGCGATGGGATAGTGGTTCATGGTGGGTTCCTAAGAAGTGAGTGGGGTGTTCTCGATGCCCGTGATGAGCGTGCGGAATCCCCAGGAGAGACGCGCGGTGGGTTCACCGGCAAGTAGAGCTGTTGCATGGCCTGCGACGAGTGGGTGCGTCTGCGGGTTTGCGTTCCGGATTGCGTCGGTCAACGCGCTCCATTGGGCATCCGAGTCGGCGGAATTGTTCGGCGCCGAGTGTTCGGCAGCAGTGGACGTCGCGTACTGCAGCAGCAAGTCCACGCCCCACGCGGCTTGACCTGAAGGGACTTCGCCTTCGTCGAGCAATGCCAGCAGGCGCTCGAGCAGGCGTACGTAGTGAACTCCGCTGGGCCGGGAAATGAGAGCCGACTGGGCAAGGCCGGGATGATCGAACAGTATGGCCGTGTAGGACGTCAGCACCCGTTCGAGGCGCGCCTGCCAAGTGCCGGAGGAATTTTCGGCGAGGTCCACGACTCCGAGCAGTTCGTCCAGAACGGCGGCGTGCAATTCGGCGGTATTTTGAACGTACACGTACAGCGACGCCGGCCCGGTGTCGAGTTCGAGGGCGAGTCGACGCATGGTCAACTTCTGCAACCCCTCCGACCGCAAGATTTCCACCGCGGTACTGACGATGCCCTCGCGTGTCAGGGCGGGTTTGGCCGGACGATTGCGTCGGCTCGATGGACTTGCTGGCTGGTTGGGCATGTTTTCATCGTACACGAACATGTTCGTAACGAACATGTTCGTTGAGTCACGTGAAGATGTCACGAATCACATGCTGATGTTAATGGGCTACATGCCCGCACCGCCGGAGAGCATTGCGATCGTCAGCAGGATGCCGCCGACTATGCCCACGAGCGGGCTGTCGCTGTTGAGTAGCCAGTCGTTCAACGATCCCATGAGCGCCTCTTTCGGGTTTCGATCTGCCGACGGTCGAGCTTATCGACAGATCGAACCCGATATGTCACTTTTGTCTGAATTGTCGATCGGACCTGAGGTGATCAGCCGTAGACGTTGTCGGGGCTGATCAACTTGGTGATCGGTACCATCAACGCGCTGGTCAGATCAGTCTCGCCGTCGATGTCGGTGTTGATGAAGACAACCAGGGTGGTGTCCTTCTCGGGCAAGTAGACCGAGACTGTCTTGTAGCCGGGCAGGCTTCCGTTGTGACCGATCCAGCCACCGCTGTTGAACAATCCGAGACCGTAGCCGGAGCTGTCGTCCCCTTCGCTCAAGTTCACGGTTTGCAGGCGCTGCTTCTGAGTGTCGTCGGTGAGGAGATCGCCCTTGGCCAGCGCCGGAACCCAGATGCGCATGTCGTCCAACGACGAGATCATTGCACCCGCGGCGCCGCCCCACGACGGATTCCAGTCCGTCGCCGCGGTCACGGATTCGTCGAGCGTTTGGTTGGTGTAACCCTGTGCGTGTGGTGTCGGGAACGCGTTGGTCGTGGGAAAGCTGGTGTGCTCCATGCCGAGTGGTGTTGTGATCTTGGTGTCGATGACGTCCGACAGTTTTGAGCCGGAGACCTTTTCGATCACCATTCCCAGCAGAATAGTGTTGGTGTTCGAGTAGTCGACGGTGGTCCCTGGTCGAAGTTGGAGTGGGAGGTCCTTGACGTATCCGACGAGTTCCTCCGGTGTGAAAGTTCGGCGAGGATCCGAAAGATATTCCATCACAAACTGTTCAGACGTCGTGTAGTCCACGAGGCCGCTGCGCATCCCTGCCAGATGACGCAAGCTGATCGCATCACCTTCCATGACCCCGTCGACGTACTGGGAGATCGGATCGTCGAGACCGATCTTTCCCTCGTCGACCAATTGCAGCAGGGCGGTGACGGTAAATGTCTTGGTGACGCTACCGATCCGGTGGTAGAAGTCGGTCTCCATCGGTGCCTTGGTTGCAGTGTCGGCGACTCCTGCAACCTTCACATAGTTGCCGTCGGGTCCCCAAATGCCCACCATCGCACCGGGAATCCCCGTCGAATTCACCGCAGCGTCGATGATCGAATCGAGCTGGCCGGTGATGGCAGAGTCCATGACCTTGTCAGTGGTGGATGTGGGATTGTCTGTGGATTTGTCCGTGCTGCAGCTGATTACAGCGCCGGCAATGATGGCGCTGCACAGGCCGACAAGCATGATGCGTCTTGCTCCGGTTTTCATGAGTCGAACTCTGCCTGTCCGAGGGCACTCACACATCGACCCCGGGTACGGCAGACGCAGTCCCCAGGTACCTCCTCAACCGGTACCGGGGGACTACGGAACCCTGGCCTGAACCCTTGACTTGGGTCAGAGCCCGCCGTCGAAGAACGCCGCCAGCGCCGGTGCGGGGTCTGCCGCGGTGCCCATATTTGCTACGCCGACAACGATCAATCCCAGCGTGAACAGTGCAGTGAGAAGGCCTATCGACCCCGACATGAATCTCGTCCGCCTGTCGGATCGTGCCGTTCTCGCGAAGCGTGCCCACACGACCACAGTCACGGCCAGTGATATTGCTGCCGCGATCAGCGCGATCACCGCCATGGCCAAGTGATACCGCGCGAAGTCGCTGATCATCAGTTCGAGGGCGGGACTTTGCTGATTTCCGGTGCCCGTCGACTGAGCGAGCTGTTGTCGGACCTGCCCGACAGTTTCGGAGAGTGCCCCATCCGTCTGGGCCACGGGCAACATCGAGATCAGCGAAGAGAAGGGTGCGACAACACCTTGGACATTTGCCATCACGAGTACCGAAGAGAACAGCGCGAGGAGCGTGACCAGGCCTCCCGCCGAGACGAATGCGAGTTTCTTTCCAACCGTCAGAGGGCCGGCGTTCACGAACGACGCCTTGACCATGCGGCCGAGTGCGAGCAGAACCGTCAGCAGGATTACCGCAATCACAGCCTTGGCCACGTGGTAGCGCAGCCAGTAGTCGACAGCGGACTCCAAGCTCGGAGAGACGGCTTGGACACCGGAACTCCAGTATTCGACGAACGCGGCGCGGACCGTCTCGACGAGTTCCCCCTGGCCTGCGTACCCATCGCCCGGCCTACTCGTCAGCATGCCCGGGGCGAGAACGAAGGCAGCGGAGAAACCGGCGACCAACGCGATCAACGCGGCGATCTTGCGACCGGAGTGCTGCGTCGAGCGCGACGGCCCCGCAGTGTTGTGCCGTGGAGTGTTGTGCAGTGGGATTCCTCCAGCGTGATGAGCGATCATCTGGTCACCGTCCACAAGGTCATGTCAACGAGTGTAGAAATCGGTACACCGGACTTCATCGTTCGAGAGGGTGATATTTCCGGTGATGGCGTCCGCCCGCCGTCGACATCCCCTCAGCACTCGACGACATTGACGGCGAGTCCGCCTTCACTGGTTTCCTTGTAACGCACGGACATGTCGTTTCCGGTTTGGCGCATGGTTTCGATGACGGTATCGAGGCTCACCACATGCGTCCCGTCACCCAGGTATGCGAGCTGAGCTGCGGTGACTGCAGTCGAGGCGGCTACGGCATTTCGTTCGATGCAGGGGATTTGGACCAGGCCACCAACCGGATCGCAGGTCAGCCCCAGATGGTGTTCCATGGCAATCTCAGCTGCATTCTCGATTTGTCGTGGTGATCCGCCCATGACAGCGCACAAGCCGGCTGCCGCCATCGCGCAGGCAGCTCCGACTTCACCCTGGCACCCCGCCTCCGCACCCGAGATCGAGGCATTCGCCTTGATGATCGATCCGATTGCGGCAGCGGTGAGGAGAAAGGTTCGAACGTCGTGAGCGCCGGCGCCCGTAGCGCGTATGTGGTGATAGAGCACCGCCGGCACGATGCCCGCAGCGCCGTTCGTCGGAGCCGTTACCACGCGGCCACCTGCTGCATTTTCTTCGTTGACCGCCATGGCGTAGACGGTCAGCCACTCGCGTGAGGAGGGGTCGCAGTTACGTTGTTCCAGTTGAGTGTTCGCAGACCGTGCTCGTCGGCGAACTCCGAGACGCCCGGGCAATACACCTTCGGTCTGGGTGCCGCGTTCGATGCATGCGCGCATCGCGGACCAGATCGCGTCGATGCCGGTGAATGCTCGATCCTGGCCATGCATCGCGATTTCGTCCGACAGTGCCAGCTCGGCGATGGTTCCGGAGCCGCATTCCGCCAGTAGCTCTTTCGCGGTTCGATAGCGTGAGTTGATCGAATGCGCGCTTGCTTGCGTCTCCGTTCCGGCGCGCAGTACGAATCCGCCACCGATCGACAGATATGTACTCGTACAGACGATTTCGTTACCCTTGAAGGCTGTCAGTGTCATCGAGTTGGGGTGCCCGTGACGGCGAACGAGTGGCTCGAACACCATGTCCTCGCGAGTGAACACTACGTGTTCGAGTGAGCCACCGACGAGCATCACCGATCCGCCGTCCGACAGTTCGGCCCAGCGCCCGTGAACGTCGGTCGGCTCGCACGTTTCAGGATCCAACCCACGAAGTCCCGCAATCACCGCGTCGGGAGTGCAGTGACCTATTCCGGTGGCGGCGAGAGAGCCGTGCAGGTAGCAGCGAATTCGGTCGACCGACGCGGTCAAGCCGGCGGCGGAGAGCTCGCCGCCGAAAGTGTGGGCGGCGCGCATCGGACCGACCGTGTGTGAACTGGAGGGTCCGATGCCGATGGAGAAGAATTCGAGAGCGGAAACGTAGACGCCGGTGGTGCTCATTTGGCGCTCGTGACGGTGGTCGCTCCTGACTCGCGCTGGGCCGCAATCGTCAGGAGGTTGGAGCGCGAGTCCCCGGTTGCGGCTCGGATCACTGTGCGCGCCATTGCGATTGCTCCGTGCAGAACAGCTTCGTCGCCCGCTGCGGAGCGGGCATCAGCGGCAAACTCGATAGTGTGAGGAACTCCGGTGACGCCGCGCAACGCGATCATCGGGTGGATCGAGGGGACCACCTTCGACACGTTGCCCATGTCCGTCGAGCCGCCGGTCAGGGGAGTTCGGGCGGCCGCGGTGCGGCCCAGGCTCGCGATCTCCTCGTCCCAGATCGTCGCCAGCACGCGATGTTGAACAAGCTCCTCGTAGCGCGGTTCGGCGCGTTCGGTCGACCAGGAGCAGTCGCTGGCCACAGCTGCGCCCTCGAAGCAGGCGAGCATGCGACGCTTGGCGTCCAACAGCACGTCGAGTTCTGCGGCCCGAACTTCCGCTCGCACCAACGTCGAGGCCGGAATGATGTTTGTTGCTTCGCCGCCGTGCTCGACGTAGGCGTTGAGCCTGACGTCGGACGGAAGTTGTTGACGGAGAAGTCCGATGGCGACCAAGGCGATCGTGGCGGCGTCACCTGCGTTGATGCCCTTGTGTGGCGCAGCGGCCGCGTGTGCGGCTCGTCCGGTGTAGGTCACGTCGAACCGGTCGACTGCCTGCGTTCCGGTGACCGTGCAACTGACGTCTTCACCTGGGGGGGGGGGGGGGGGGGGGGGGGGGGGGGGGGGGGGGGGGGGGGGGGGGGGGCAAGACTTTCCCGCCGCCATGTTCTTCGGCCGGCGTACCGAGAAGGACGACGGTCAGGCCGTGTTCCTCCGCGACCTCTCCGAGCGCGATCGCTGCTCCCAGTCCGGCAGCGGCGATGACATTGTGTCCACACGCATGACCGATGTCGGGAAGGGCGTCGTACTCAGCGCAGACTACGACGCGGAAGGGGCCGGAGCCTCGCACAGCTTCGAATGCCGTCTCGAGGCCGTAGGCGGCGCGAGTAACCGTGAAGCCGGCTTCCTGTGCGGCGTCCGCCAAGAGGGCGGACGCCCGATGCTCTTCGAATGCCAGCTCTGGGTGAGCATGGATCGTGTGGCTGACATCGATGAGGCGTGATGCCCACTTCTCGATCGTGCTCGAAACCGAGTCTGTGTGGGTGAGGGTGTCAGCGATGGACATGGGTATTGCTTCCTTTCAACATCTTTGGTTCTCTGTGTCTTCGGATCGCGGTGTCTACGGTTCTCAGCGTCTTCGGGTGCAGTTCTAGTGCCAGAGGCCCAGCGCGAACTCCGCGACGACCACGGAAAGTAGGTAAGAGGCGAGGATCGCGACGATTCCGACGGGCACGATCTTCCAGCCGATCGTCTTGAGCAAGGGAAGGTCCTTGCCGAGGCTGAGACCTGCGACAGTCAAGGTGAGGGTGCAGATCGAGAGAAAGTCGACAGTCCCGACGGTGCTCGAGACGAAATCACCGATGGGGGACCACGGTGTTGTCGCCAAGGCGCCGATGGTGATGATTGCGATCATCGCCGCGATCTTGCCGCGCGTCAGGCGGGCCACGCCGACGCCCAGGAGCAACAATCCGGTGAGGATCAGGTAACCGACGATGATCGATCGAGATACGCCACCCGCTGCGATTGAGGAGACGATGACCCCACCGACGAACAGAATCGGAACGATGGTGGTCAGCGGCACGGTGACGCTCGGCGCAACCGCTCGTGGGGCAGTGTCGGCTTTCCGTTCGCTGGTCGTCTTCGAGCGCTTGGTGAGTGCGCCGTAGATTCGATCGGCAAGGGGGAGTGCGACATACATGCCGACATACACGCCGAGGAGGCCGGTGATGATGTTGGATGTTGCCGCTACGGCGAGTACCTGGTCGGCCATCTCGGGGTGCGCCGAAACGACGCTGGCGGCAGCGGCAGCCATCATCGAGCCGGATCCGACCCCAGCACCCATCGCCAATGCAAGGGGGTCGAAGATGTTGAAGGATGTCGCCAGCGACGCAATCAGGCTGATCAGCACGGCACCGAACAGAGTGCCGAAGACGTACATCGACAGGACACCACGGTACTGGTCGGAATCGGGACCGTAGCGTTCACTGACCATCGCGAAGGACCCCTCGCGGTCGATGGAGAAGGTGGCTCCGACGGTGGCCGGTCCCATCCGAAGGAGTACCGCCAACGGGAGTGCGAGAGCGATAGTGCCGAACAAGTGCCCCAGTTCCTGCAGTAGCAGGGCGGGGCCCGCCTCGAACAACAGTTGGATGTTCGGGCCGATGGTGAAAGACAGTCTCGCGCAAAGCAAGAGAACAGCCAGCCCCATGATTGCCGAGGCTGCGGCCTGAAGATCGAGGCCGAGAGGTTTCCACTTCTGACTCGAGACGGCACCGCCGGCAATCAGTCCCCACACCATGGGCAAGATCGTGATGGCGGCAGCGCCGACAGGAATCACTGCGGGGCCGATCAGTTGAGCGCCTGCCGCAAGCGCGAGGAGCAGAATCGCCACGATCCACAGCCGTGGCGACCTCAAGGCGAAAACGATCTTTTGCGTCGGGGTTTGATCGCTGACCGGAGAATCGTCATGCGAGACAGGGAATGCTTCGGTCATGTCGGTGTCTTTCTCGAGGGGGCGAACGAACGCAAGAAGCAAGCGTTCTCGAGGTTCAGGATTTGGTGGACTATTGATGTGATGAAGTTAGGATCGATGCGTTTCGATCCTGTTTCGGTGCAGCATTCTTTTGAAAGTGAGGTCCTCGGTGCAGGATCAGGTGCTCAAGGACGAAGATCTTCGGCTGTTGAACGCACTGCAGATCAGGCCGCGAGCCTCGTGGTCCGAGCTTTCACGCGCGATCGGTTCCGACCCGGTCACCCTGACCAGGCGTTGGGAGCGTCTGCACTCGCAAGGGATAGCGTGGATCGCTGCGTACCGTGGGGGTCCCATCGTGTCGGCGACCGCACTGCTCGAGATCGAATGCGCACCGGCACAGACCTTGAGCGTGGCCGAACAGATCGCGCACGATCCCGAAGTTCTCACAGTCGATCTCACAACCGGCAATCGGGATCTACTCGTCACGCTCACCTGCACTGACCTCGATCAATTGTCCAGGTATGTCTTGGAACGAACACGATCGCTACCGATGGTCACTGCGATGCGAACTCAGATCGTGTCCTCGGCGAATTCCGACGCACGAAACTGGCGTCTACGTGCTCTCGATGCGGAAGAAATTGCCGCGCTCGACTCGGCCCCGGCGGCGAAGAGTCGTGGGGTACGCGCCAGCGAAGAGGAACAGTCGAAGCTGTTCGACATCCTTTCTCGCGAACCACGAATTACCGTCTCGGCCCTCGCTGCAGCCCTCGGCGTCACGCCGGCTCGCGCCGGGGCGCTCCTTTCTCACGAGCTGTCGACGGGGCGCCTGGTCGTCCGCACGGAGATTGCTCGGCCCTACTCCGGCTGGCCGGCCTACGCCTGGTATTTCTTACGTCTCGAGGGGCGAAAGGAAGCCATTGCTCAGCGCCTTTCCCTCCTGCGTGAGGCGAGGCTTGTTGCTTCGACGATCGGCAGCTACGACATCGCATTGGCGGTGTGGCTGCGCTCGATCGACGACGTGCAGCGTTTGGAAGGTTATCTCGCCGAGCAGTTTCCGGGCGTATCCGTGGTGGACCGGTCGATCGTCCTGCGTACGCCGCATCATCTACATCGAACAATCGATGTGTCGGGTCGAAGCATGCCGAAGCACGGGTGATCCGTAACGCGTTCGCGCGGATCGGGTGCTCTCCGACTACTGGGGGATCGCCACGTCGACGATCAAGCCGTAGTGATCGGAACCTTCGATCTCGATGCGCTCGAGAGTCTTCGCCTGTGCACCCCGCAGAAGTACATGGTCGATGCCGACGATCGCGGGAAATTTTTTGTCCGCCGGGTAGGTGCGAACGATGCCGACTCCCAATTGGTCTGCGGTATCGGAGTAGCCGACGTCGAGAAGCTCACGGAATTGCTTGTGCGTGAAGGTCGTGTTGAAATCGCCACTGACGACGACGGTTCCCTCCGCGGCAGCGGCGTCGAGCGCGTTTCGCAAAGTGCTCAGCTCGGCAGTCCACACGTCGGGCGGGGTCACGTACGCCGGTCCGGGGTGAACCGCCAGAAGGGTGAACGGGGTTGAGAATCCCACTTCGGCAACAAGATTGGTAGGTCCGAAGCCGTTCAATTCCCGAGTTTCCGTCAGCGGATAACGACTGTAAATACCTGCGCCACCCCCGCCGGCCTCGTCCGGTACCAAGTAGTGATGCGGCAGCAGTTGCTCGAGCCCTTGATCTCTCAGAGAGCCTTCGAGTGATGTGGTCAGTTCCTGAACCGTCAGGACATCGACTGCCTTCTCACGCACCGTCGCAGTCAAACTGACGGGGTCTGCCTGCCCGAAGAGAAGGTTCGCTTGCATTACACGCAGAGACGGCCCGTCGATTTCGGAACTGTTTGCTACATACAATGGACTGATCACCGACGCGCCCACCGCTATCAGTACCACCGAAATCGCCAGCAGGATCCAGCGGCGAAAAACCAGGCATATCAGGGACGCTGCGAGTGTGACTGCAAGCAGCATCGGGACAAAGGAGGCCACGGCGATCAACGGGTTGATCGGCTTGGTGGAGTACAACGAGATCAGCGCAATGACACCGACGGCAATCCCACCCACCCCGGCGACCTGAGCGATACGGCGAGCCGGAACGTTGTCCGTCGTGAATCCCATACCAAACGGTACCTAATGCAGCTTAGGCTCCCGATTGCCTGGCGTTGTCAGTCGCCGGTTCGGGTGCGGAATGCGTTCACGGCCGCTTCGATGGTCGGGTAGAAGTGCGTCGAATCGAACCTGTCGCCGACCCCGAATCGGATGAGTCGATCCTTGATCGGACCTTTCATCTCCGCGAATGCCAATCGAATTCCTTTGCCCTCCAAAAATGTATCCAGATCGACGAGTTCGTCGACGGCGGTCGTGTCGAGTCCGGTGATCGGCTCGGCGGCAATGACCACCCATTCGACCGGGTCGGGTGCCTTGGCGACGACGGAGCGAACGTACTCGTCGAAGATCTCGCCGTTCGCGAAAAACAGTGGTGCGTCAAATCTCACCAACACGAGGCCGGGGATGCGATGTCCGTCCGGGTGGCGTTCGACGTCGTGGAATCCCGCGGGTTCGCCCGTCTCGACGAGTTCGGTTCGATGTGGCTGCCATACCTGCGCGATGACCGCTACGAAGGAGAGTCCGATCGCAACAAGGATGCCTTGAAGCACCCCGACCAGGGCAACGCCCAGAAACGCCGCGACGGCGAGGCCGAATTCCACGGTGCTCATGCGCCACATGCGGACCATGCCGCCCACGTCGATCAGTGCACACGCGGCGACGATGACGACGGCGGCCAGTGTTGCATCGGGCAGATATGCCGTCAGTCCGGGAGCGACGAGGACAAACACCAGGACGGCGAGTGCTCCGACGACACCGGCCAATTGTGTATGCGCCCCACTCTGTTCGGCTACCGGCGTCCGTGATCCGCTCGCCGATATCGGAAATCCGCCGAACAGTCCGCCGGCCACGTTCGCGACACCGATCGCCTTCATCTCGGTACTGCCGTTCACGTCCTCGCCGTGTCGGGCGGCGAAGGTGCGCGAGAGAACGCCGGTGTCGGCGAAGGCAATCAGCGCGATACCGGCCGCCGGTCCGATCAGGTGCCCGACGTCTTGCCAGGTGACTCCACCGAGAGAGGGGAGGGGAAGTCCTTCCGGCAGTGCGCCGACCATGCCGATGTCATCGGTGAGACCGGCGGCGGCGGACAAGACTATTGCCGCGACGACGGCGACCAGCACACCGGGTACAACTGGTACCCAGAGCCGGAAGACCACAATGACAATGAGTGAACCCACGCCGACGACGGCAGCGAGGGGATCGACATCTCCACCGGCCAGAGCCTTTCCGATCTCACCGATTTCACCGAGGAGGCCGGACGCGTCGACGGAGAAACCGAGCAGCTTGGGAATCTGACCGATTACGACGACGAGCGCGATGGCGTTGAGGTAGCCGAGGCGGATCGGTTTCGAGAGGAGTTCGGTCACGAAACCCAGACGCAGGAATCCGCCGATCACCAGGATGAGCCCGACAAGGACGGCGAGAACCCCGGCGAGTGCAAGCGCGTTCTCCGAATCGCCGACCACCGCCAGCGGTATGACTGCGGCGGCGATGAGCGGTGCCAGCGACGAATCAGGCCCGAGTACAAGAATCTTCGACGGTCCGACTACCGCGTACGCGAGCAACGGCACGATGGTTGCGTACAGACCGGCGTACGCGGGCAATCCGGCGGCCTCGGCGTAGCCCATCCCCGCCGGGATCAGCAGGGCCGTCAAGACGAGCCCTGCTGTGATGTCGGTTCGCAGCCATTCGCGGCGGTACCCGCGGGCAGTCGCGATCCCCGGTAGCCGACCTAGACCCTCCGTCCACGTCATCGTGTGATTGTCCCTCCCTCAGCGGAGTGACGGGCGCGCTCGGGGGCAACTGCAGTGGTCGCGGTGATGGCGACAGGTGTCGGTGAGAGGCGGCGGCGTCGGATCGCCTTTTCCAACTCGACGACAACCGGGATGATCAGCGACCAGCCTAGGCAGACGAGCCACTGGGCGCCGGTCAGTGAGGTTGTCATGAGGAGATCCTGGAGAACACCCGCCTCGACGGCAAATACGGTCACGACCGTGGGGATGGTCAAGATCTTGATGGCACCGAGAACCGGCGGAACAAGGCCGGACTCGGGATCACGCCGCATGGTCAACCCAGCGAATATCGAACCGAGCGAGAGCACTACGAATGCGGTGGTCATGGGGACATTCGCCTCAGTAGTGCTCATTTCGCCGGGTGCGAGAAGCATCGCTGCGAGTGTCACGGCAAATTGCAAGACGCCGTACGCGAGCCACTGAGCGACTGCGCTTCGATGTGCGATCGGCATCTTGGGATCGCGTGGCGGCTTGTTCATCAGATCCGGTGGCGGCGGGTCGAGCATGATCACGGCGACGGGGAACAGTGTGATGAAGAAGTGCTGGAACAGCACCATCAGCGGTGTCAGTGCCACACCCTCGTTGATGTTGAAGATGCTCGCGGCGAGGAAGAGGAGAACCAACGAGAAGAGTTTCGACATCTGGTAGCGGATGTACGAGACGATCTTCTCGTAGATGTTGCGGCCCAGGGTGATCGCGGTGATGAGGGTTCCGAAGTTGTCGTCGGTGAGCACCATCTTGCCCGCCTGTTTGGTTACCTCACTGCCCGAGCCCATGGCGACGCCGATATCGGCCTTCTTCAACGCGGCGGCGTCGTTGACAGCATCTCCGGTCATCGCGACCACGGCGCCACCGCTCTGCATGACATCGACCAAGCGAAGTTTGTCCTGCGGAGTGACTCGGCCGAACACGTGCAGGTTCGGCAACGCGGCCGAGAGTTCGTCATCGGTCATCGCTTGCAATTCGGCTCCGCCGACCGCGCCCGGGCCGAGTCCGAGTTCGGCACCGATCGCGGCGGCGGTGATGGCATGGTCGCCGGTGATCATGCGGACCTCGATGCCGGCCCGGTGTGCGGTTCGCACCGAATCGACCGCCTCCGGACGCAGCGGGTCGATGATGCCTGCCATACCGACAAACGTCAGGTCCTCGACAAAGGACATAGGGTCCGCCACGACAGCGTCTTCCCGTCCGTCGAGTCGTCTGACCGCGAATGCCAGCACCCGAAGACCCTTCTCGGACATGGACTGATTTGCTGCCGTGAGTTCGTCTCGGACTTCCTCGATCGGGACCTGCCGGCGGCCGGGGAGAAAGGCCGAAGAACAACGAGCGAGGACGACATCGGGTCCGCCCTTGACCAATCCGACGAACTGACTTGAGCCGTCGACTTCGAGATGGTGGTACGTGGCCATGAACTTGTACGCGGAATCGAACGGAACCGTCGCCACCCGCGGGTAGGTCCGTCTGGTGAGTGGGGCGTCGGCACCGATCTTTGCCGCGAGCACCACGAGTGCGGCCTCGGTCGGGTCGCCGACAACTTCCCCGGAATCGGAAACCGTTGCATCGCTGTCGAGACACAGTCCGTATGCGAGAAGGGTGAAGTCGGGCGGTGCCTCGCCGGCAACCTGCGTGATCCTTCCCGCTTTGGCGTAGCCTTCGCCGTCGACTGTGTACCAACGGCCGTGGACGTACAGCGATCGGACGGTCATCTGGTTCATGGTCAGCGTGCCGGTCTTGTCCGAGTTGATTGCACTGGTCGCGCCGAGAGTTTCGACGTCGGTCAGGTTCTTCACGACGGCCTTGGCGTCGGCCAGTTGACGGGCCCCGTAGGCCAGCATTGCCTGGACGAAGGTTGGCAGGCCGGTCGGAATCGCGGACACTCCCATCGCGATACCAAGGAGCAGAAGCGTTGTCAGGTCCTGACCACGAATGAGTCCGATGACGACGATGACGATCACGGCTGTCCACGCGATGATGCCGAGAAGTTTGGTGAGAGAGTCCAATTCTCGTTGCAGTGGCGACTTGCCAGGGGCGACGGCCGACAACATCGACGCGATCTGGCCGATCTGCGTCTGCATTCCGGTCTCGGTGACCACCATGGTCGCTGTGCCGCGGGTGACCGAGGTGTTCTGGAACACCAGATTGCTGCGGTCTCCGAGTGGAATATCCTCATTGCTCAGCGTTTTCGGGTCCTTCGGGATCGGCGCGCTTTCCCCGGTCAATGCGGCTTCCTGTGTCTCCAGGGTGGTCGAGGCGAGCAACCGCCCGTCGGCAGCGATGATGTCTCCTGCCTCGACTTGGACGACGTCACCCGGCACCAGTTCGGTAGCGTCGAGCTGAATCAGGTTCCCGTCACGAATGACACGTGCTTGGGGTGTCTGCATCTTGGCGAGCGCGTCGACGCTGGCCCGTGCCTTCAACTCCTGTCGAGTTCCGAGGACGATGTTGAGCACGACGAGCACCGCCACCACGATCGCTGTCGGCACTTCACCGATGGCGATGCTGACCGCGGCCACGGCGACGAGCATCAAGTTCATCGGATCTTTCAGTTGCAGCAGTGCGATCGACCACGTCGACGGCGGTGGCGTCGAGGTGATTTCGTTCGACCCGTAGCGTTGTCGACGTTGGTCGGCCTCACTCGATTGCAGTCCGCGCTGCTGGTCCGACTGCAGTACGGACACGACTGATTCGCCACTCTGCGCATGCCACGGCGTGGGGCTCATGACCGCACGTCCTTTCCTTGGCGATCGTCAATACCGGGTCGGAATCCAGTGAAGCGGTTGTTTGGGCGTCTGGTAGCCGTGGGCCTTCTGCCGTTTCGGCAGGGTGATGTCAGTGGATTGCACGGGCTCGTAGGGGATCTGACTCAAAATGTGACTGATGATGTTGAGTCGTCCGCGTTTCTTGTCGTCGTTGTTTGCGACATACCAGGGCGCCCAGCCGGTGTCGGTGAAGCGAAACATCTCGTCGCGAGCACGCGAGTAGTCGTACCAATGACTGAACGACTTCAGATCGAGATTCGACAGCTTCCAGATCTTTCGAGGATCGTCGATCCGGCTTTGCAGACGTAAGAGCTGCTGTTCTTCGCTGACCTCGAGCCAGTACTTGAGCAGGATGACTCCCGATTCCACGATCGCGCGTTCGACGGTCGGAATGAGCTGGAGAAATTGATGAGCCTGTTCTTCGGTGCAAAAGCCCATCACTCGTTCGACTCCGGCACGGTTGTACCAACTTCGGTCGAAGATGACGATCTCGCCCGCCGCCGGGAGATGTGGGACGTAACGCTGGACATACATCTGCGAATGCTCTCGCTCGGTCGGCGCCGGTAGAGCAACCACCCGGAACACTCGTGGACTCACGCGTTCGGTGATGGCTTTGATTACTCCGCCCTTCCCCGCGGTATCTCGGCCTTCGAACACGATGCAGACCTTGGCGCCAGACGATTTGACCCACTCCTGCAAAGCCACGAGCTCACCGTGCATCGGCTTGAGTTCGTGGCGGTATACCTTGTTCTTCATCGGTTTTTCTGCGACGAGTGCCGCGTCGTCGTGAAGAATCCGAGCGTTCTTTCCCACTTCCACTCCTTGGAGACGTGAGCGCGCGGGGCATCGTCCGCTCGTATGTGTATGCCCCGTATTCGGTCAACCTATTCTCTCCGTGATCGAGACCCGAATCGTGTTGTTTTCGAACCTGTTTCGAGTCTTGACGCAGTCGCCTGGACGGACGACCATTAATGAATGACTGGCGACGAAGAGTTGCTCCACGTCGAGCGGGTGATCACTCGCCTGATTTCCCGGTATCCGAATGTTCCTCCACCGGAGATCGAAAACAGAGTGCGAACAATTCACCAACGTTTTGCGGGGTGTCGGATACGTGATTTCGTGCCTCTCCTTGTCGAAAAGGCGGCCAGACACGAGATCTCGAACCGGATGATCGTGATTCCGATAATGGATGAACGGTCCGCAGTGCTGAACCCTCTCGAACTGTAGCCGGAACGGACGTCGTCGGCGCATACTGAAATGACCTTGGACCAGGGAGTTTTGGCCGACTGCAGATTTCAGGCGCGGAATGTCAGCCTCCCGAACTCCTTATGTGTAAACCGAGTACAGGGAGCGTTGACATGGAAGGTTTCTGGGAATTCTTCTGGTTCATCTTCGTCTGCTTTGCCTTTGTGGCGTATTTGAGCGTGTTGTTCTCGATCATCACCGACTTGTTCCGTGATCACGAGACTTCGGGTTGGGCCAAGGCGTTGTGGATGATTTTCCTCTTCGTCATTCCATTCTTGTCCGCGATGATCTACGTGGTTGTCAAGAATGACGGAATGACTCGGCGGTCGATGGAGGCCGCTCAACAGCACATACACGCGCAGAGTGACTACATTCGAACCGTCGCCGGCAGGTCTCCGACTCAGCAGATTGCCGACGCCAGAGAGCTTCTCGACTCCGGCGCGATCAACGAAGAGGAATTCCAGGCAATCAAGGCAAAGGCGCTGGCGTAGTTTTTGTATCTTCTGCCCCAGGCCTGGCGTCGTCGGTTCCGGCGTCGTCAGGCCGGGCGTCCTGCGCGGCGGCGCGTGCGGGACGAACCAGCACTTCGAGAGCTACGAGTGCAACCAGCGCAATGATGACGATCCAACCCACGACCAGACCGGTGGGGTAGCGCCAGAAGAGCAGCAACAGTGCGGCGATGCCGATGATGGCGCAGCGCAGCGGAACACGAAGCTGATTGGCCCACCGCTCCACCTGATTCGGCGTACGGCCGCTTGAAGAATGCCGGACGAAGTCCAATGCCTGCCCGTAGCCTCGTCGAACGGCGATCGCCGACGACGACCCACCGACCAGGTAGGCCCCGAGCCCTATCACCACGCCGAGGACCGCGACCGCTCGCAGGCTCGTGCGCAGTGGTACCAGAACTGTGTCGATGACGGCAGTGGCGGCGTCTGGCGAGAGGATATCGGTGGGCACACTGTCGAGGTAGATTGCGCGTCCGATGAGAATTCCGATCGCGAGAACCAGCATTCCCAACGCAATCGACAGGCCGACCAGGGACAGTGCGCGGAGCCTGCGACCGGTTGGCGCAACGGCGACAGCGGCTGCCGCGCAAGCGATTCCCAACCACGGCAGCACCGCTGAGACCTTGTCGAGTGCCGAGACGGCTCGCTGAGCCTTCACCAGCTCGGGGGACTGGAAGAGAACAAATTCCTTGTCCACGGAGGGGATTTTGTCTGCGAAGGCGAAGCCGCGGTCGATCAAAGCTGCTTTGACCCTGTCGATGATCGTACTGAGCGAAATGCTGACGGTTCCGCTCTGATCGACTTCGACGGAATTGGGGCCGTAATCTCCGGTCATGACCGAGACCAGTGCGTTGTGCGCCGATCGGTTCGCTTGAATCCACAAGTCCTCGAACTGTTGTGACCGAACGAGCGAGCCCACCGTGTCGTGAACAAAGCTCTTTGCCTGGCCGGCGATCACCGGTGCCAACCCCACTACGGCTTGATCTAGACGCGGCGCGTTGGCCGCAAGATTCGACACGTCGGTCAGTGCGGTGAGTGCGTCGGTGGTGAGCCCCTCGACGTCGACACGATCGAAGATCTCGTCGGTGATCTGATTCGTGATCTCGGCCTGCACGGCGGGATTCTCGCCCAGTGGCGCGACCGTGCTGACGTAGCGGTCCGTATCGAGTATCTGACTACGGGTGAAGCGGGTGGTCACGGACAAGACTGCAAGGAGGGCGACCAACACCAGCAGTATCGCCACGGCAGTCCACCGGAGTCCGTGTCGAGGTGGCCGGGAGACTTGCTCGACGGTCGTTTCGCGGGCGCTGGGAGTCTGCTCTCGAAGTGTTGCAACCTCTTGCCGCAACCTGGCTAGTTCGGCACGTTCGTCCTCCTGGAGTGGGCCGTCGTTCGTGCCGTTTGCCATCATGTTCCTCTCCGGAGGGAAACTACTGCCGCACAGATGAAAACGCTGAATTCGATGGGTGTATCCGAAGTCGAGACCTCAGATCACGTCGGGATTCCATGTCGCGACAGCCCAGATGACGAATACGTCGAGCGCGATGATGGTGATCGACCACCACGGAGAGTGGGGTAGCCACAGGAAATTCGCGAGGATCGAGAGCGAACAGAAGATTATCGCGCCTACCCGTGCCCACGTCGCGCCGGTGAAGAGCATGATTCCGACAGCGGTGACGAGCACGCCGAGTACGAGGTGAATCCATCCCCAGGAGGTGAGGTCGAATTGGTACGCGTATTCAGGGCCGACAACGGTCACATCGTCCTTGGATATCGCCGAGATGCCTTGGAGAATTTCGAGCACGCCGACGGTGACGAGAAGAACGGCTCCGCCCAGCGCGCTTCCTTTTGCCACACCTTGCTTGACCAGTGATTCCTCGGCCATGACCGCCCCTTGGTATCAAGTGCGAAATTGCCTGGCGTAACTCCGTATTGCGACTATTTACGGTGGTGAAGTATCCCGCCACGGGGCAAATCAAACATTGAGCGCTGGACATCCTCGCGATATTCGCTCGCCCACGAATCCGAGAGGATCTACCGTGACGGCATGGATGTGGAGGACGCAGGCATGACGCCGACGACTGCGCCGGTAACAATTCGGACGGATCGACTGGTGCTTCGTACCTACCGTCCCGGCGATCATCAGGACCTTCTCACCTTCTACGGGCGTAGCGACGTGTGCCGGTATTTGTTCAACGAACCCTGGAGCCCGGACGATGCGCGAGAGGCAGTGCAGACCAGAATGTCTCGCCGCGACCTGAGAGCGGGCGCGGTGGCTCTTGTCGTCGAATACGAGGGCCGGGTTGTCGGAAGCGTGAGTGCCTGGCTAGTCGACGAATCAGGGGACGCTGTCGACACCGAGCGCACCGCCGAAGTCGGGTGGGCATTCTCGCCCGACTTCGGCGGCCGAGGATTCGCGACGGAAGCTGTGACCGCTCTGATCGACCTGGTCTTCGCGACACCCCGATTGCGCCGCGTGGTCGCGCAGATGGATGCGAGAAACGAATCCTCGGCGCGACTCGCGCGGCGAATCGGGTTGCGGCGAGAGGCACATTTTCGGCAGAACGCGTGGATCAAGAACGAGTGGACCGACACTGTGGTTTTTGCAACGCTGCGCAGTGAGTGGCCTACAAGTCTCTGATCAGGAGGGCCGAGCTGCTACTTCGCAACCAGTTCGGTCAACTGGGGGACCAGCTCGTCAGTTGCCCATGGAACGCTCAAAACGCTGACGTACATGGTGGCGGCTGTCAGGCGATTGTCGGTGATCCACAAGTCCTTCCCGTTGGCGATAACCGGCCACCGTGCGAACAGGGTGTTGGCCAACGTGCTGTCGACTTCCGACTGATCGCTTGCCCATCCGAGATATACGTCGGTGTTTATCGTGTCGAGCTTTTCCATGCTGATGCCGAACAGGAACGAGTCGCCTGCAAAGTTCTTGGCACCGTTGACCACGTCGGGAGCGACTGTGAGTCCGAGGTTTTCGACGAACTTCACGCGCGGATCGTCCGGGCCGTAGATGGCCGTTTCGGTTTCGCCTTCGCGGATGTAAGACCCGAAGGCGAACGTGACTCCATTGAATTCAGGATGGCTGGTCTTCGACTCTTCCACCGTCTTTTCGACGGACTTGATCAAATCCGCGGTCTGGGCCGGGCGCCCCAAGGCCTTGCCGACATCGGTGGCGAGGTTTTGCCACGAACTCGGCTGGTACGGCTTGGTGTCGTAGGGGAGTGTCGGGGCGATCGAGCTCAGACGCGAATAGTCCTGCTCGGAGAAACCGGAGTACGGGGCCAGAATCAGGTCGGGTGCGGCATTGAGGATCTGCTCGAACAGAAGCTCACCGCTGTCGGAGTAGTACGGCGCCGGTGTGGGCAGCGGCTGGCCCGACTTCTCGAGTTCCGCGCGCGTCCACGGGAGGAAGCCGTCGGCGTCGCCGGCCCACGAGTCCTTCTGCATTGCAATCGGAGTGACGCCGAGGGCGATGACAGTGTCGGCCGCTGCGGAATCGAGGGTGAGGATCCTGGTCGGTTCCTTGTCGATGGTGGTGCCGCCGAATGCGTGCTCGATCGTGACGGGGTATGCGCCGTCCTCGACAGCAGATGCCGACGAACTATTTTCCTGGGCGTCCGATGACGACTGCGTGCAGGCGGTCAGAGGCAGTGCGGCCGCCACCATCAGCGCAACGACAATTCGCCTCTTCCGTTGGGGACGAATTCTCTGACGGGCAGATCTGAACACGCGAAACTCCTCGGGATTGATCGGGGAAGTGCTTGCACGACTCAGTGCGGTACGCACATGAGAGCAGGCTTACCTAAGTGAATGTAGGGCGCGTGCGTGTAGCGAAGGGGCCAGCAGATGTCGACAACAGGTCAGGCTCGAGTCAGTTGACAGCGGCGAGCGCATTGCCAGGGGTGTAGCCGACCGTCTTACGGAAAGCAGCGATGAACGAGCTCGACGTCCCGTACCCGACTCGACGGCTGACGGCGTTCACACTCATCCCGGTCCCGAGCATGCCCAGTGCTGTGCTCATGCGAACCAGAGTGCGCCATTGCGCAAAACTGAGCGCAAGTTCCGCGGCAAAAATCCGGGTGACCGTGCGTCGGCTGAGGTTGAGAACGTGCGCCCACTGGTCGAGTGACCGATCGTCGGCGGGATCCGACAACACTTTGTCGACGAGTTGTCGAAGCCGGGGATCGCGGGGGATCGGTACATCGAAGTGAGGTGCCGATGCCGGGGTGAGGAGATCGACACAGACCTGCTGTGCCCGAAGGCGTTGTTCTGCAGGCATTCCGGTATGGGCGAGGTGTATCAGCAGTACCCGGGCTGCCTCACTCAAGGTCACGATGCACGGTTCGTTCCAGGTGGGAGTCCACAACTCGGGGGTGAAGAGAGTGGCGCGGAATGCGACGTGGGGATTGGCTTGACCTTCGTGGAGGACCCCGCGAGGGATCCACAGGCCGACGCCGGGCGTGACGGTCCAGAGTTGATTGTCGATGATCATGTTGACGACGCCGCGGTCGGACCAGATGAGTTCGTGCTCGGCATGAGCGTGCTGTGGCCACTGGGTGATGTGGTCGGTCTCGACGATGTACGTCGTCAGTTGGAACGGCGCCGGGACGGCGCGCGCCATCGGAGTGTGGCGGTCGGAATCCGACAGGTGGAGGCCACCGTCGATTTCACGAAGGGCAGGGATCGGCACTGCGGACTACCTCCAAAGCAAAGTTAGGTAAACCTTACACCCTGTTTGCTGGGTTCAGTGGCCCGCACCGAGTTCGATGAGAAGCACGCCTGCCGCGATAAGGCCGATCCCCACGATCATGAGCTTGGTCAGCGGTTCGC
Source organism: Rhodococcus sp. UFZ-B548 (assembly GCF_903819475.1). Taxonomy (NCBI): domain Bacteria; kingdom Bacillati; phylum Actinomycetota; class Actinomycetes; order Mycobacteriales; family Nocardiaceae; genus Rhodococcus; species Rhodococcus sp. UFZ-B548. The sequence continues at coordinate 117,851 of NZ_CAIJDS010000009.1, forward strand.
GAAAGAGAATGCGGGATGCGATTGCTGTTAGCGCCACCCCGCAAGCAGTCCAGATGCCGTACGCAACGCCGATCGTCAGGCCCGCGTCGAGTGCGAGCGTGAGGAAAGCGAAAGCGGCGAGGTACCCCACGGTGACAACCGCGAGCCATCGTTTGTCGCTGCCGTCCTGCGACGCCATCCGTAGTGACAACGTCGCGGTGACCTCGGAAATAATTGCAGCGATCAGAAATACGAAAGTCATGCCGGGTCCGCCGGCCCGCTGTCGGCAGCAACCTGGGAACCGAGTTCAACGCAGAGGACTCCGCCGATGACCAGGGCAATGCCGACGCCCATCGTGGCTGTCAGGGGGTCGCCGAAAAGGAAAGTCGCGAACACCGCGGTCAGGACAACTCCGGTTGCGCCCCAGATTCCGTATGCAACACCGAGTCCCATGCCCTCCCGCAGGACGAACGACAACGCGGTGAATGCTGCGAGATATCCGCCGACGACCACGACGTACCAGGCGGGGTGATCGAGGGCCGCGCGCAGAGACAGAGTCGCAGACACCTCGGTCAGGATCGCGGTGATCAACAGGAGCCATTTCTTCACGGTTCGGATTCTGTCAGGCTCCACCGATTCCGGTCGCGCACTACGGTTGAGACATGACGTGCGTGCTGCTCGGCGGAATCCGCCAAGGTGACATCCGCCACGATGTGTCCGGTGGCGATATAACCGCGACGCCGATTCTCGACTGGGGCCACGATGACGTGGCTCGCCTCTACGAGGACATTGCAGAAGGTGCGATCCAGTCGGCGCAGGAGTTCCTGGTGTCGGCGCATCGCAGCGTCGCTGCAAATATTCGGCCGGTGTACGGCCTCGACGACCGGCAACCCGTCTCGGTGACATTGAGCCGAGGACGCGGATCCTGCAGTCAGAGACTGGCTATCGTCGAAGCGTTGTCTCGCCGCCGAGGTATCGCCACCCGAGTTCGCGGTCTCGTACTTCGTGGGGAGTTCTGGTACCCGAGATTTCGGCGTCTACATGCGGTGATTCCGAAGTCAGTGCTGCTGGCGTGGCCGGAATTTCTGGTCGACGGGCGCTGGCAGGACATCTCCGAGATCGTTTCACCTGCGGTGGTCTCAGCGCTCGAACCGTTCACGAATACCGGCGAGGAGACACTGTTCGACGCGATCGGACGCGCTCCGATCAGTTGGGGCAAATCAATTTCGTGCGATTGCTTGGACTTCTCCGAATTCGTCGACCGTGATCTGGGCACCTTCGAATCTCGCGACAAGCTCTTCGAGGAATTCGGACAGACGATGTCGACCCCCATCAGAATTCTCGTCGATCCGGTTTTCCGGAACTGGAGTGCATCCGGCTGACGCGCGACGCGAGGTCTAGGCTGTTCTGCATGTCTGTGCGTACCCCATTGGTCCCTGGAACCGTCTCTCCCGTCCTCGCTGTGCCCTCGAAGATCGAGCGGCCCGAGTACGCGTGGAAGCCGACCGCCAAAGAGGGCAACGAGCCCTGGGTTCAGACGCCGGAGACGATCGAGGCGATGCGCATCGCCAGCAAGATCGCTGCCGGCGCGCTGCAGGAAGCCGGCAAGGCTGTCGCTCCCGGTGTCACGACCGACGAGCTCGACCGCATCGCACACGAGTTCATGCTCGACCACGGCGCATACCCGTCGACGTTGGGCTACAAGAGCTTTCCCAAGTCGTGCTGCACGTCTCTCAACGAGGTGATCTGCCACGGAATCCCCGACTCGACCGTGATCCAGGACGGAGACATCGTCAATATCGACGTCACCGCGTACATCAACGGGGTGCACGGGGACACCAATGCGACGTTGCTCGCCGGTGACGTGTCCGAAGAGAACCGCTTGCTCGTCGAGCGCACACACGAGGCAACGATGCGGGCCATCAAAGCCGTCAAGCCCGGCCGCGCGCTCAACGTGATCGGACGCGTCATCGAGTCCTACGCCCATCGGTTCGGGTACGGCGTCGTCCGGGACTTCACCGGACACGGAATCGGCGAGACCTTCCACAACGGCCTCGTGATCCTGCACTACGACGAGCCCGCGGTCGAGACGATCATCGAACCGGGCATGGTCTTCACGATCGAACCGATGATCAACCTCGGTGGTATCGACTACGAGATCTGGGAGGACGGCTGGACCGTCGTCACCAAGGACCGTAAGTGGACGGCGCAGTTCGAGCACACCTTGGTGGTCACCGAGACCGGTGCAGAGATTCTCACCCTGCCTTGAGTTCGGCGATGCGCGGCGCTCTGCTGGTAGCCGGCACTACTTCCGACGCAGGCAAGAGCGTTCTGGTAGCCGGATTGTGTCGCATGTTGGCGCGTCGAGGCGTCCGAGTGGCGCCGTTCAAGGCACAGAACATGTCGAACAACTCCGTGGTCACGCTGGACGGCGGAGAGATCGGCCGTGCGCAGGCACTTCAGGCGCGGGCATGCGGTCTGGAGCCGAGTGTTCGATTCAATCCCGTGCTGCTCAAGCCGGGGAGTGATCGCACTTCGCAACTGGTCGTTCGGGGCAAGGCGATGACCACGGTGGGTGCTCGCGATTACATGCAGCATCGGCAGTGGCTTCGCGCCGTCGTGGCCGAAGATCTCGAATCGCTTCGATCCGAGTTCGACGTCGTGATCTGTGAAGGCGCCGGTTCACCGGCCGAAATCAACTTGCGCGCAACGGATCTTGCCAACATGGGATTGGCTGAGGCTGCGCAGATTCCGGTCGTCGTCGTCGGTGACATCGATCGCGGCGGCGTCCTGGCCCATCTGTTCGGGACCGTTGCTGTGCTCTCGCCGAGCGACCAGGCATTGATCGCGGGATTTGTGATCAACAAATTCCGCGGTGACGTTGCACTGTTGGAACCCGGACTGGATCAACTGCGCAGCCTCACCGGTCGACCCACTCTCGGAGTGATCCCGTTTGCCGACGATCTTTGGCTCGACGCCGAGGATTCGCTTGGCGTCACCGGCAACGCCCCGGTAGGGCGCCCTGGCCCACCCGTCGGTTCGGCCTGGCTCACCGTTGCTGCGGTTCGGCTCCCGCGCATCTCCAACTCGACGGATGTCGAGGCGCTGGCATGTGAACCGGGCGTGGCAGTTTCGTGGGTGACCGATCCGTCGCGGATCCGCGACGCAGACCTCGTGGTGATCCCCGGTAGTAAGTCCACCGTGAGTGACCTCGAGTGGTTGCGGAGTACCGGCCTGGCTGACGAGATCATCGCCCGAGCGAGCCGCGGGCAGGCGGTGCTGGGAGTCTGCGGCGGATACCAGATGCTGGGTAATTCCATCGTCGATGACGTCGAATCAGGATCAGGGATCACCGCAGGACTCGGTCTGCTGGACCTCGACATCGAATTCGCTTCGGACAAAGTGCTGGCGCAGGTAACCGGTTCCGCCGACGGTATCTCGGTGTCGGGGTACGAGATTCATCACGGACGCGTCGTGCACAACGGGGACCGTCCATTGCTGGCGGACTCGGGCGGTGTGCCGGAAGGCAGTGTGCGAGGGTCTGTTCGAGGGACACACTGGCATGGTCTCCTGGAAAGTGACGACTTTCGGCGCAGCCTGCTGCGTGAGATCGCGGTTCCCGGTTTTGTTGCTGCACCCGACACCTCGGTTGCCGCGGTGCGAGAACAACAACTCGACCTTCTCGCTGATCTCGTCGAGCAGCACCTCGATCAGGATCTACTCGAGAAACTGATCAACGGTGGGGCGCCGATCGGGCTTCCCGTCATTGCCTCCGCACTCGAAGCCTGAGAGCGCTCCCGCGGGCGTCGACGTGGACGCGGTAGAATAGCCAGGCCTCACTCCCGCGACGGCTCCCTAGTAGGAGTGTGCGCGGTGACAGATCAATTCGACGGCTTGCTTACCGACTTCAGTGACGAGGTGCTGGTCGACTCGGCAATGCTCGGCGATCATGCGGCCTTCGACGTCATCGTTCGCCGATACGGCCCGCACTTGTATCGATTTGCCCGTCGACTCGTCACCAGTGAGAGTGACGTCGACGACATCGTCCAGGAAACCTGCGTTGCCGCCTGGCGCCAACTTCCGGGGTTTCAGCGGCGCTCGAGCATCAAGACCTGGTTGTTCGCGATCTGCTCTCGCAAGATCGCGGATGTCCATCGAAAAGTCGGCTCCTGCGCCGCCGATGTGGACGGACTTCGGGACGAAGTCGATACTCGATTGCGCGATCCGAGCGAGGAAGTATGCGGCACAGCATTTCTCGACGCTCTTGAAGCCGAACTCGATCGTCTACCGCTGCGTCAGCGCGCCGCCTGGGTCTTGCGGGAAGTCGAGGGCATGACGTATCCACAGATCGCAGTTGTCCTGGAACTGAGTCCGGACGCGGTTCGTGGCCAACACACTCGGGCGAGGCGGAATCTGGGTCTCGCGCTCGACCGATGGCGTTGACGACTCGGCGGTTTGCCGGGTTCTGTCACCGAACTCACTCTCCTGACGGCCCGGGTAGCTGGAAGAATGCTTCGTCGTGGATACCGCTTTCGACCCCAGAGGCTTCGACCCGAGAACCGAGGATTCGGTGCCGTCGGTAATGCCGGACGATGCGACGGCAACGGGTGCTGACGTCGCCGTCGAGGCTGCGGAAACTCGGCTGACTGCAAGCGCGGTCCGGGAGTTGCTGGCAGCGCTCGGAGGAAGTATCGGCGACGAGGACGAACTCGTGGTTTTGCTCCAGCGCGCCGTCGAAATCGCGAACGACGCCATCGAGGGCGCCGACAGCATCGGCGTCACCATCGATCTGGCCGGGCAGACCTACACCGCCGTTCATACCGATTCGCGGACTCTGCGTGTCGACATCGAGCAATACGACGCCGGCGACGGACCATGTCTGCACGCCGCTCGAACCGGTGAAACCGTTGTCGTCGATGCCGAGACCAGCGCGGAACGCTGGCCGCGGTTCGCGGCGGCGGCGAAGGACGAAGGGATCAAGTCCTTTCTCGCGGCGCCGCTCTTCACGCCGGATCAGCGACTGGGTTCGTTCAACCTGTACGGACGCGCCTCAGCGGCATTCGACCGCGTCGACGCGGATGTCATGGAGATTCTCACGACAACGGTCTCACGCGCGATCGGCGACTTCTCTCGTTTCAAGTCCGCCAAGGCGGTGGCTGATGCCTTGCAACGTGCGCTCGAGACCCGGGCGCCGATCGAACAGGCCAAAGGCATGCTGATGGCCATCCATCGGATCGACGCCGACACCGCATTTCACATGCTGCGCAAGCAGTCTCAGACGACGAATACCCGGTTGCGCGACGTGGCAGCCGAGATCGTCGAGACGTATTCGGCGCCGCCTACCGCTGTCTAGTTCGAGGGGGACCGACGTACAGCCTCGAGCGCGACGACGACGCCCGCGGCGACAACCACGTGCATCAGCGCGAGCATGACCGTGCTGGCGGCGTCGAAGTCCGCGGCAATGGTCAAAGCGATGGTGCCGAGCGCCACGACTGCACCCACGATCTGGGCGCTGCGGATGATCGGCTCCCACTTCAGTGAGATCAACATTGCGACCGACAAACCGACCAGCAGTGGCACCACCGTCAATGTGATGACCCCACCAGGCGCGACGCTCGCCGGCTTTCCCTGATCTGTCATCTCGAAGGATCCGCCCAATGCGAGGCCGATCAACCACAGGATCAGATTGACGACGAGAGCAATTACCGTGGCGCCGAGTACGGCACGTGGCTTGGTGACGTGGAGGTTGTGTGCGGTTGACGTGATTGCAGACATGGTGTTCTCCCGGCTCGATGCGATGGTCTTGTGACGTCGCTCTGGTGAATAGACCCGCCGGCTGGGAGAAACTCATCGCTGAGGTTGACTATTGCCCGTCGACGACGGGCACTGCGGTGCCGGTGACCGAGGTACCGCCGTCGACTGGGATGTCGACCTCGAGCACACTGGGACGCCCGACGTGTCGGCCCTGGTGGATGGTGATTCGCCGCGGAGTGGCCGCGGGTTCGAGTTTGCGCAGGTAACCGCCGGTCGACGCCGCTGCGGACCCGGTTGCGGGATCCTCGACGATGTTTCCCACCGGAAACAGATTTCGGGCTTCGAAGGTGTTGTCGTCGAGGGGATGCAGGATTGTCACCGTGCCGGCCCACCCCTGCGCGTCCATCAGAATTCGCATTGCGGATGGATCGAAGGTGAACTCGTCGAATGTCGACTGATCACGAAGTACGACGATCGGGTGAGTGTTGCCGGCGTACGAAAGCATTGCGGGATACCGCGCGTCGAGCGCAGACGAATCGACGCCGATGAGCCCGAGCAGCGCTGTCAGCACGGCGTGATCGATCGGCGAGACCGACGGTTCGACGCTGATGAAGGTCGCGGTCGACCTTCCGTCCTCGTCGGTCGCCGTGTCGATGGATACCGGTCCGATCGGTGTTTCGAATGTGAAGGTTCCGTCGCCGTCTCGCTCGGTGAGAGCGATGGCCGTCGCAATAGTGGCATGACCGCAGAACGGTACTTCGGCGATAGGGGAGAAGTACCGGATCCGGCTGTGGCGCGGGTTGCCTCCGAGTTCCGGTTCGATGAGGAACGCCGTCTCGGCATACCCGACTTCGGCTGCAACGGATTGTAATTCGGGGTCGTCGAGTCCGCGGGCGTCGAGCAGCACGCCGGCGGGATTACCGCCGGCCGGATCCGAACTGAACGCAGTCAGTCGGAGGATGTCGTGAGAAGTTGCCATGTCGACCATCTTTGTCCGCTGTCGTCCATCGGGGGAAGAGACATCGCGCGATTGCGGTCCGCGATCTTCGAACTGGACTGCCTCCGGAACAAACCGGCCGCACGGCGTCGTTGGTGCAGATATGAGCAATGACACAGACACCGACGACGCGTTGTTCGCACTCGTGGCCCAGGGAAAACAAGGCGTGCTGGCAACCGTCAAGCGTGACGGCCGCCCACAGTTGTCCAACATCATTTACCGCTGGGACGTCGAGTCGAAGACGGCTTCCGTGTCCATCACAGCCGATCGCGCCAAGAGTAAAAATGCGATCCGCGATCCGCGGGTTTCCCTTCACGTCAGCGCGCCCGACTTCTGGAGCTACGCCGTGATCGAAGGACTTGCCGTGGTGACACCCGTCGCGGCCGATCCTCACGACGAAGTGTCTGACGCACTGGTCGAGCTGTACCGGGACATCAGCGGTCAGGAGCATCCCGATTGGGAGGAGTACCGCGAAGCGATGGTTGCGGAGCGTCGACAGATCCTCACGGTGCGCGCTGATCACGTCTACGGAATGACGAGGCTCCCCAAGCCGTCCGGCACCTGAACTGCGTTCGTTCAGGTAGGAGATAACGTTACGAGTTAATATGTAATGGTGAAAACCGAGTCTCCCGCCCGTATCGGACGACCACGCGACCCAGGCAAGGACGAGGCTGTGCTGCTTGCAGCTCGCACACTGCTGGCCGAAGTCGGGTATCAGCAGACGACCATTTCGGCGATTGCCAGGACTGCCGGTGTCAATACGCCGGCCATCTACCGTCGCTGGTCGTCACGGGAAGCCCTGATCGAAGAAGCAGTGCATGGACCGGGCGGACATCCGTTGCCTCGGTCGACCGGTGATTTGCGGGTGGATCTGACGACGTGGGTGCACATCTTCCTGGTCCGCGCTGCCCGACCCGCGGCGCGGGCCGGAGTTCCTGGCCTGCTTGCCGATTCGCGGACGGCGGAGGCGCGACAACGTCTGTTGGCTATCGGTGCGCCGGTTCGTGCAGCGTTTCAGGATCTGCTGGACGACGCGGTGAGGCGTGGTGAGATCCCGGCAGGTGCAGACGCGATGTTCTTGTTCGATCTGCTGGCCGGAACGACGACAATGCAGGGGCTGACCCGTGGGCTCGAGGGTCAGGACCGCTTTGTAGATGCCCTCGCACGATCTCTGTACGTCCTGGCTGCGCATCCGGCCGACGCCGTCGGGACGGAAGCGGTGGGGCAATGATCTCGGTTTCGGTGGACGGCGGCGTTGCCGTCGTGACCCTCGACAGGCCTGACAAACGGAATGCCTTCAACAAGCGCATGGGTCGAGAATTGGGGCAGGCGTACCGAAAGCTCGACGAAGACGATTCCGTTCGCGTGATCGTGCTGACCGGTGCGCCACCAGCATTCTGCGCGGGTGCAGATCTTGGCGACGGCGCCGGCACCTTCGATTCACCTGACGGCGAGCAGTTTTCGTCATCACCGGTGGATCCGCCGGCGTTCGAGTTGCGAAAGCCGGTCATCGCAGCGGTGAACGGACATGCGATCGGAATCGGCCTCACCATCGCGATGCAGGCCGATATCAGAATCTTTGCAGCTGACGCCAAGTATGCAATTCCGCAGGTTCGCCTCGGTGTGTTGCCGGATGCGATGGCGCATTGGACGGTTCCGCGCATCGCAGGAATGGCTGTGGCCGCCGACATCCTTTTGACTGGAAGGACGTTCGACGGAGCCGAGGCAATCGCGCTCGGGTTGGGTAGCCGTTGCCTGCCCGCTGACGAAGTCCTTTCGGCGGCGTTGGTGATCGCCCGAGACATTGCGACGAACACTGCACCGATGTCGGTGGCACTCTCGAAGCGACTGCTCTGGCAGAGCCAGAGCAGCAGCTGTCGACCAGAGACGGTGGCGGCCATCGAAACGGACCTGCATCTACGCGTCATGGGGAAGCCGGACGCGGTGGAAGGTGTTCGTGCATTAATGGAACGGCGCACGCCTGTGTGGGTTTCGCGCTTGTCCGCCGAGTGGCAGGAAATCCCGTCGGAATGATTCGGGAGCCTTGCGGAAAATCACACGCGGACGACTACGCGTCTCGCAGCAACTGTTCGAGACGATGTTTGCAGAACGCGGTGATATCCGTATGTTCGCCGAGTTGGAGATGCGTGGACAGGCGCAGGAGCGGAACAGCGAGTAGAACCGCAGCGAGTACCTCGTTGAACAAAAGGTTCTCGACCCTCCAGCCGGTCAGTTCCTCGTAGCGGGCAATGGTCTCTTCTCGGCTGGGAGTGCCTGGCAAAGGTGTGTGTCCCTCGAATTCGCTACACGCCCAATCGAGAAACAACAGCCAGGCGAGGTCGGCCTCGTGATCGCCGAGGTAGGCCATCTCCCAGTCGAGAACCCCGGCGATCGACTGGTCCGGACCATAGAGGATGTTCGACATCCGGGCATCGCCCCAGCACAGTGTCACATGTTCGGGTTGGTAGATATTCTCCCTCAGCCAGGCCAGTGCTTTGTCGAATATCGGCGGTAGGTCCGGCGATGCCCAACGAACGGCCCAGTCGAGGTAGTTCACCGCCTGTTCGACCGGATGGGTGCCGAACTTGGGGTAGGCGAGGAATCCGAGTTCGAGCTTGTCCGGGTCCAAGCGATGAATCTGCGCAATCGTCTCGACGCATCCCCACCACATCTTCGCTCGGCCTGCCTCATCGGCTTCGAAGTATGTTCCGGCACTGTGATACGACGGAAAGTCGCTGGGCGCCTCGGCATTACCGATGCGGTCCATGACGTAGTAGGGGCTGCCGAGTGGGTTGTCGCCGCTGTCGATCCACCGAACGTGGGGGACTGCGAGGTCGGACTTCGCGAGCCTTTGTGTCACGAGGAACTGGCGGCGGAGATCGTAGTCGGGGAACAGCGAAACCTCCGGTGGACGCCGGAAAACAAAACCACTCGACTCGCCAGTGGCGCCATCGAGGTCGAACAGGTATGTCTCCGTCGAGAATCCGCGTTCGGTGCGCTTGAAGTTGACGATCTTGGCGCCCCGAGTACCCGGAATGTGCTCCCGGACAAGTGGTTCAAGGGCGGGTGCGATGTCTTCTGCGGCTGTTCGGTCAGTCATTGTTCGTACCTGTCCGTGTGTTGCTCCAATCGGTGTACCCGTAGCGGGGATTCACGCCCATGAAGACCATTTCCACGAGCCCGTATCCGACTTTGTCTCCCATGCGGACCTCGCACAGCGTCTCGCTGAGCATGCTCACCTGCCGGATTTCATCGAGGTTCGTGATGTCGACGGTGAAGCTGTCGCTGAAGTCCTTGCCGCGGTACATGCCGGAGGCGTACCCCCGGTACTCGTCGTAACCGGCCAGTCCGGGCCAGAAATCGCACACTGGATTCACCTCGATCACATCGGTGGTCCGGTCCGCTCGGTGCACGGTGAAAGTGCCGGATTCGACCACCCGCATGTCGTCACGGAATTTCAGGTCGTGCTCGACGTCGATGATCGGTAGCGCGTCCTTGCCGGAACCGATCGGGAAGAGCACCTCGCCCTCGAACTGCCAGCGCGCGCCGGTACTGGTTTCGCGCTGCGCGAAATGCACTACCTCGTCGTCGAATTGGAATATCCCCATGTAATAGAGGACTCCGTCCGGAACCTCGGACGGCTGCAGGTTCGCGCCCTCGGACAGACTGCCGCCGCCACCGCCGTGTCGTACGCCCCACGAGTGATCGCGGCCGAACCACCAGTTGTCGGGATCGATGTCGATGCGGGTGCCGTCGATTTCGATCCAACCCGTGATTGTGCCGTTCTGGTAGAAGCGTCGGGCGTCTTCGCGAACGCGGCCGCGCGTGCGATGGAACGCTGCCGTCTGCTCGTACACCGGGAAGTCGCCGTGGAAGTCGAGTTGCAGGCTCAATCCGTGTTCGTTTGCGTCGACCGTGGAACGTACCTGGCGGAGTGGTTCGACGATTTCATAGGTGTACGGCCCCACACTCCACGCTGCCAGTCCTCCGGTCTGAGGGTTCAACTCGGTGGACAGGCGCACCACGCGGGCTTCCTCACCCTTGCGCGTCACCATCGCGTAGGCGTCGAGGACGTTGCGGTTCGGGTATTTGGCCAGTCCCGTCATGATGCTGATCTCGCCCGTTTTGTCGAAGCCGTACATCACGATGCGTTCGGTCCAGCGCAGGTCACTTTGGGAGACGTGGTCGAGTGTCGTCGGGAGTTGATGAATGAGTAGTTCGTCGTGCGGTGTGATCACAGTCGGTCCTTGTGTCGACGGAGTGGGGTGTTCACAATCTATTACGGAGCGCTACGCAACGTAATGGTTTTCGGCGAAACCGGTCGGGTACTGTCCGCAGTTGTGGACGAACGCAAAGATCGACGCATCGGCACCGTCGGAGTCGGGCGCCCTCGAGATCCGCAAGTGGACGACGCCATCCTCACCGCCGCCCGCGACTTGCTGGCGGAGCAGGGTTACCAGAAGACCACGATCACAGCCATCGCGCGAAGGGCCGAACTGGGCACTGCCGCAATTTATCGGCGCTGGGCGACCAAGGAATCCATCATCGAGGATGCGGTCTTCGGAATGCAGGATGCGGCGCTACCGGTGACCACGTCGAATTTGCGTGACGACATGCAGGCCTGGACGAGATGGTTCCTCGCGAGAGTTGCCGAACCGGCAACGCGCGCAGCGATTCCCGGCCTGCTGTCGGCCTACCACCAAGAAGACGGCGCCTACGAACAACTGGTTCGGAGATCGGAAGACCCGGCCCGGCTCGCGCTCGCCGAGCGCGTGCGTGTCGAATTTCCCGAGCGGTCCGACGCGGAAATCGTGTCGACCGCCGATGTGGCCTTCGACATTCTCGTTGCAACCACCATCGTGCGGGGCCTCACGAGTGGCCTCGCCGACGGTGACGCGTTCTGCGCGCGCACTGCGGACGCACTGGTTCTGCTTGTTACGTCGACGGGAACCGAGATCAGCCGGCAATGAGGGGCTGACCGAGGCGCTTCCTCCGGTCAGGCGCTCGTTGCTTCGCCCACCCCCCCACTCGAGCGAACGGTACGTCGGTCGCCTCAGATGCGCCGAAAGCCACTTTCGCTCAGGGGAGAGGCGGTGCAGAGCGAACAAATCGGACTCGCCGGCGGTGGTGAGAATGTATGAGTGGTCATACTTCTGTCGACTCCAGGGTCCTCCACAGTGTGGATCGCGTACCGTTTCCAGACATGGAATTGACTCGAGTAGCGGTGGGCAGTGGTTCGTGCACCGTTCGGATCGACGGGCCGGTCAGCAAGCATGCGGTACTCCTGCTCCCCGGCAAGGGCGACCCCGTCGACTTGTACGACGATGTGTGTGAGCGACTGCACCATTCGGATCTGCGGACCGTCGCGGTGGAATCGATCGAGAATCTCGACGAGACCTCGGCCGTGGTACTTCTGGACGAGTTGAACATCGCCTGGGTGAACCTGGTCGGTCACCGGGAGGGCGCCGATCTCGCGTGGCTGTTGGCTGCACGTCAGTTCGGCCGCTTCGCGAGTTTGATCGCCGTGGACCGTGGACATCCGTCGGCGAGCGATATTGCCGGCGTACCGCCGGTCGAGGTTCCGACCACCGTCGTCGTGGGCAGTGGAGGTCGGGCCATCGCCGACGCCAGCGGTCGTTTCGTGTACTCCGACTTCCGCGTGACGGAACTTCCGGGTGTCGACGACGTCGTCAAGTCGGCACCGGCCGAACTCGCAACCGAGATCGTGCTGCGTACCAGCCCCTGGTGAAACTCTGACCTACGAAAAGGCGGGCACTCCCAATGTGCGGAGTGCCCGCCTTTTCGGCGTCATTAGGGCTGCGGGGCTCAGATGTCGAGGCCGAGCAGCGCGTTCTCGACCACTTCGGCCAGGGCCGGGTGGATCCAGTACTGGCCGCGTGCCATGTCCTGAGCTGACAAACCAAAGCTCATCGCCTGAATGAGCGGCTGGATGACGGTCGGAGCCTGCGTACCCATGACGTGGGCACCCAGGATGCGTCCGGTGCCGCGCTCGGCGATCACCTTGCAGATGCCTTCCTGATCCTCCATCGCCCAGCCGTACGCGACGTCGCCGTATGCCTGCACCTTGACGGTGATGTCGAGTCCGGCGTCGCGAGCCTGCTTCTCCGTCATTCCGACGTCGGCGATCTGCGGGTCGGTGAACACGGCTGCCGGCACGAAGCGGTGATCGGTGCTGCGAAGCTCGGACGTGTCCTTCCAAGCGTCCTGGAGCAGGTTGTGCTGAACAACGCGCGCTTCATGGTTGGCGACGTGCTTGAGCTGGTATGGCGACGAGACGTCGCCGAGTGCGAAGACGCCCTCGGCGGTGGTGCGTTGGTATTCGTCGACCACGATCGAGCCCTTGTCGTCGAGTTCGACGCCGGCCTTGTCGAGACCGAGTAGGTCACCGTTCGGCTGACGACCCACCGCGACGAGAAGGACGTCACCGGAAACGACTGTGCCGTTTGCCAGTTCGACGGCGATGTTGTCGCCGTCGCCGCGTACCGACGTGAGGGGGGAGCCCAGATGGACGTCCCACTTCTGTTCGGCCAACTCGGTGAAGCGCTCGGAGATCTCGTCGTCGAGGTGCCGCAGCAGTCTCTGGCTGCGACCGATGATCGAGACGCGAGAACCCAACGCGGAGAACACGTGTGCGAACTCGGTGGCGATGAATCCGGAGCCGACGATCACCAGGTGCTCGGGAAGTTCGGGCAGTCGCATGATGTCTTCGTTGGTGTAGTACTTCACACCGCTCGACGCGATCTCTTCCGGGATGATCGGCCGCGAACCGGCAGCGATGACCACCTGGTCGGCGGTGATCGTCTCGCCGGTTCCGGTGTCGATCGTCTTGTCGCCGGTGAACGTGGCGTGGCCGCGGTAGACGGTGGTGTTGGGACTGTCTTCGCTGCGGTACCGCTCACCACCTGCGGAAATGGGATCGATGCGGCCGAAGACGCGCTTGACGATGTCGGACCAACGGACGCCGTCGAGCGTGGCGTCGACGCCGTACTTCTCGGCAGTGGTGATGGTGCGTGCCACCTCGGCGGCGTAGACGAACATCTTGGTCGGGATACACCCGACATTGAGACACGTTCCGCCGAAGGTGCCCTCTTCGAGGATTGCGATCTTCTTGCCGTCGAACCGCTCGTCGGGCAGCGAGTTTCCGGATCCGCTGCCGATGATTGCAAGGTCGTAGTGCGTCACTGCGCGATCTCCTGTGTGTTGCTTGCTGTGCTTGCCGAACTTTCTGCGGCCGGAGTGAGGTGGCCGTCGAGCCACTCCAGCCACAGGTCGAGTTCGGAAAAGGCTGTGGCCAAGGGCTTCTCGGTCGAAAGAAACACGTCGTGACGGGCGCCGTCGATCGGGACGATGGTGGTGCGATCGCCGAGGCAACCCGCCCAGCGTGCGATCTGCTTGACGTCGAGAACGGAATCGGCGAGGTCGACGCTCGGGTTGTACGCCTTGGCGAACTGCGACTTCTTCGAGCGCAGAATCAGCGCAGGCACTCCGATGGCGAGGCCGCGGTGAAGTTTCGCGTGACCCGCTCGGACGGCCCGCATCCAGCCGAAGGTGACGGGGCAGCCGGCCAGAGGCTTCCAGTCGAGGTTGTAGTCCCACACTCCGTTTGCCGAAACATGAAGGCTGGAACCGTAAGTCGGTAGTCCGGTTCCCGGAATCACCGTCTTCGCCGATACCCGTCCGAGGGCGTCGATCGCCGTGGTCCCGACGTTGCGCACCACCGAGGGGCCCTGAAGATCGAACCAGGGACTGTTGAGCACCAGCCCGCAGATTCCGGCGCCGTCGCTGCCACCGGGCTTGCGCTGCAACCGGTTCAGCCACAGCGGAACGATCAGACCGCCGGTCGAGTGCGCCATGAGCAGCACCTCGCTCCCGTCGGTCTCGCTGCGGACGATGCGCAGCGCCTCGTTCAGTTCGGCGTCGTAGAGCGCAAGGTCGGAGACGTAGTGCGCCGTGTGTCCCGGCTTGAGGGATCGCCCGCACTTGCGCAGGTCGAGTGCGAAGAATGCGTAGCCCTGCTCGGCAAAATGCTCGGCCAGGTGCTTCTGGAAGAAGTAATCGGTGAATCCGTGCACGTACAAGACGGCACGACGTGTCTTCACCGCCTCCTTCCGCGGTTGGTAGCGGACCAGTGTTGCGTCCACCTCGCCTTCGCCGTCCGGATCCGTTCCGAGCGGGATCGTCAGCTGCTGATATCCGTCACCGAGGACGTCTGGAACCCAAGTAGTCACAAATCACAATCTAATCGTCGTTTCGGGTGCGCGTTGTAGAGCACAATTGGGGGTGGTGAACCGCGCGAGTACGCACGGGTAACCTATTCGGCGTAACACAGCAGGCGGATGCGCGCACGGCTAATGACAAGGAAGTCGATTCTCCAGTGTCGAATCAGAACGCGGTAGAGACGAAGACGGATGTAGTGCTCGTGGGCGCAGGCATCATGAGCGCCACGCTGGGTGCATTGCTGCGCCAGCTGCAGCCCGATTGGTCGATCTCGACCTTCGAGCGGCTCGATGCCGTCGCAGCCGAGAGCAGCGACCCCTGGAACAACGCGGGAACCGGTCACTCCGCCCTGTGTGAGCTCAATTACACCCCGGAGAACTCCGACGGCACGGTCGACATCAAGAAGGCCGTCAACGTCAACGAGCAGTTCCAGGTGTCCCGCCAGTTCTGGGCACACGCGGTCGAGCAGGGCGTCCTGACTCAGCCCAAGGAATTCATCAACCCCATCCCACACGTGAGCTTCGTTCACGGTGAGGCCAACGCCAAGTACCTGCGTGCTCGCTACGACGCACTTGCCGGCCACACGCTCTTCCGCGGCATGGAGTACATCGACGATCCGGCCGAGTTCAGCGAGCGTTTGCCGCTCATGGCCAAGGGACGCGACTTCTCCGATCCCATCGCCCTGAACTGGAGCCAGGACGGCACCGACGTCGATTTCGGAGCGCTCACCAAGCAGCTCATCGGCTACATCGGTAAGACCGGTGGCAAGATGTACTTCGGCCACGAGGTCACCAACCTGACCCAGAACTCGGACAAGTCCTGGACCGTCAAGGTCACCAACCGTCGCACCGGTGAAAAGCGCACCGTTCGCTCGCGCTTCGTGTTCGTCGGTGCCGGTGGCGGCGCCCTGCACCTGCTGCAGAAGTCCGGCATCAAGGAAGCCAAGGGCTTCGGTGGCTTCCCGGTCAGCGGTGCTTTCCTGCGATGCACAAACCCCGAACTCATCGACCAGCACAGCGCCAAGGTCTACGGCAAGGCTGCCGTCGGCGCCCCGCCCATGTCGGTGCCGCACCTCGACACCCGTGTCATCGGCAACAAGCCGGGTCTGCTGTTCGGCCCATACGCCGGATGGTCGCCGAAGTTCCTCAAGCAGGGTCGCGTCACGGACCTGCCCGGCTCGGTCAAGCCGAACAACATCCTCTCGATGCTCGGCGTCGGCGTCAGCGAGCTCGGCCTGGTCAAGTACCTGGTCAGCGAACTCGCCAAGAACGAAGCCGGTCGCATCTGGGATCTGCGTGAATTCGCGCCCAAGGCGCAGGCTCAGGACTGGGAGCTCATCACCGCGGGCCAGCGCGTCCAGGTGATCCGCCGTGCCAAGGGCAAGGGCGGCGTCCTCGAATTCGGTACCGCTGTGGTCGCCGCTGAGGACGGCTCCATCGCCGGCCTGCTCGGCGCTTCGCCCGGTGCGTCCACGGCCGTCCCGGCGATGCTGGACGTCCTCGAGCGCTGCTTCCCGACCGAGTTCCAGGGTTGGAAAGGCAAGCTTCGTGAGATGGTTCCGTCCATCGGCGTCAAACTCACTGACAACGAAGGCCTGTTCAACCAGGTCTGGGATTGGTCCTCGAAGGTTCTCGAGCTCGATTCCGCTGGTGCTTCCGAATCGGCTCCGGTCGCGGATACCGTCGCGACTGTGTGATAGTCCAACCCATGACGGCAACAGCAGCTTTGAAGCGTTCATGGGCACTCGACCTCGACAACAAGACGTTCTACGAGTTGTTGAAGCTTCGAGTGGAGGTCTTTGTCGTCGAGCAGGCCTGCCCGTATCCCGAGTTGGACGGGCGGGACCTGCTGACGGAAACACGCCACTTCTGGCTCGAGCAGGACGGCCAGGTGGTGTGCACACTCCGTCTGCTCGAAGAGCACGACGACGGAAACAAGAGCTTCCGAATCGGACGCCTCTGCACGTCGCGTCAGGCTCGCGGTCAGGGCCACACGACCCGCCTCCTGCAGGCCGCACTTGCCGAGGTCGGCGAAGCGCCGTGTCGGATCAACGCCCAGACCTACCTGGTCGAGATGTACGCCAAGCACGGATTCAAGGCTGACGGCGAAGAGTTCATCGAAGACGGCATCCCGCACACCCCGATGCGCCGTGGCGGGGGAGAGCCTTTCGTGGCTGTCAGCTAGTTTGTCGGAGATTTGACCCTGGTCGGCTCGTGGAAAAGCGAGCCGACTAGGGTTTTTTCGATACCGAATGTTCGCGGGGAAGTCCTGTTCGATCCAGGCGCGGTCCCGCCACTGTGAAAGATCTCTCCTCTACCGACTGACCGGGAGATCTCAGCCAGGTTGCCGCGACATTCGAGTGCAGCCAAATTCTCGGCGAGGAAACCGAGAGGTGGAGGGATATCGACGTGCGAAGTGAAGAAGATCGACCAGTGGCGGGCTTCCCGTTCAGTGCTGTGGTCGGCCAGGATCAATTGCGGTTGGCGCTGATTCTGTGTGCTGTGCATCCGGGGATCGGTGGAGTCCTGGTCCGCGGCGAGAAGGGAACTGCCAAGTCGACGGTCGTGCGCGCGCTGACTGCGCTGCTGCCCGCGGTCGACGACGCCGGAACGACACGACCGGCCCGCTTGGTGGAACTGCCCGTCGGCGCCACCGAGGACCGAGTGATCGGGTCCATCGACCTCGAAAAGGTTCTCCGCGACGGTGAGCGCGCTTTCCAACCTGGACTGCTCGCCGCGGCTCACCAGGGAGTTCTGTACGTCGACGAGGTGAATCTGCTTCACGACCACCTGGTCGACGTGCTTCTCGACGCCGCGGCGATGGGTCGCGTTCACATCGAGCGTGACGGAATCTCCCATTCGCACCCGGCCAAATTCGTACTCGTCGGCACGATGAATCCCGAAGAGGGAGAACTGCGTCCACAGTTGTTGGACCGTTTCGGACTGGCGGTCGATGTCGCAGCTTCCCGCGACGTCGACGTACGCATGGAAGTGGTGCGTCGCCGGCTCGACTACGAGCGCGACCCCGAGGCGTTTGTCGCTCGGTACGAATCCGCCGATGAAGAGCTCGCGTCCGAAATCCTCACGGCGCGTGGGAAACTGGACTCGGTCGAGCTGAGCAACCGCGAGCTGCGTCGTATCGCCTCACTGTGTGCGTCGTTCGACGTCGACGGTATGCGCGCGGACTTGGTGCTGGCGCGCACCGCGACCGCCCACGCTGCCTGGCGAGGCGACAGTGAGGTCACTGCGGAGGACGTGCGAGTGGCTGCGGAACTGACGCTGCCGCATCGCCGCCGCCGCGATCCGTTCGACGAGCCCGGCCTGGATCAGCAGCAGTTGGACGATGCACTCGAGCAGGCCGATCAGGACGCCCAGTCGCAGGTAGAGGACGACGCGCGCGACGGAGAGCCCGAACCTCCCGAGAATCCCGAAGACCGTGGCCCTGACGAAGACCGTGGCCCGGAAGATGGTGGCCCCGAAGACGGCGGTCCGGACGACGAGGGTCCGGACGACGACGGCCCGGAAGACCCTGACGGACCTGGTGGGGGAGTACGCGCTACCGATCGCCCCTCGGCGCCACCGGCCGGCGAATTCAAGGCCAAGCTCCTCGAGGTTCCTGGTGTCGGCGAAGGTGCACCGGGACGCCGCTCGCGGTCCATGTCGTCCCGTGGACGAGTCGTGCGGTCCACGCGGGAACGTGGCCACGGATTGCATCTGACGAGCACGGTCTTCGCCGCAGCCGAGTCTCAAGTTGCGCGCGGCCGCACTGCTGGACGGCTGCGGCTGGCACCTGCTGATCTCCGCGGCGCGATTCGTGAAGGGCGAGAAGGCAATCTGATCGTCTTCGTTGTCGACGCGTCGGGGTCGATGGCAGCACGCGACCGCCTCTCCGCGGTCACCGGTGCGGTTGTCTCGTTGCTCCGCGACGCCTATCAGCGCCGCGACAAGGTCGCGGTCATCACTGTCCGTGGTCGTGAAGCAGAGCTCGTACTGCCGCCGACCTCTTCGGTGGACATCGCCGTCCGTCGCCTGCAGTCGATGCGTACCGGCGGCAAATCCCCACTCGCAGAGGGATTCCTGCGTGCTCGCGAAGTGGTTCTGCGGGAACGGCTTCGTGACCCGCAGCGCCGCGCCCTCGTCGTCACGCTCACCGACGGCCGGGCTACCGGAGGCAAGGACGCGCTGCATCGCGCCCGCGTAGCCGCGCGTCTTCTTGCCGACGCGTCCGTCGCTTCCATCGTCGTCGACTGCGAGACCGGCCTCGTGCGTCTGGGGCTGGCAGCCGAGTTGGCCCGAGAACTACGTGGCGGTTACGTCCGCCTTGCCGAATTGTCAGCGCAGCAGGTCGCGGGTGTCGTCCGCGCCGCAGCCTAGATCCCAGCTCAGGAGTTCACGATGCCCAAGGGTGTTCCCGAGACAGTTCCCGACGACGGTCTGACCACGCGTCAGCGTCGTAACGCGCCGGTACTTGCCGTGCACACCGGCCCGGGAAAGGGTAAGTCCACCGCCGCTTTCGGCATGGCGCTGCGTGCCTGGAATCAAGGGTTCGACATCGGCGTGTTCCAGTTCGTGAAGAGCGCCAAGTGGAAGGTCGGCGAGGAAGCCGCGTTCCGCGCGCTCGGAAACCTGCATGACGAAACCGGCGTCGGTGGGCCGGTGCAGTGGCACAAGATGGGCGAAGGTTGGTCATGGACACGCAAGGCCGGTAGCGAGGAAGATCATGCTGCTGCCGCTGCGGAGGGTTGGCAGGAGATCGCGAGAAGGCTTGCAGGCGAGGAGCATCGATTCTATGTCCTCGACGAGTTCACGTACCCGCTCAAGTGGGGTTGGGTGGACGTGGACGAGGTAGTGCAGACACTGCGCGATCGCCCAGGCAACCAGCACGTCGTCATCACGGGGCGTGACGCCCCGCAGGCGCTGATCGACGCCGCCGACCTCGTGACCGAGATGACGAAGATCAAGCACCCGATGGATGCCGGCCGAAAGGGTCAACGGGGCATCGAATGGTAAGTCCTTCCACTCCGGCCGTAGTGATCGCCGCTCCTGCCTCGGGTAGCGGAAAGACCACGGTGGCAACGGGATTGATCGGTGCGCTGCGACGGTCCGGTAGCAGCGTTGCCCCCTTCAAGGTGGGGCCGGACTACATCGACCCGGGTTATCACGGACTCGCGGCAGGGCGGCCCGGACGCAACCTCGACACTGTTCTGGTCGGCCCGGATCGCATCGGACCGCTCTACCGGCATGGAACCGCCGGCTGTGACATCGCCGTGGTCGAAGGCGTCATGGGTCTGTTCGACGGAAAGATCGACGAGGCCAACTCGCAGCCGTCGGCGGAGGGATCGACGGCGCAGGTAGCGTCGATCCTCGGTTCGCCGGTAATCCTCGTGATCGACGCCCGTGGGCACAGTCAGAGTCTGGCCGCCGTACTCCACGGCTTCGCGACCTACGACGCAGGTGTGCGCATCGGCGGCGTCATTCTCAATCGCGTCGGGAGCGCTCGTCACGAGCAGGTGTTGCGTCATGCGTGCGACAAGGTCGGCGTCGCAGTGCTCGGAGTTGTGCCACGGTTGACGGAACTCGAAGTTCCCTCCCGGCACCTCGGTCTGATTCCGGCAGCCGAGCACGGCGCCGCCGCTGTGGCCGCAGTGGACGCGATGTCCGACTTGATTGCCTCGCACGTCGAACTGGACGCTGTTCGCGCACTGGCCGCCTCGAACGTGGGTGCAGCTGCATGGGATCCGGTTGCCGAGGTCGGCGCACACGCAGTGTCTCGCCCTGTGGTTGCCATGGCGGGCGGCCCGGCCTTCACCTTCGGCTATGCCGAGCACCGTGAACTCCTGAATGCCGCCGGCGCGGACGTGCAGGTGTTCGACCCGTTACGGGACGAGCTTCCCGCGGGAACTGCTGCTCTTGTCCTTCCTGGCGGGTTCCCGGAAGAGCATGCGGTGGACCTCGCGGCCAATACCGTTCTGCTGCAGCAGGTTCGTGACCTGGCGGACGGCGGCGCACCGATCCACGCCGAGTGTGCCGGTCTGCTCTACCTCGCTCGCAGCTTGGACGGTCACAGCATGGCCGGTGTTGTCGGGGTGGATGCCACATTCGGGAAACGCCTGACCCTCGGGTACCGCGAAGCAGTGGCGATCAGCGACTCCAGCCTCTTCGAAGCAGGCTCCCGCGTCACCGGTCACGAGTTCCACCGAACGTCTCTCGTCTCGGCAGACGCGGACGGTTGCGGAAGTGCGTGGGGGTGGCGGCCCTGGGACGGCGGCAGTGTCCGCGAAGGATTTGTTCGCGGCGGCGTCCACGCGTCGTATCTCCACACTCATCCGGTGGGGCAGCCCGAATCGATCGCGAAGTTCGTCGATGCCGCACGGGGATGACCTCTGTATAGGCGTTGGATTCACGTCGAGCGCCACCGCGAAGGACATCGTCGCTGCGGTGAACGCGGTGCTGCAGGAGCGAGCGAGGATCGTGGTCCTCGCCACTGCGACCGGCAAGGCGGCGTCTGCAGCTCTGCTCGCTGCCGCCGATGAACTGAACGTCCCGATTGTGAGTTTCGACCCGGACGTACTTGGGCGAGTTCAGGTTCCGTCACCGTCGACTCGCGTCGAGCACGCGATCGGGACGGCAAGCGTCGCGGAAGCGGCGGCGATCCTCGCCTCCGGGGGCGGCCCGCTCCTAGTGGCCAAGACTGCCAGGGATGGAGTGACCGTGGCGGCGGCCCGTAAAGTTCCCTCCAGCTTGAACAATTCTGACGACGAAACGGAGTGCGAGTGAGCGAGTCCACCGCAGACGAGACCAACTACTTGGTCGGCCTCAACCTGACCGATCGACGCGTGGTCGTGTTCGGTGGCGGCACTGTGGCTCAGCGCCGACTCGGACTGCTGGTCGCCTCTGGTGCCCGTGTTCACGTCATCAGTCGCGCGTTCACTCCAGCCGTCGAAGGTATGGCCACGGCCGGGCAGATCACGGTCGAAGAGCGCCCGTACGCCGACGGCGACCTCGAAGGTGCGTGGTATGCCATCGCCTCGACCGACGAGCCGGAAACCAATGCGGCGATCGTCGCCGAAGCGGAGCGTCGCCACATCTTCTGCGTGCGCGCCGACAACGCGAAGCACGGCACCGCGGTAACTCCCGCCAGCGCCGAGTACGACGGTATGAGTATCGGAATTCTTGCCGGCGGCGATCACCGTCGTTCGGCAGCAGTCCGCACCGCGGTCGTCGAAGGTCTTCAGTCGGGCGTGCTCGCCGATACGGCCGAGCCGGCCGCTGCGGGCGTTGCTCTCGTCGGTGGTGGCCCCGGTGACCCCGACCTGATCACCGTGCGCGGACGCCGTTTGCTCGCACGCGCTGACGTCGTCGTGGCCGACCGATTGGCTCCTCCGGAGTTGCTCGCCGAACTGGGTCCCGACGTCGAGGTGATCGACGCCGCGAAGATCCCGTACGGCCGTGCCATGGCTCAGGAGGCCATCAACGCCGCGCTGATCGACAACGCGAAGGCAGGCAAGTTCGTGGTCCGCCTCAAGGGCGGGGACCCGTACGTCTTCGGGCGGGGATACGAAGAACTCGAAGCGTGTGCCGCTGCCGGCGTTCCGGTGACCGTAGTGCCCGGAATCACGAGCGCGATCTCGGTCCCGTCGGCCGCAGGCATCCCGGTGACCCACCGCGGTGTCACCCACGAGTTCGTCGTCGTCAGTGGGCACGTGGCTCCGGATCATCCGGATTCGCTGGTCGACTGGTCGGCACTGGCCAAGTTGCGCGGCACGATCGTGCTGCTCATGGCGGTCGAGCGCATCGATCAGTTCGCGAAGGCGCTCGTCGACGGTGGACGCCCGTCAACAACGCCGGTCACCGTGATCCAAGAGGGCACTCTGCGCACTCAGCGTGAACTTCGGGCCGATCTGGCGACCGTTGCTCAGCGCGTCAAAGACGAGGAGATCAAGCCTCCGGCGATCATCGTGATCGGGCCGGTCGCGGGCTTTTCCGTCGACGCTGGGTAACGTGAAGTCTTGTGTCTGATTCCCCAACATCTGAAACCGCTTCGGCGAATGCCCCGGTAGCCACTCGAGTCATCGGGCTCGCCATCATCGTCCTGAGTGGTTTGCAGATGATGGTGGTGCTCGACGGCACTGTCGCGAACCTCGCGCTGGCGCCGTTGCAGTCTGATCTCGGATTGAGCGACAGTGGCCGTAACTGGGTCTTGACCTCCTACGCGCTGGCGTATGGAGGTCTCATGCTCCTCGGTGGTCGCCTCGGTGACGCGTACGGGCGCAAGAAGATGTTCATCGCGGGAGTCTCGCTGTTCACGGTGGCGTCGTTGCTCTGTGGTCTCGCCCTGAACGAGGGCATGTTGATCGCAGCGCGGGCGCTTCAAGGCGTCGGCGCAGCTGTGGCGTCGCCCACCGCCTTCGCCCTTGTTGCCACGACTTTCGCCGCGGGTCCGGCTCGTAATCAGGCCATCGCGATTTTTGCCGCCATGACGGGCGTCGGATCGATCGCCGGTCTGATCATCGGCGGCGCATTGACCGAGGTGTCATGGCGACTGATCTTCCTTATCAACGTCCCGATCGGGATCGCGCTCGTCGGCATGGCGTTCCGCGCCCTTCGAGAGACGAATCAGACGCGTCTGGCTTTGGATGTCCCCGGCGCGATCCTCGCGACTCTCGGGTGCACCGGTGTTGTTTTTGCTCTCACCGAAGGCCCGGAAATGGGATGGGGGAGTATCGCCGTCATCGGTGCATTGGCGGCCGGATTGGTCGCCCTCGCCGCCTTCCTCTTCGTCGAGCGAACTGCGGACAACCCGCTCTTGCCCTTCTCGTTGTTCGCCGATCGCAACCGTGTCGCGACGTTCCTCGCCATCTTCTTCGTCGGTGGCGCGATGTTCAGCATGACGGCCTTCGTCGCACTGTTCGTGCAGGACATCATGCAGTATTCGCCGTTGCGTGCCGGTATCGCGTTCATTCCGTTCGCGTTCGGATTGGGCGCTGCCGCGTCGGTTGCTTCCAAGCTCGCCGTAAAGGTTCAACCCCGTTGGCTGGTCCTCACCGGCGTCGTGATCATGATCGTCGGACTCCTCTACGGATCTACTCTCGATTCCGATTCCACCTACCTGGCCAACTTGTTCGTGCCCGTGATCGGGATCGGATTCGGTATCGGCCTCGCGATGGTGCCCTTGCCACTGTGCGCGATCGCCGGTGTGCCGGAGACCGAGATCGGCCCGCTGACGGCCATCGCTCAGGTTGCCCAGACGCTCGGTGGACCACTGGCGCTGTCGGTGATCGGTGCGATGGCGACGTCGAAGACGCTCTCGCTCGGCGGCACTTCGGGCAAGGCAGCGGACATGAATCCGGCGCAATTGATCGCACTCGGAGAGGGATACACCTTCGCACTTGTGGGCTGCGCGGTCTGCGCGGTGTTCGCCGGTATCGCGGCGCTGTGCATCAGGTTCACACCTTCTCAGGTAGCCCAGGCTCAGGCTGCGGAGAAGGCAGCTCAGGGAATCGCCTGATCAGTCCTGTTTTTCCGCTTCGCTAGCCGATACGATCGTTGCAGGACGTGCCGAGAGTCTCGACGAATCGGGGTGCCGTGATGCGGATCGCGGACATATTGCGAAACAAGGGCAACAGCATCGTCACGATCGACGCCCACACGACGGTCAACGGGTTGCTGTGCGATCTTGCCCGCCACAACATCGGAGCCATGGTGGTGGTCGACGACGACGCGGTGGTCGGCATCATCTCCGAACGCGATGTCGTTCGACGCCTCCACGAGCGTGGCCCGGACCTTCTCGGGATCCAGGTGTCCGAGGTCATGACCGCTCTGATGTACACGTGCGTTCCGGCAGACGCGGTGGACAGCATTGCCGCGATCATGACCGAGCGTCGAATCCGGCATCTGCCGGTGATCGAGGACGGCAACCTCCTCGGCATCGTCAGTATCGGTGACGTGGTGAAGAGCCGCATCGACGAGCTCAAGAGCGAACGCGATCAGCTCGAGTCGTACATCGATCAGGGCTGATCGATAGGTTGTCGCACGGTGACTACTCTCGTGTGATGGCCGCATTCCAGGAATCCACAGCAGAGACGGTCACCATCGTGGCCGGCCTCGAGAGCACCTTCGCCGACGAACTCGGCGCTCTGACGGTGCCGTGGCAAGGTGCTGCCGCGCCCGACCCGCAGTTGCTCGTGCTGAACGAGCAACTGGCTGCGTCGTTGAGATTGGACGTAGCAGCGCTGCGAAGTGTGGACGGGATCGGCGTCCTGTCCGGTTCGACGGTGCCGGTCGGGGCCACACCGGTGGCGATGGCATATGCGGGTCATCAGTTCGGTGGGTACGCGCCAATTCTCGGGGACGGTCGGGCGTTGTTACTCGGCGAACTCGTCAGCAGTGACGGGCAGCGTGTGGACTTGCATCTGAAGGGCTCTGGGCGCACCCCGTTCTCTCGGGGCGGCGACGGGTATGCGGTCGTAGGGCCGATGCTGCGCGAATATCTCGTCAGCGAGGCGATGAATGCCCTCGGTGTCCCCACTACGCGCGCGCTGTCGGTGGTGGCGACGGGCCGAGACGTTCGCCGCAACGGCGCAGAACCCGGTGCCGTGCTTGCTCGGATCGCGTCGAGTCACCTACGCGTTGGGACCTTCGAGTTCGCGGCCCGGCAGGGCGAGGTATTGCAGCCGCTCACCGATTACGCGATTGCCCGGCACTACCCGGAGCTGACCGAACTTCCGGCAACGGGTACACACAATCGCTACCTGAAGTTCCTCGAGGCGGTGGTCGAGGCTCAGGCATCACTGGTGGCGAGGTGGATGCTCATCGGTTTCGTGCACGGGGTCATGAACACCGACAACACGACAATTTCGGGGGAGACCATCGATTACGGTCCGTGCGCCTTCCTCGACGCGTTCGATCCGGCGGCAGTGTTCAGCTCGATCGACCACGGGGGCCGCTATGCATTCGGCAATCAGCCCGCTGTACTGAAGTGGAACCTGGCGCGCTTGGCAGAAACGCTGTTGCCACTGATCGATTCCACACCCGACGAAGCAATTTCCGCGGCGTCAGCAGTTCTCGAGACCTTCGACGAGCGCTACGAGGGTCACTACGCGGCCGGTCTCGCGGCAAAGCTCGGTCTGGCCCAGCCGTTTGTCGATCGGGCGCTCGTCGACGATCTGCTGACGTTGTTGGCGGAACACGGTGCTGATTGGACGGGCAGTGTCCGCGCTCTCGCCGACGAATTGCGCGGAAATTCGGTGCCTCTCGACAACCTCGTGCCACGGGAGCACATCGCGCCCTGGTTGCAGCGGTGGCAGGGAGCCCTGACCGAAAACGGACACGGGGCCGCGGAGACCGCGAGCGCGATGGATCGCGTCAACCCGCTGTACATTCCGCGTAATCATCGGCTCGACGCTGCCCTGCGCGCCGCGACCGACGGCGACCTCGCTCCCTTCGAGAAGCTGCTGGAGGTGGTCACGCATCCCTTCGACCGACGCGACGAGTGGGCTGACTACACCGAGGCGGCTCCGCAGTCTTTCAGCGAAACATTCCAAACCTTCTGTGGCACTTGACAGACGAAGCCATCAATCCGTCAGGATGATCAATTCACGCTCCGACGCGATTTCGACGCGCAAGCCCGCCTTCGACGCCACCCGCGCAACCCCCTTGATGTCGGTCGGTTCGGCACGCGAGACCACCAGCGCACGGGCGAGCAGACCTTTGTGGTGCTTGTTGAAGTGACTGACGACAGTGCGGGTGCCGTCCGGCTTCTCGGTGAGGACCGTTGCGATCAGTGCGTCCGGAACCGGTCCGAGGTCTTGGTAGGTGCCGGACCGTAGATCGATGACAAGGCCGTCGGCTTCGGCCGCCAAGGCCTTCGGCAACTCCGGCTTCCACAGTGAGCGGAGCGTGCCCATCCCGGGCAGCTTGGACCCGCCGGAAAGGCGGTAGGCGGGGATCAGATCTCCCGCACGGACTGCACCGAACAGGGCGGAGCCGATCGCGATCCGATCGAGAGCCTTGGCCTTCTGGGCACGGGTGAACGACTTGGCGTCGAGGGCGTCGAAGAGCACCCCGGTGTAGCGCTGCAGCGCGGGCCGCGTCGCGGACACCCACAGCTTGGCGTTGCGTTCCACTTCGTCTGCTTGCGTCGGACCGAGCCCGAGCGCTTCGCACGACGCCTCGACGTCAGCGGCCAGATCGACCAGCGTCTGAACCAGCAATTCGCGCGTTTCGGTCAAGTGTGGCATCGACAGTTCGGCCAGATCGAGGGGCGCATCCTTGCCGCCGTCGGACTTGGTTTCTGAGGGAGGCAGCAGTACAAGCACGCTGTAACCGTACCGAGGCCCGCTCGGCCGACTGCGGCGACTATCCTTACACCTCGTGATTACCCGTCTGTCCCACCTGTTCCTGCGTACCCTGCGTGACGATCCCTCGGACGCCGAAGTTGCCAGCCACAAATTGCTGGTTCGTGCCGGCTACGTGCGTCGTATCGCTCCAGGCGTCTACTCGTGGTTGCCGCTGGGATTGCGGGTGCTGCGCGAGGTTGAGCGTGTTGTCCGCGAAGAAATGAATGCCATTGGTGGGCAGGAAATTCTGCTGCCTGCTCTGCTCCCGCGCGATCCGTACGAGGCGTCGAACCGCTGGACCGAGTACGGCCCCAACCTGTTCCGCCTCAAGGACCGCAAGGGCAACGACTACATGCTCGGCCCGACCCACGAGGAGCTCTTTGCTCTGACGGTCAAGGGTGAGTACAACTCGTACAAGGACTTCCCAGTCACCCTGTACCAGGTGCAGACCAAGTACCGCGACGAAGAGCGTCCGCGTGCGGGCATTCTGCGTGGTCGCGAGTTCCTCATGAAGGATTCGTACTCCTTCGACCTCAGCGACGAAGGCCTGACGGAGTCGTACCAGGCGCACCGCGGTGCCTACGAGAAGATCTTCACGCGTCTGGGCGTCAAATACGTCATCGTCTCGGCGACCTCCGGTGCGATGGGCGGCAGCGCGTCCGAGGAGTTCCTTGCCGAGAGCGAGATCGGCGAAGACACGTACGTGCGCTGCCTCGAATCCGGCTACGCCGCCAACGTCGAGGCCGTCAAGACTGTTGTTCCCGACTCGATTCCGTTCGACGGGCTGCCCGAAGCCAAGGTGTACGACACCGCGAACACACCCACCATCGACACGCTCGTGGACTGGGCGAACGGTGCCGACCTCGGCCGCACCATCACCGCCGCCGACACTCTCAAGAACATCATGGTCAAGACCCGCCTGCCCGGCGGCGAGTGGGAACTGCTCGGTATCGGCATCCCCGGCGACCGTGAGGTCGACGAAAAGCGCCTCGAAGCTTCGCTGGAGCCGGCCGAGTTCGTGATGATCACCGAGACCGACTTCAAGAACAACCCGTTCCTGGCCAAGGGTTACATCGGCCCGAAGGCACTGCAGGCCAACGGCGTTCGCTACCTTGTCGACCCGCGCGTCGTCGACGGCACCAGCTGGATTACCGGCGCCGACGAAGACGGCAAGCACGTGGTCGGCCTCGTTGCCGGTCGCGACTTCACCCCTGACGGAACCATCGAAGCCGCCGAGGTTCGTGACGGCGACGCCTCTCCCGACGGCGCCGGCACGCTGGTCTCGGCTCGCGGTATCGAGATCGGGCACGTCTTCCAGCTCGGCCGCAAGTACACCGATGTCTTCACCGTCGACGTCCTCGCCGAGAACGGCAAGCCCGTCCGCCCGACCATGGGTTCGTACGGCGTCGGCGTCTCGCGTCTGGTGGCCGTCATTGCCGAGCAGCACCATGACGAGAAGGGTCTGCGCTGGCCTGCCGAAGTTTCACCGGCCGACGTCTACCTCGTCATCGCGAACAAGGACGAGACTGCACGCGAAGGCGCCGAAGGCCTCGCCGCGCAACTCGACCGTGCCGGACTCGAAGTAATCCTCGACGACCGCAAGGCATCGCCGGGCGTGAAGTTCAAGGACTCCGAGCTGATCGGCGTTCCGCTGATCGTTGTCGTCGGCCGTGGTTGGGCCGACGGCAAGGTCGAGATTCGCGACCGCTTCACCGGCGAGAGCCGTGAGATCGACGCCGTCTCGGCGATCGAGGAGATCATCAGCGCAGTTCGCGGCTGATTCGAATAGTCGTCTGGGCCGCCGCAGCCACCTTCCGAGGTGTCTGCGGCGGCCCTTCTTTTCTGCCACAATCGTGGCTATGGAACGCGAACCGGATTGGGCAGAAGTCGACGGTTACCTTGTCTCCACGTTGGTAGGTGAAGATCCGGTTCTCGACGCGGCACTCGCCGCCAACTCCGAGGCCGGCCTCCCTCCGATCGACGTGGCGCCGAACCAGGGCAAGCTCCTCAACCTTCTGGCGCGAATGTGCTTGGCGCGCAATGTCCTCGAGATCGGAACGCTCGGCGGATACAGCACGATCTGGCTCGCTCGCGCGGTCGGCCCCTCGGGCCAAGTCATCACGCTGGAATTCGATCTCACCCATGCGGATGTCGCTCGGGCGAATATCGAGCGCGCCGGCTTGGCTGACCGTGTCGACATCCGCGTCGGGGCTGCGCTCGACAGCCTCCCGTCGATCGCGAAGGAAGAGTTGGGACCTTTCGACTTGGTCTTCATCGACGCCGACAAGGAGAACAACACCGAGTACGTGCGGTGGGCGTTGGCCCTTTCGCATCCCGGAACCGTCATCATCGTGGACAACGTGGTGCGTGGGGGACATGTGTCCAACCCGGATATCGACGATGAGCGCGTCAAAGCGAGCCGAGCGGTGTTGGAGATGATCGCGGCCGAGCCGAAACTCGACGGCACCGCCATTCAAACCGTGGGTTCGAAGGGATGGGACGGGTTTGCCGTTGCAGTAGTGAACGAGTGAGCGCAGACTCGAAGCGGTGAGGATGCTGGGGGCAGCAAAGGCGGCATGGCGATGGGTGCGCAGTGCTCCCGGTACCTACGTCTGGTTGCTGGCCCTGCTGTTCACCACACTGTTCCTGCGGCATCTGCCTGACAATGTCGAGGAGCGTTTTCTCGGCAAGCGCTCGACCAATCTGCATCACCTGGCCGAAGACCCGCTACGAGTCCTGTTCTCGAGTGCCTTCTGGCTCGAAGGTGGCGGTTGGTTGGGATACCTGCTTCTCTTCACCATCTTTCATGCAACGGCTGAGCGTTGGCTCGGGACGTGGCGGTGGCTGTGTGTTGTCGTCATCGCCCACGTCGGAGCCACGTACATCAGCGAAGGTGTTCTGTACGAAGGTATTCGGCACGGATACGTGGCGGAGTCGGCGGTCAACACTCTCGACGTGGGAGTGAGCTACGGTCTGGCCGGCATCATGGGGATTCTGGTGTACCGCATCGTCGATCCGTGGCGATACGTCTATCTCGCGGGGCTGTTGGTCTTCTACGGTGTACCTCTGATTTTCGCCACCAATTTCACCGCCATCGGCCACATGTCTGCGTTGTTGCTGGGATTGGCGTGCTATCCGATCACGCGTGCTCGGGCGGGCACGTGGAATCCGATGGACCTGTGGCATTCGCGAAGAATCGCAGGTCTTCCATGAATCGCACCGCGGAAAGTTACCCGCTGGTAGTTTAGCGTCATCGACGAAAGGTAATGACGTGTCTGGCACCGATGGATTGCTCTTCAACCCCCATACTTACGACCCCGCTCAGTTCGATCCGGAGACCCGCCGTTTGCTGCGAGCCACCATCGAATGGTTCGAGAACCGCGGCAAGAAGCAACTGCTTCAGGACGACCTCGACGCAGTGTGGGTCTCCGACTTTCTCGAGTTCGTCGGCAAGGAGAAGTTGTTCGCGACGTTCCAGACTCCGGCGGCATTCGCCGACGGTGACGAGAACCGTCGTTGGGACGGTGCCCGCAACGCGGCCTTGAGTGAGATCTTCGGTTTCTACGGACTCGCTTACTGGTACGCCTGGCAGGTCACGATCCTCGGACTCGGACCGATCTGGATGAGTGACAACGACGCAGCGAAGAAGCGTGCAGCGCAGGAACTCGTCGACGGTGGTGTCATGGCGTTCGGCCTGTCCGAGCGTGATCGCGGCGCCGACGTGTACTCCACCGACATGCTTCTCACTCCCACCGACGGCGACGTCGCCTTCCGCGCGAGCGGCGAGAAGTACTACATCGGAAACGGCAACGTAGCCGGAATGGTGTCTGTGTTCGGGCGTCGTACCGACGTCGAGGGTCCCGAAGGCTACGTGTTCTTCGTCGCCGACAGTGCACATCCGAACTATCAGCTTGTGGACAATGTCCTGCGCGGCCAAATGTACGTCAGCAATTTCCGCCTCGACGACTACCCGGTGCGCGAGGAAGACATTCTGCACACCGGCGTCGCCGCATTCGAGGCCGCGCTCAACACGGTCAACGTCGGAAAGTTCAACCTGTGCACCGGCTCCATCGGGATCACCGAACATGCGTTCTTCGAAGCAATCACTCACGCGCAGAATCGAATTCTCTACGGTAATCCGGTCACCGACTTCGCCCATGTACGCGCCGCCTTCGTCGACGCGTACTCACGTCTGATCGCGATGAAACAGTTCAGCGCGCGGGCGGTCGACTACTTCCGCAGCGCCAGCCTCGAAGACCGTCGCTACCTGCTGTTCAATCCCATGACCAAGGCCAAGGTCACCTCGGAAGGTGAAAAGGTCGTCGGGTTGCTGCACGACGTGATCGCGGCAAAGGGGTACGAGAAGTCCACGTACTTCCGTGAAGCAGCGCAGATGATCGGCACGCTGCCCAAGCTCGAGGGCACCGTCCACGTCAACGTCGGCCTGATCCTCAAGTTCTTGCCGAACTACCTGTTCAACCCCGCGGAGTTCCCGGAGATCGTCACGCGCGACGACGCAGCCGACGACGAGTTCTTCTGGAATCAGGGACCGACCCGCGGCGCTGCGAAGATCCAGTTCCACGAGTGGAAGCCCGTCTACGAGAAGCACTCTTCGATCCCGAACGTCGCTCGTTTCTACGAGCAGGCGATCGCACTCACCGAATTGCTCACTGCCGCAGCGCCGGACGCGCAGCAGCAGAAGGATCTCGATTTCATGCTCAATGTCGGGCACCTGTTCTCCCTCGTCGTCTACGGTCATCTGATTCTCGAGCAGGCCGAGATCAGCGGACTCGACGCCGACGTTGTCGATCAGATCTTCGACTTCCAGATTCGCGACTTCTCGGGATACGCGATCGCACTGCACGGAAAGCCGTCGTCGACGCCGGAGCAGCAGAAGTGGGCCTTGGCCGCAGTGCGGAAGCCTGTTGTGGACAGTGAACGCTTCGACCGGGTGTGGCAGCAGGTCAAGGCGTACGACGGTGCATACGAGATGCGCGCATGACCGCGCCGGTGGTGCGTGAGCAGTTGATGGCCGTCGTGGAGGGATCCCCGAAAGCCGTCGGCGCGCATGATCGCTCGACCTGGGTTGCGCTGTTTGCCGAAGACGGCCAGATCAACGACCCTGTAGGTTCACGTCCGCATAACGGGCAGGCGGCGATCGAGAGTTTTTACGACACGTTCATCGCCCCCAATTCGATCACCTTCCACGTCGAGCGCGATATCGTGTGCGGCCGCACAGTGTGGCGCGATCTGAGCCTCGCTACCGAGATGTCGACCGGAGTCGTCCTCGACGTGCCGATGCATTTGCGCTACGACTTGGTGGGGGAGCCCGATTCCTTGCGGATCGGAACCCTCTATGCGCATTGGGAATTGGCAACGATGCTGAGCCAGCTCGCTACCGCCGGCGTTGCCGGGGTGAAGGCTGCCGCGAAATTGACCCCGCAGCTGCTCTCGAACCAGGGGATCGGCGGAGCGCTCGGATTCTCGCGCGGCATCTTCGGAGTCGGAGACAAAGGCAAGAAGGCGGCTTCGCGGTTCCTCGATGCGGCCGCTGTCGGTCGAACGCCGCCGGTACCCGTCGAGCTTCCGGCGGGGACGCAGTTGTCCAATGCTGACGTCAACGCTCTGCTCACCGGCGTGACGAAGAGCAAGATGCTGGTTGCCGGTCGAACTGTGACGGCGAGCGTAATCGTGTGCGGGGAACCGGCCATCGCCCTGTTCGGCTTCGAGGCGAGCGGTCATCGCCTCAATCGGGTGCGCTTCTTCACCGAGAGCTGATACCGAGAACACTCGAATGCAGGTCAGGCTCGGCGCGCCACTCCGGCGCGCCGAGCCTTCGCTTTTCGGTGAAGTGTCAGATCGCCCCGAGATCCGCAGACAGCCAGTGCTGCGGATTCATGTAGATCGCTACCTGCTCGCCCAACTGCGATCGCGCGAATTCGAGATATCCGTCGACCTTGTCCGGGGTCAGGTATCGCCGCGAGACTTCGACCAGCATCTCGTCGGTGCCCGGAACGATCTTGTCGACGGATCCGCTGACGCTGACGTAACGGATTGTCGGATCGAGCCTTTCGGCCATCAACGAGAAATGCCCGGCCGACTCGATGAGTCGTGCCTTTCGTGAATCCTTGCCCGTGAGGATCCATGGTTTGCCACCGGGTGAGTACAGGTACCAGATCGGGACGGTCAACGGACCGCGTTCGGTGCCGTCCGCTACGGACAGCGCCCCGATGTGGGGTTCGGCCAGAAACTGTTCACGCTCATTTTCGGAGAGTGCCATTCCTCGAGATTACCGCGACGTTTGACATGGCGTTGTGACTCCGTACACAATCGATGTGCTCATTATGAACATGCGTTCGCAATGCGAACAGATCTCGATCTGGACTACTGGATCTGAACCGGTAGCGAACGCCCACAAGCAGTGAATGTCGAGGATCCGATGACCGCACCGCATACGCAATCGAGTTCGATCACCGGTTCGCCTGGGGCGCGTGCCGCAATGTGGGTAGCACCGTTGTGTTGGATAGCTGTGCTTCTGGACGGATTCGATCTGGTCGTACTCGGCGCGGTCATTCCTTCACTTCTCGACTACGACGCGTGGGGATTGAGTACCGGCACGATCACGATGATCTCGACCTTCGGGCTCATCGGCATGACCATCGGCGCCCTCGTGATCGGCACTCTCACTGACGTCATCGGTCGACGCCGCGCGCTGCTGTACGCCGTTGCCGCATTCTCGATTCTGACTCTGTTGTGCGCAATTGCGCCCAATCCGTTCATCTTCGGTCTGCTGCGCTTCCTCGCCGGGGTGGGACTGGGTGGCGCCCTTCCGACGGCATTGGCTCTGGTCAACGAATTCTCGAAGAAACAAGGCGGTGGATCTGCGTCGACCATGCTGATGACCGGCTATCACGTCGGCGCCGTTGCCACCGCCGCGCTGGCGCTCGTCGTGATCGAACCTTTCGGTTGGCGAGCGATGTTCGTTGTCGGCGCACTTCCTGCCGTCGTCCTGATTCCACTCATGTTGCGGTATCTGCCGGAATCCCCGTCGTACCTTCTCGCTCACGGAAAGCGTGCCGAGGCCGAGGAAATCGCTGCCCGCTACGGTGTCGAGCTCGAGGCTGCGCCTACGTCCGAAGCTGGGCGCGCCGAAGCCGCCAACCCCGTTCGCGCACTGTTCTCTTCGAAGTTCCTGCGCAACAGCATCGCCATCTGGATCACCAGTTTCATGGGCTTGCTGCTCGTCTACGGATTGAACACGTGGCTTCCGACGATCATGCGCGAGGCCGGTTACAACCTCGGAGCCTCGTTGACGTTCCTTCTGATCCTCAATGCCGGAGCCGTCGTCGGACTGTTGATCGCCGGGGGCGTCGCGAACAAGATCGGCCCGCGGACTGCAGCCATCGTGTGGTTCACGGGAGCAGCGTTGTTCCTGGCGCTTCTGAGTGTGAAGGTGTCGTTCGGAATCTACGTGATGGTCTTCCTCGCCGGATGCTTCGTTTTCAGTGCACAGGTACTGGTCTACGCCTTCACGAGCGCCAATCACCCACCGCAGATTCGCGCGACAGCGCTCGGATGGTCGGCGGGTGTCGGCCGGGTCGGTGCGATCTGTGGCCCGATTCTGGGCGGAGTTCTCCTGGGTGCGGGTTACGCCGTGCCGTGGGGCTTCTACGCTTTCGCGCTCGTCGGACTGCTCGGTGCAATTTCGATCTCCTGCACACGGGTTCGCGCCTGAAATACCAGTTTCGCAGGTTGGTGCGCTACTGCTATCGTTGAATATGAGTATGAAGAGTAGCGCTATCGTCACGTCACGGGCACCGCTACCGATGCCATCGTCTCGATCCGGTTTGTGGTGGGGCTTGCTCGGTGTTCTGGCGTTCTCGTTCACCGTTCCGCTCACGAGGGTCGCCGTCGCGGATCTCGACCCCCTGTTCGTCGGCGCGGGCCGCGCCGTCGTTGCCGGGGCCCTTGCGATTGTGATGCTGTCGGTTACTCGCGCGACGCTTCCGACGCTTCGGCAGTGGTTGCGCATCGCACTCGTGACCGTTGGCGCGGTACTGGGGTTTTCACTGTTCACCACGTTTGCGTTGCAGACATCGCCGGCGAGTCACGCGGCAGTCGTGATCGGACTACTTCCCGCTGCGACCGCGGTATTTGCCGTCGTCCGAGGAAAAGAGCGTCCCAGTAAGGGATTCTGGTGGGCAAGCGCCGCCGGCGCGGTATCGGTCGTAGGGTTCGTGGCCGTCGCAAACGGCGGACTCGGCTCGTTTCATCTCGCTGATCTTCTTCTGTTCGCCGCGGTTGTGTGTGCAGCGCTGGCATATTCGGAAGGTGCGTTGCTGGCCCGCGAGATCGGGTCGTGGCAGACGATTGCCTGGGCATTGATTCTCGGACTGCCGGTCACGATTGCGTTGACGGTGGCGTCCATGGCCCAGGCTCCGGTTTCTGCCGATGTGAATTCGTGGCTTTCGTTTGCCTACCTGGGATGCGTGAGTATGTTTCTCGGGTTCTTTCCCTGGTACCGGGGTCTGGCGATCGGTCCCATTTCCACTGTGAGCCAAACACAGTTGGTTCAACCGGTGCTCAGCATTGCCTGGTCGGCGCTGATACTCGGTGAGGCGTTGTCACCCTCGATCGTGGCCGGCGGCGTCGTCGTCATCGGGTGTGCCTGGCTTGCCCTGAAGGCGCGAGTGGCAGCGCCGCGTGCTGTGCCGGCACGCGACGCGACCACCGCCACCGATGATTCAGAAAAGCGGGCCGCCACCGAAGGCACTGCGGTGTGACGCAGGTTGTTTCCCGTTGGCGTCGGTGATTCCGTACTCGACGGCCGTCTCGGCGGTGATCAGTGTGTGACCGCTGCGCGCGTTCACTTCTGGATCGTTGGCCAATGCAGTGATGACCTGGCCGACGAATTCCGGGGTTTCGGCCTCGGCCAGTGAGAAGCCTTCGAAGCTCTCGATCCCACTCGCCTCCATCCGCTCGTTGCGGATCAACCCGAGCCAGAAGGAAAGTGCGGTGACGCCGGTTCCCTTCAATTCGACAGCCATGTCGGCGGCCATCTTGTCCAAACCTGCTTTTGACATCCCGTACAGGACAGAGTGCAGGTACCCGCGGGTGCCGAATGACGAGATATTGCCGATCACTCCACTGCCCCGGGGGACCATCAACTTCGCCGCTTCCACCGAAGCAACGTAGTGGGCGCGCAGTCCGATTCCGATCAGCGAATCCCAATCGTCGATCGGCCTCTTCCAGAACGGATCGGCGAAGCCGGCATAGCCCGCCGGGTTGGCCCAGACGTTGTTGACCAGAAGATCGAGGCGGCCTGACTGTTCCTCGGCGATGCGTGCAAACAGGTCGACGATCTGTTGATCGTCGGCGTGATCGCACTGCACGGCAATGCCGTGACCGCCGCGCTCGGTGATCTCCGCTGCGGTGCGATCGAGCGGGCTGTCGGCGCCGACGGTGCCTCGGGCCGTCACGTACACCGTCCATCCGTCGCTTCCCAGTGCGAGTGCAATGCCTTTACCGACGCTCCTACTCGCGCCGGTCACGAGCGCTACTTTGCCGTTTGTCGACGTGGTCATCGGGGGCCTCCCAACGAACCCTCAGGGATATCAGTGTCGGGGGACAGGGGAGTGGTGATCGACCACGTCTCCGTGAAGTGACATTGACTCATTTTCCACACACCGTCCTCGATCACGTATTTGTCGTCGTATTCGCCGGTCATCAACTTCTCGGTGCGTCCGACAGTGTCGACCTGGCGGAACTGCAGGGTCCATCGCCCCACTGCCGACGTCTCCGAGGTCAGTGTGATGTCGGGATGCAATCCGTGATGCATGTCGAGTACCGCGTACCGGCCGTCGACCTTGCGAAGAGCGATCTTCTCGAAGATGTCCGCCATCGGCCCGGCGTCGTCGAACGCGCCGAGACGGCCGTAGTCGATCGACGCTCCTGAACGGATGAAGCTGCTGCGGAACCGAACCGGATCCTTGGCGTCACATGCTCGCCAGTAGCCATGTTTGAGCTTCTTGATTTCCTCGATCTGTTCGAGCGCGTCGAGGCGTTGTGCGAGATCCACCGTCGGTCCTTTTCGTCTGGGTTTCCCGGAGACATGTCGGATCGACTGTAGGGTGTCCTCAGTCACATGTGTGTAGTTTTTCCCAGTGACCGGTCAGGAAACGGTGTCGGTTTCGCTCGAGGATTCGTCGCCGGTGAGAGTGATCGCAGTCGAGTCGCTGAAGACGCTGCCCCAGAGTTCGCCGAGGGCCGGATCTTCTTCGGCGTGTTCGGGTGCCATCATTGCGAGCAGATTGTTGATCAGCATGCCGTTCGCGATGAACAAGCGGGCTTGCTCGGGCGTGCAACCGGTGCGCTCGCGCAGCAAGGTGTAGATGCCGGACATGGCGGTCCGGGACACGGCGGCGACGTCGTCGGTGCTGGTTGCGAAGCCGTGCAACATGACGAGCAGCAGGTCTCGATCGAGGACCAGCTCGCCGTAGGCGGATCCGAGTTCGGCCCAGAACTGCGGATTGCTCGGATCGATTGTGACGGTGTCCAATTTGTCGTTGAAGGTGCGGACGATTTCGTCGAGCGCACGCGTGAACACCGCGTGGAACAAATCTGCCTTGGTCCCGAACATGCGCACGACGTAGGGCTGCGAGACGCCGGCTTCCTTGGCGACGGCGTCCGTGCTGGTGCCGGAGTATCCGCCCTTTGCAAATGCCCGCGTTGCCGCGGCAAGGACCAGTGCGCGACGTTCCGGTGCGCTCATCCTGCGGGTACGTGGTTCAGCTGCACCGATCGACATATTGACACGTTATCACCGGATAGCTTAGTTTCGACTTAAGTAATCAATTGATGCCTTAAGGCACCTTCACCATCGAGGAATCACGATGACCGTTTTGACGAAGTCCGGATCGGACGCCGCATCCGGGTCGGAAAACAGTGGAGGACGTAAGGTTCCGATCGCGATAGCGATGGTTGCTGCTTCTCTGCCCATGTTCATGGCTACCCTCGACAACCTCGTGATGACGAGTGCGCTGCCGGTGATCGAGAAGGAACTGAACGCGTCCGTCGGGCAGCTCCAATGGTTCATGAATGCGTACACGCTCTGCTTTGCGACGCTGATGCTTTCGGCGACGACGCTCGGCGATCGGTGGGGACGCCGCCGGATGTTCGTGTTCGGAATCGGGCTGTTCACGGCTGCATCGATCGCTTCGGCGCTGTCGACAACTCCCGCCCTGCTGATTGCGGCCCGGGCATTTCAAGGCGCGGGCGCAGCCGCGATCATGCCGCTTTCGCTGACCCTCCTCGTCGCAGCGGTACCGGAAGCCAAGCGCGCCATGGCAATCGGCGTCTGGGGTGGCGTCTCCGGACTGGGAATCGCGATGGGTCCCGTGGTCGGTGGAGCGGTAGTCGACGGGTTCTCGTGGCAGGGGATCTTCTGGATCAACGTCCCGGTTGCGATCGTTGCCGTTCCTCTCGCGTTGTATGCGTTGCGTGAATCGACCGGTCGCACACAACCTCTCGACCTTCCCGGTGTCGCACTCGCCGGACTCGGTGTGTTTCTGGCGGTGTGGGGGATCGTTCACGGCAACGACGACGGCTGGGGATCGCTTGGAGTGGTTGCGTCGTTGGTCGGTTCCGCAGTCGCGTTGGCGCTGTTCGTTCTTCGCGAGAAGAAGACGTCACATCCGGTCATGCCCCTACGTCTGTTCCGTTCACGCAGCTTCTCGATGGCGAACGTCATCGGCTTGACCTTCTCGATCGGGATCTTCGGAGCGGTGTTCCTGCTGTCGCAGTACCTCCAGATCGTGATGGGCTACAGCCCGTTCCAAGCAGGCCTGCGGACGCTTCCGTGGACGGCAGCGCCGATGATCTTCGCTCCTCTCGCCGGTTTTCTGGCGCCGAAGGTCGGGCTCCGTTCACTTCTGCTGACCGGTCTGCTGCTCCAGGCCGGAGCATTGTTCTGGTTGGCCGCGTTGATCGGTCCCGACGTGACGTACGGTTCGCTGGTTCCGGCTCTACTGATGGCGGGCATCGGCATGGGCCTGACCTTCGCGCCGAGTTCCACGGCTGTCCTCGTCGACATGGACGAGCCTGATCACGGAACGGCCAGTTCGACCAACTCGACGCTTCGCGAGATCGGTGTTGCGCTGGGAATCGCGGTTCTCACCGCAGTCTTCCTTGCCGCTGGTGGCGCGCTCACGCCGCTGGGCTACGGAGATGCGCTGACACCTGCACTGCGCGTCGGCGGTTGCTTCGTGTTGGTGGCCGTGGTTGCGGCTTGGTTCGTGCCCTCGCATCGCAAGGCCTGAGCACTGCTGTGCGCCTTTATTAACCGCCGGCGGTTAATAAAGGCGCACAGCAGTCTACGAAGCCGGGTCCCCTGGGAACGCTGAGGTGGACGGAGCGGTTCCCAGCGCGGACCGCCATCCGGCGCCGCGGATTGCCGCATCGGTCAGGCCGTCGATTCCGAACGCGCGGAGTTGGTCGGTATCGACCTGTTCGACGAATGCCCGGTAGGTCACGGCGGTGTCGGATTCGATCTGTGCTGCCAGTTGTGCCGCGGTTACGGCGTCCGTCACCGGGAACGGGATCTCGTAGGCTGCCGCGGCTGTCGGCGGGGTCTCGCCTGCGTCGGTCGACAGGGCAACCAGCGCATCACGTCGCGCGCGGTGCGCGGCTGTATGTGTGGCAACTTCGTTGACACGGGCAGGATTCGAAAACGCGGCAACCACTCCGTAAGCGAAGATCGCGGCATTCTCTGATTCGATTGCGGTCAGCAAGGCAGAACTCTCGGTTCGACGGGTGTGCGAAGTGATCATGGAAGCAACACCGCAACCTGGGTCGAGCACGACGCGCTGATCGAACCGAGCAAGCCCGCGCGATAGCCGGACATCGTGCGAGCGAGATCCGCGGCACTGCGCGCCGAATCGTTAAGCGAGGTCCTCAAGGTGTCGACGCCCGTCGGAGCGTTCGCGACCGAGGTCGACGGGGGCGCAGTGGTCGTAGCGCCGCCGCCCGCTGCTCGCGCAATCTCGGCGTCGAGTTCGAGTGCATGCGCTGTGCGTTCGGCGCTGATCGTGGTCAGTGATGCCGACTTGTCCGGCGCAAGAGCGATGGCGGCGGTTGCGGCTGCCGCGTCGGAGCGAGCTCGCTCGGCCTGGGCCGTCAACTGGTCGACTTCTGCAGCCGCCTCCGCTGTGCCGGTGTCGGTGCAGGCGGACAACGAGAAGGCTGCAGCGCCCAACGCTGCTGCGGTTCCCGTCATCTTGAGCGCACTCCGCCGGGAGAGTGGGGTAGTAGTCATGGGCGTCAGCACCAGTCCATCGTGCCAGGTGGTCGGCCGATCGTTCGAATCCGCGGCACGTGTTCAAGTGTGACGTGCGTCGGGCACTCTGGTCACGGAGACGCGTAATGAGCGGTACTCTTGGATGCTTGCAGCATTGAGGCACCTGGTGTCTTTTCATGCTCGCAGCCGCCCACGTCGACAGTCGACACAAGTCGGACAATCGACGACAACTGAAATGAGGAGTTCGCGAGATGCCGGTGCCATCCAGGGAGAGGGTGATCGAGCTGATCTCCGAACTCGTGCACGCCCAGGGTTACGACGTCGAAGACGTTGTCGTGACCAGTGCGGGCAAGCACAGCGCGGTGCGCATCATGGTCGACAGCGATGCCGGGATCGAACTCGATGCCGCCGCAGAGATCAGCAGACTCGTTTCGGAACTTTTCGACAGCCTCGAGGAAATCGGTGAAACGCCGTACACCCTCGAGGTGACCTCCCCGGGAATCGATCGTCCACTGACGCTCGAGCGTCACTGGCGTCGAGCTCGTGGACGCAAAGCGCGTATCGATCTGGCCGGCGAGACCGTGGTCGGCCGTATCGGAACGTTGAACGACGATTCCGTGGCGGTTGTCATCGGTGGCCGTGGCGGACTGACCGTGCGAGAGATTGCACTGGGCGACGTTCAGAAGGCCGTAGTTCAGGTGGAGTTCTCGAAGCCCAGTGAGGCGGAGTTGGAACTCGCGGGCGGCATCCCGGACGGGCGCGCAGTTCCCTCGGATGCGGTTGACCTCACCGACGACTCGGGCGTGGACAGTGTCGAAGACGACGAAGCAGAATTAGAAGACGTAGAAAACGAAGAAGGGTTCGACAAGTGAATATCGACATTGCAGCGTTGCGAGCGATCGAAGCCGAAAAGGGCGTTTCGATCGAAACTGTGATCGCCACGATCCAGACCGCGCTGCTGACGGCGTACCGCCACACCGAGGGGCACAAGCAGAACGCTCGGATCGATGTCAACATCAAGACCGGTTCGGTGCGAGTGATGGCACACGACACCGATGCCGACGGCAACATGATCGGCGAGGAGTGGGACGACACTCCCGAAGGATTCGGTCGAATCGCGGCGACCACCGCACGCCAGGTCATCCTGCAGCGTTTGCGCGACGCCGAGCACGAGCGCAGTTTCGGTGAGTTCTCCACCCATGAGGGTGAAATCGTCGGCGGTGTCATTCAGCGCGACACGCGTGCAAACTCTCGCGGGATGGTCGTCGTTCGAATCGGCAGCGAATCCAATGGCGCCGAAGGATTGTTGCCGCCCGCAGAACAGGTTCCCGGCGAGAACTACGAACACGGCGAGCGCATCAAGTGCTACGTCGTCGGGGTTGCTCGCGGCGCCCGTGGCCCCCAGATCACCCTCTCGCGGACCCATCCGAACCTGGTTCGCAAGTTGTTCGCACTCGAGGTTCCGGAGATCGCGGACGGCAGCGTCGAGATCATCAACGTCGCGCGCGAAGCGGGACACCGTTCCAAGATCGCCGTTGCCTCACGCGTGCAGGGGCTGAACGCAAAGGGCGCATGCATCGGCCCCATGGGTCAGCGCGTACGCAACGTCATGAGCGAACTTGCGGGGGAGAAGATCGACATCATCGACTTCGACGAAGATCCCGCGACGTTTGTGGGCAACGCACTTTCCCCGTCGAAAGTGGTCTCCGTCACTGTCGTCGATCCCGAGGCTCGTGCGGCCCGTGTCATCGTGCCCGATTTCCAGCTTTCGTTGGCCATCGGAAAAGAGGGTCAAAATGCCCGCCTGGCTGCACGGTTGACGGGTTGGCGTATCGACATTCGGAGCGATGCGGCACCCGTTGGCGACGCGTCCGACCGGCCCGCCACGTCCAACGGATAACGGTGGAATGCAGTGATCGAGACGGTTCGGCGGTAGAGTGGACAATGGTTCGACGTGAGTCCTCGGATTCTGCGCGCGTGAAACCCGGTTCGCCGGTCAGAACGTGTGTGGGGTGCAGGGAACAAGGGTCGGCTGTCGATCTGTTGAGGGTCGTGGTTGGTGAGCAGGGGCCGGAGGGTTCCCCGCTCGTCCCCGACGTATCGCGAAGACTCCCCGGTCGAGGTGCATGGCTGCACCTGGATCCGAGTTGTCTGAGCCTGGCAGAGCGGCGCCGAGCATTCAGCAGAGCACTGCGAGTGTCCGGAAATCTGGACACGTCCGCT
The DNA here is from genome assembly GCF_903819475.1 of Rhodococcus sp. UFZ-B548. Classification (NCBI taxonomy): domain Bacteria; kingdom Bacillati; phylum Actinomycetota; class Actinomycetes; order Mycobacteriales; family Nocardiaceae; genus Rhodococcus; species Rhodococcus sp. UFZ-B548. The sequence goes on from NZ_CAIJDS010000009.1 coordinate 160,673, forward strand.
GTCGACCAGCTGGTCGACGCAGTTCACACAAAAGCAGTACCTCTCGAGAAGAACAGGCACAAGCACTCATGAGCACACCGTGAAGCACCAACGATGAACGTCCATCGGCGATAACCCGAGGTCGTGCGGGACCCACATCTGTGGGATGCCTCCTGCTCGACCTCATCAGTGAGGAGAGCAGTGGCAGGCAAGGCCCGCGTGCACGAGTTGGCTAAAGAACTCGGTGTCACCAGCAAGGAACTACTCGCAACGCTCAAGGAGCAAGGCGAGTTCGTGAAGTCTGCGTCATCCACAGTGGAGGCGCCCGTCGCCCGTCGTCTGCGGGAGTCATTCCCGTCGGCAGGCGGAGCAGAAACCAAGTCCGAGACCGGCGCAGCCGCTCCGGCGGCTCGCCCCGCGGCAAAGCCCGGCGCACCGTCGCCGTCAGCTGCAAAGCCCGGTGGCCCGCGTCCCGGCCCCAAGCCGGCCGCACCCGCACCGGCTGCTCCCGCAGCTCCGGCACCGGCAGCCCCCGCGGCTCCCGCAGCCGCTGCTCCGGCAGCACCGTCGGCGCCGGTCCCCACCCCGACGTTCAACGCTCCGAAGCCGGCACAGCCGGCACGCCCGGCTCCGGCTGCTCCCGCAGCATCGGCACCGGCAGCCCCCGCGGCTCCGGCGGCACCGTCCACCGGCGCAAAGCCCGGCGGACCGCGTCCGGGACCGAAGGCACCTCGCGTCGGTAACAACCCGTACTCCTCGGCACCCGCCGAGCGTCCGGCACCTCGTCCGGCTCCCGGCGCACCGCGTCCGGGTGCAGGCCAGGGCGGTTCTCGTCC